>NZ_JAYXUH010000003.1:0-285438 GCF_036040035.1 Photobacterium sp. S4TG1
GTTATTATTTTCACTGGTTTCTTTTAAGCTCAAGCACGTGGTGAGTAGATCCCGAATAGCTTCGCGCATCAACTTTCGGGATGACGTATATTGGGCTGTCTCGACACTAATAATCTCTAAACTCGATATCTTTAGCTCTTCCTCGTCCCTACTTTCCTCACCCTTCGAAATCCCCTATACTTCACCCTCTGTTTTGAACAGGCGCTTAAATAACATCGCCTGTGTGTTTATGTTGAATTAAGTCGAAGTGAGATTATGCGAATAGCGTTAGGTATAGAATACGATGGTGCTAAATATTGTGGTTGGCAGCGTCAAGTCGATGTGGATAGTGTTCAAGAGCGTTTAGAAAAAGCGTTGTCACACATTGCTAATCAGCCGATTGCTGTTTTTTGCGCTGGGCGTACCGATACTGGTGTTCATGGTACCGGACAAGTGGTTCACTTCGATGTTGATATTGAACGTAAAATGGCTGCCTGGACTATGGGCGTGAATGCATACCTTCCTAAAGATATTGCCGTGCGTTGGGCACATGAAGTTACTGAAGATTTCCATGCGCGTTTTTCAGCGACAGCGCGTCGTTATCGTTACGTTATCTATAATCATGCTGTGCGTCCGGCTATTTTTCAACATGGTGTTAGCCATTACCATGGCCATCTTGATGAAGCGAAAATGCATGAAGCTGCTCAATATTTAATTGGCGAACATGACTATACTTCATTTCGTGCAACCCAATGTCAATCACGCAGCCCGTGGCGTCGATTAGAGCATTTAACCGTGACGCGTCAAGGTGACTTTATCGTTATCGACATTAAAGCGAATGCGTTTGTGCATCATATGGTGCGTAACATTGCAGGTAGCTTAATTAAAGTGGGTAAAGGTGAGAAACAGCCTGATTGGATCAAGTGGGTACTTGAACAAAAAGATCGTCGAATTGCGGGACCAACAGCAAAATCTGCAGGTTTGTATTTAGTCGATGTTGATTATCCTGCAGAATATAATTTGCCGCGTTCGGCTCTGGGTCCATTATTTTTGTAAGTGATGGCGTTAATGCAGGCTAAATAGTTGATGTATAATTCACCATATTATGACTGTTTCTAACGCTTATTGATGTTTTTATTCCAAAATGTCATAGTGACTTATAAAGGTAATACCAGTTTTTTATCTACAGATTAATAAGATTATGTTTTAATCGTAGATAATATTTAATGAATTTGTCTCTTCGGTCACTCTAGGCGGAAGAATAAAAAAGAAAGGTCATTCATGAGCTGGCTTGAAAAGATTCTAACGAAAAGTAACATCGTATCTTCGCGTAAGGTATCAATCCCTGAAGGTGTCTGGACGAAATGTACGTCTTGTGATCAGGTACTGTATCACGCTGATCTCGAGCGCAATCTTGAAGTTTGCCCTAAATGTGACCATCACATGCGTATGAAAGCACGTCGTCGTCTTGAAACATTTCTTGATGCTGATACGCAAGTGGAAATCGCAGCAGAATTAGAGCCACAAGATAAGCTTAAATTCCGTGACTCTAAGAAATACAAAGATCGTTTATACGCTGCTCAAAAAGCAACTGGCGAGAAAGATGCTTTGGTTGCGATGAATGGTGAGTTACTTGGTTTACCTGTTGTTGCCTGTGCCTTTGAATTCTCTTTTATGGGCGGCTCAATGGGATCAGTTGTTGGTGCTAAATTTGTACGTGCAGTTGATTCAGCTATTGAAAAGAACTGTCCATTGGTGTGTTTCTCAGCCAGTGGCGGCGCACGTATGCAAGAAGCACTGATGTCATTAATGCAAATGGCAAAAACCAGTGCTGCTTTAGAGCGTTTATCTGCAAAAGGTTTACCGTTCTTCTCTGTATTAACGGATCCAACAATGGGCGGCGTTTCAGCTTCTCTTGCAATGCTTGGTGATATTAATATTGGTGAGCCAAAAGCACTGATTGGCTTTGCAGGCCAACGTGTTATTGAGCAAACGGTACGTGAAAAGCTACCTGAAGGTTTTCAACGTAGTGAATTTTTGCTTGAACATGGTGCGATCGACATGATTGTTGACCGCCGTGAAATGCGTCAACGTATCGCGGGCCTAATGGCTAAAATGACTAACCAAGCATCACCATTGGTTGTGTCTGTTGATAGTAAGCCTGAGCCACAACCTGTTGCCGATGATGCAGAAAAAGAAGACTAATATTCTCTTTAATCGAGTGTGGTTTACCATTGGTAACGACAACGATTAATGTTAATAAATGCCACTCTAATTGATTTTTATTAGTGTGGCATTTTTTTTCTAGGCTGAATCTGCAATTTATTACCCTTGATGATTAAGTTCTTTAGCGTTCGGTGGTAAATTAATGGTTCAGTTCGTTACTACAAGTGAATGATTTCAATGTCAGGATTGACTCCTCCTCAAGCGACAGCCGCGCTTTCAACATGGCTAAAATATCTTGAACAACTTCATACTAGCGCCATTGATTTGGGACTTGATCGTGTTCGCTTAGTCGCGCAACGTGCCGATCTTATCAAGCCTGCTCCGTGTGTTATCACCGTTGCTGGAACCAATGGTAAAGGCTCAACCTGCGCCATGCTTGAAGCCATTCTTTTAGCTGCGGGATACAAGGTTGGTGTTTATAGTTCGCCTCACTTAGTCCGTTATAACGAACGTGTACGAATCAACAACCAAGAACTTGATGATAGTGAGCATTGCCAAGCATTTGCCAGTGTGGAAGCGGCACGAGGTGAAACCAGTTTAAGCTTGTTTGAGTTTGGTACGTTATCTGCGCTGACATTATTTAAACAGCATCAAGTTGATGTTGTGGTATTAGAAGTCGGTTTAGGCGGCCGTTTAGACGCGACCAATATTGTGGATCATGACGTATGTGTGATCACCAGTTTAGCCATTGATCATGTTGATTGGCTCGGTGACAACATTGATGTTATTGGTTATGAAAAAGCGGGTATTTTCCGTAGTGGTAAACCTGCAATTTGTGGGCAGCCACATCCGCCAGCAACGGTGCCAGCACATGCTGATGATATTGGTGCTGAACTTTATCAGGTCGGTTATCAATTTGATTATCATGTTGAGGGTGATCGTTGGCAGTGGCAAGCTGGTGCTTTTTCTTTGACAGACTTACCCTTACCTCAACTACCTTTGCCTAATGCAGCGACTGCGTTAATGGCATTGTCAGTTACTGAACTTGATATTAGCGATCAGAATATTGTTGATGGGTTACATAATGCACGTTTACCTGGGCGAATGCAGCGGGTGAGTGAGCAGCCATTAATTATTATGGATGTGGCTCATAATCCACATTCTGCGCAATATTTTGCGACTCAGCTTGCCACTATCAAAGCGAAAGAAAGTAAAAACAAAGTCCATGCTGTGGTTGCAATGCTACATGATAAAGACATTGCCGCTACTGTTGCTGCGATGTGTGGCAGTGTTGATTATTGGTATCCTGCTTCATTGAAAGGGCCGCGTGCTGCTGTCGCGGATGAGATTTTGTTGCATTTACCAACAGGTTGTCGTGGATTTGAGTGCCCAGAATTAGCATTTGACCAAGCGCTAACACAAGCAGCACCTGACGATGTGGTAATCGTGTTTGGCTCGTTTTACACTGTCGGTCAAATAACTACTCATTTAAAGTTGTAGAACGTGAAGAGAGCGCATTGTGATTGTGCAGTGTTCTCGTTTTAGATACCAACAGGAGTCATTGTGGCGAGTCAATTTCAAAATCGACTAATTGGAACCATTATTTTAGTCGCGGTAGGCGTTATTTTTCTTCCCGATTTTTTCGATGGTAAGAAAGAACATTATAAAGAAGAATTTGCGAGTATTCCTTTACAACCCAAAATGGGAGGAGAAAGCGAAGCCAAAACTATTCCTGAGCCTGAAGATGCGAATGTGGTGTTGCCTCAAGAGCCTGTTGTTGCAACGACGGATACACAAACGTCAACCTCATCTGGTGATGAAACCTATACCATTGAATCTGATAATCAACCATCAGCAGAACCACAGCCTGTGGTTGAAAAAACAGTTACTGTTAAGCCTGTTGTAAAACCGGTAGAAAAGCCAAAACCTGTTGTAAAAAAACCGCCAACAACAAGTTCTGCATGGGTGATTAAAATGGGTACGTTTGGTAATTTTGATAATGCCAATGCCTTAATTGCAAAATTGCGTTTGAATGGTTATCAAGCACAATTAATTCCGCGTAATGCTAAACCTGGCCAATATGTAAAGGTCGTTGTTGGTCCTGATGTATCAAAAGCGAAGCTAGCTGGTCAAATTGCAGAATTGAAAAAAATTACGGGTCTAAATGGTAAATTGAACCGATTTGATGCAATAAATCCTTAGGTAAACGTTTGCGTAAGCGTTTTTTCTGTTAGAATACCCATCAACAAAACGAGCAATAACAAAAATGATCTGGATTGATTATGTAATACTGGGCGTGATCTGCTTCTCAGCAATGGTGAGCTTGGTCCGTGGTTTTGTTAAAGAAGCACTGTCATTAGTGATTTGGTTTACTGCGTTTTTTGTCGCAAGTAATTTTTATACTGAGTTGGCGGTTTATTTTACTAACTTTAGTGACAAGATGTTGCGTAATGGTAGTGCGATTGCCGTGCTGTTTGTTGCGACACTGATTGTCGGTGCGGTGGTGAACTATGTCATCGGTCAATTAGTACAAAAAACCGGTTTGTCTGGCACTGATCGTGTTTTAGGGGTTGTTTTTGGTGCGGTTCGTGGTGTGCTGATTGTCGCTGCGGTATTGTTCTTTATTGACACCTTTACCGGGTTATCTAGCTCAGAGTGGTGGAAGAAATCTGAGTTAATACCTCAATTTGGTGCAGTAATAGAATGGTTCTTTGAATACATCAAAGAAAGCTCTAGTTTTTTACATAGCATTAAATAGTGCAAGATTAACTGCAGTTGCTGACATTATTGTTATAAATAATAATGTTAGCAGCTGTTATTTTATGCAGAACGAGGATTAAGGGAATGTGTGGTATTGTTGGAATCGTGGGATCTACCCCGGTAAACCAGTCTATCTATGATGCACTTACAGTGTTACAGCATCGCGGCCAAGATGCTGCGGGTATTTGTACCTTAGAAAGCAATCGTTTCCGTCTGCGTAAAGCGAATGGTTTAGTTCGTGATGTCTTTGAAGCTAAACACATGCAGCGCTTACAAGGTAATGTGGGTATTGGACATGTACGTTACCCAACAGCAGGAAGTTCTAGTGTTTCAGAAGCACAGCCGTTTTATGTTAACTCTCCCTATGGTATTTCTTTAGCGCATAACGGTAATTTAACCAATGCTGCAGATATTCGAGAAACCTTATTTGAGCAAACAAAACGCCATGTTAATACAACCTCTGATTCGGAAATTTTACTGAATGTGCTAGCGAACCAATTAGCACAGAGCCAAAGTTATCCAATTAGTCCCAATGATGTCTTTAAAGCAGTCAGCGATGTTCATAACATTGTAAGAGGTGCTTATGCCGTTGTTGCTTTAGTGATTGGTCATGGCTTAATTGCTTTTCGTGATCCTAATGGTATTCGCCCATTGTGTTTAGGTAAGCGTGAAGAAAATGGCCAAATTGAATATATGGTTGCGTCAGAATCAGTAGCATTGGATGCGGTTGGCTTTGATTTTATGCGTGATGTTTCACCGGGTGAAGCGATCTATATTACCTTTAATGGTGAGCTTTACACACAGCAATGTGCACTTAACCCACAGCTTAATCCATGTGTGTTTGAGTTTGTCTATTTTGCTCGCCCCGATTCCTTTATCGATAAAGTGTCAGTGTATGGCGCACGTTTAGCTATGGGGACTAAACTGGGTGAAAAAATCAAGCGTGAGTGGGCTGACATTGATATTGATGTGGTGATCCCTATTCCTGAGACATCGTGTGATAGTGCGCTAGAAATCGCACGTACGTTGGATAAGCCTTATCGCCAAGGGTTTGTTAAAAATAGATATGTTGGTCGTACCTTTATCATGCCCGGCCAGCAGATGCGTCGTCAATCAGTGCGCCGTAAGTTAAATGCGATTCGTTCTGAATTTAAAGATAAAAACGTATTGCTGGTGGATGACTCGATTGTTCGTGGTACTACCTCTGAGCAGATCATTGAGATGGCTCGTGATGCGGGAGCGAATAAAGTCTATTTAGCATCAGCTGCGCCAGAAGTTCGCTTCCCTAATGTCTATGGTATTGATATGCCAAGTGCCAATGAGTTAATTGCCCATGGTCGTGAAGTCGATGAAATTGGTAAATTGATTGGTGCTGATGGTCTGATTTTTCAAGATTTAACTGATTTGGTTGCCGCTGTCGCTGAAGGAAATCCTGATATTACGCTGTTTGAAACATCAGTATTTAATGGTAGTTATGTCACTGGTGATGTTGATCAACAATACCTTGATTACCTTGATGCATTACGTAACGAAGACTCAAAATTACAGTCTGAATTACAACAAGATTTAGCGAACCTCGAACTGCATAACGAAGGAATGTAATGTTATTCACTCAATGACAGTAAGGTAGCACGATAAAGCGATGGATTAATACCCATCGCTTTTTTATTGGAGTGTTTGTCGTTAATGTATGTTTTGGTGATACAAGTTGTGCTGGTTAAATCTGTTGTGTGTTGGGAAAGTGAGACGAATACAATATGATGAAAACAACAGTAGTAGGGTGATGATAACGAAATGCAAAGCACAGCGATCATGGGTAGAGCAGTAATGAATAACAACAAATGAAAATGCCGCTCCTAATTATTTGGCGGCATTTTTCTCTGTTTTTTGTACTAATGCTATTTAGTGTTTTTCAAGGTCAAAGTAATGGCTTGCAAAATCAATAAATAGACGTAGTTTTTCTGGTTGGTAATCACGGTGGTTATAAATCAAATATACGTCACGTGGGTTCGCTGACCAGTTTTTAAGGACTTGTACCACATCACCAGCTGCAATGTATTTTTCTAACATTACGTTTGGCATAAGCGTAATACCAAGACCTGCACTACATGCTTTACGGATCACATTGAGTTCACTTGCTTCAAAGCGTGCGCGCTCGTTAATTGTAACCGTTTCGCCATTTTGGTTGGTTAAACGCCAGCGTAACAGCGGATTACCTTTTAATAGCGTATGTTCATGGAGATCCTGAGCATGCTTAGGTTCTGGGTTTTTCTTAAGATAATCAGGACTTGCGACTAGAATATCTTTTACTTCGTTAATGCGACGTGCAATAAGAGTTGAATCTCGTTGAGGGCCAACACGGAACATAACATCCCAATCTGTTGGATCAAGTTGATCGGGTTCATTGCTCATAAATAACTGAATGCTGATCGCCGGATGTTCTTGCATAAATGCAGTTAACAATGGCTGTAACATCACCTTAGTGATATTCGTTGGTGCAGCGATTCGTAATTTACCAGCAGCGCCTTTACACTCTTCACTGATATGTTCAGTCGTATCAAGTAGCTGTTGTAATAATGGAGCACAGTCTTGATAAAATTTCTGACCAGCTTCTGTTAGCGATAGCTTACGAGCATGACGGTTTAAAAGGCGAATGTTTAGCCCTTCTTCAAGCGCTTGAATACGGCGGGTTAGCGTCGCAACCGGTACCTGAGTTTTGCGTGATGCTGCTGTATAGCTACCATTCTCCACAACCATGCGGAATAGGTTTAGATCGTCAAGTTTCATATCAAAGTCATTTGTGAAAACTCATAGTGGATAATTGTATAACAAAACGAGTCAAAATCACCCCTTTTTGTTGTGTATTTTAAATAAAAATATGTTAAGCGCTGCCTTTATTGGTCTGCGATGAATTTTTGATAATTTTTTGACAGTGTTTAAATGCCTCTCTATTTATAAATTAAATATTTCAGATAGCAAATATTTTAGTGGTAAATATAAACTGCTATGGACTGTTAATTGCTTCTTATGCGGAGTAAGCGTAGGTTCTAGAATTATAACTGCATCATAAAATTTGGTGATCGCAGTTGGTGTTGCTAACTTTAGCTTATACACTCATAGACGTAGTCATGAAAAAGGAGATACTTTTGCTTAAAGGGAAAAACATACTTATCGTAGAAGACGATCCTGTGTTTCGCACCATGCTTGTTGGCTTTTTAAAGAGCCAAGAATGTCAGGTACGAGAAGCTGAAGATGGTCTGATTGGATTAAGAGCCCTAAAAGACGAGATCCCAGATTTATTATTATGTGATTTGTCGATGCCCGTTATGACAGGTATGGAGTTCGTAGAAGAAGTCGCACTACAATACCCAATGATACCCGTTATAGTGATCTCGGGGACTGGTAATATGACCGACGTCGCTCAAGCATTACGCTTAGGAGTTAAGGACTTTTTAATAAAACCCATTGATAATATTATGGTGCTGAAGTCATCGATTATCTCTGTATTAAAATTGCAAGATAGCGCACGACAAAAGCAACAGGATTTTTCTCAGCGCTGGATTATCGATGGTGATGATTCGGGGCTAGTTGAAGAAGAACTGCAATGGCATATTTCAGAATTAAAAAATAATCCTCAGGCTGCTCGTGAATTATTAATGGGGTTAATGCCTGATCTTCAATCTCGCTGCGGACGCTGGAAGCTAAGTTACAGGGCTTTACAAGCGGCAGAGATCTCACCTGTCATCTTTGATTATATCTGGTTAATTGACGGTCAATTGGCATTCTATATGGTAGATACCAGTTCTGGCGGTGAAAATAGTACGGCAACGGCATTATTAATTAGAGCATGTTTTAACGATTTTTTACGCCAGCAAGGCAATTATCTAAGTAGTGTGCAGCACTTAGTGACTCAAATTGAGTTAGGTTTACAGTACTCTGGTTATGCGACGCCAGTGAAAGGCTTATTTGGTGTGTTTAATTTAGCAGAGAAGCAATTACATCTTATTGCAGCGGGGCTTGGCGGAAAGTTACAAGTCGGTGAGCAATGCGCAATGATAACCGCAGGGCAGTGGTTAGGTGATAAAGCTTGTGATAATCCACTTATTATCTTACCTATGTCAGATGTTGGGGGACGATTATCTCTTTGTGATATTGAGCATGTTAATTTTAGTGTTAATTTCGAAACGGTAATATAACCCGATAATACTAAATGGCAGACAAAAAAAGGGGGGATGCATTGCATCCCCCTTTGTTTATTCTATATCACAATTAAGCATTTGCTGGTTGTGGTTTAATTTCGCTGTCATCATCATCTACAGCGCCTTCAGCACCGTGCATCCATGAGATTAGCTTGTTAGAGAATAACAATAGTAATACGCCTGCAACAACCGCAGTGATCGCAATACCAGAGAAGATCGCTAATGGACCTGCTTGACCGATACTTGCACCAACAACACCTGCGATGTAGTTTGCGATTGCGTTAGCACCAAACCATGCGCCCATCATTAATGATGCAAGACGTAGTGGCGCTAATTTAGTTACCATTGATAGACCAATGGGTGATAGGCATAACTCACCAATAGTATGGAAGAAGTACGCTCCGACTAACCACATCATTGATGTTTTAACCGTTACATCACCATTTTGTTCTAGCGCAGCACCGATCATACAAGCAAAACCCAGCGCAAGAGAGAACATCGCTAAAGCAAATTTAACCGGTGAATTTGGCTCGCTTTTGCCCATTTTTACCCATAGCGCAGCAAGTAATGGTGCACATAGAATAATGAAGAATGGGTTTAGTGATTGGAACCATGCTGCTGGTACTTCAAAATCACCAATCATACGGTTAGTGTATTCTTGAGAGTAAATATTCATCAGACCGCCGGCTTGTTCAAAGCCTGCCCAGAATACGATAACAAAAGTACACATAACTAAAATTACTTTTAAACGATCGCGTTCAATCTTAGTTAGTGGCTCTTTTTTACCACTCGCATTTTTTTCTGCATCACGTACTGCGGCTGGTACCGTACCGATATCACCAAGATAACGTTGAGCAAAGAAAACTTGAATTAATAAACTCATTAACATACCTACACCTGCGCATAGGAAGCCTGCTTTCCAGCCATAGACAGCTGATGCAGTACCGGCAATAACACCTGCTAGTAGTGAACCAATGTTAATACCCATGTAGAAAATAGTGAAGGCACCGTCACGACGGTTATCACCTGCAGGATATAAATCACCTACCATGGTTGAAATATTTGGTTTAAATAGACCGTTACCTACAATAAGGAAGGCTAAGCCGATATAGAAAGCAGTAACAGCATGAGGATCTACAACACTATGAGGTAATGCTAGTGTAAATTGACCTATGGCCATCAATACGCCACCAATAATAATGGAGCGACGTTGACCTAAAATGTTGTCGGCAATCCAACCACCAATAAGAGGTGTAAAGTAAACTAAGCCAGTGTAGATACCGTATAAGTTAAGCGCTTCTTCCGTGGTCCACCCAAGACCGCCATTAATGGTTTTATCTGTTAGATATAAAACCAGAATTGCTCGCATTGCGTAATAAGAAAAGCGTTCCCATAGCTCTGTTCCAAATAAAAGGAACAAGCCTTTTGGGTGGCCCAGAAGGGTACCACTACTATTATGACTCATAGGATTCTCTATTTTATTTTAATTAGTGTGTGTTTGCTCATTCATGTAGGTTTATAAAGCACAATATATTTAACTGCAAGTTTTTACATTTAATAAACAATCATAAAACATTATAAACATTTGATAAATAAGTGATTGTATATTTAACGATCAGTTATGAAAAATCAAATTTCATTCTTTAAAGCTGTATCTTACACTATTCTATAATTGAAAATTAGTTTTTTGTATTGTTTTCAAGGTTCATATTGGTTGCTTATATCACCAGTTGAGAATATTCACATATGTTACAATTGAAACGGTAAATATTAGCCAATAATATCGTAAAAGCATGCCATGGTAGAATATAAAGGCAGTGAGTTATCCTCTAAACAGAGTGAATAGTGAGAGATATAAATCAGTATTAATTTTGTATATACTAATAAAAGTTAAGATTTTATTGGGGTTGATAATGAAAGATTGGTATCTACTTTATTGTAAGCGTAGTGAACAAGAACGCGCAGTGATCAATCTTGATCGTCAAGGGGCAGAGTGTTATTACCCTCAAGTAGTGGTAGAAAAAATTGTTCGTGGTAAACGTTGTGAATGCTATGAACCGTTATTTCCAAGCTATGTTTTTGTTACCTTTGATCCCGAACAATTAAGTTTTACGACAGTACGCTCAACACGTGGGGTTGCAGACTTTATTCGTCAGGGGGCAATGCCGCAAATTGTTAGCGAAGAACTTGTTTATAATTTAATGCTCAATGAAGATAATGATTCATATAAAGATATGTTTGAGTCATTACCTCAGCAGGGTGATAAATTAATTTTAGAACAAGGTAAATTTAAAGGTCTTGATGCTATTTATCATGAACCGGATGGTGAAAAACGGTCATTTATGCTGATTAATTTGCTTGGTAAACAAGTAAAAGTCAGCGTGGAAAATACCGATTTAGTAAAAAACAAAGCATAACAGCAACAAAAAAGCGAGTATTTGGCTACTCGCTTTTTGTATATTCCATCATCAGTGACTGTTGTTCATCGGTGTGTTTATGCCGAATGGTATTGCTCACAGGCTAGCAGCGTATTTTCAATTAAAGTTGCGACTGTCATTGGCCCAACGCCTCCTGGGACCGGAGTAATATGCTTTGCGCGCTGACAAGCAACATCAAATTCAACATCACCACATAATTTGCCATTTTCAAGGCGATTAATACCTACATCAATGACTGTTGCTCCCTCTTTTATCCAATTACCCGGTATAAAATTAGGTTTGCCTACTGCAACCACTAAAATATCTGCTTGGCGAATATGACCTTCAAGATCTTGTGTAAAGCGATGGCAGGTTGTTGTTGTTGCGCCTGCGAGTAATAATTCTAATGTCATTGGGCGTCCAACAATGTTTGAAGCACCAACGATCACCGCATGCTTACCACGCACTTCTATATTGTAACGTTCTAATAGTGTAATGATGCCTTTAGGCGTGCATGAACGTAATTTTGGAATACGCTGGCTAAGACGGCCAACATTATAAGGGTGGAATCCATCAACATCTTTTTCTGGATCGATGCGTTCAAGAATTCGTGTGCTATCCATACCTGCAGGTAGTGGCAATTGCACCAGAATACCGTCCATTGTGGAATCTTGATTGAGCTCATCAATCAAATCGAGTAGTTGCTGCTCAGATGCCGTACTGGGTAAATCATAGGATTTTGAAATAAAGCCAACTTCTTCACATGCTTTGCGTTTACTACCAACGTAAATTTGCGAGGCTGGATCTTGACCTACGAGAACAACCGCTAATCCCGGTGCGCGTAATCCGGCATCGGTGCGTGCTTTTACTCTTGCTGCAACTTCTTGTCGCACAGTTTGGGAGATGATTTTCCCATCAATAATTTGAGCGCTCATGGTGATCCTTTGTTGTGTTGGTTAACGTATCAACGCTGATATTGTGGCAGATAACCAAGCTAATTACCATTAAGCAAACGATTGCTATTTGATAATATATTGAAATTGAATCAAGATTTAAGGCGAGAGTAGGCTGTAATGCATAAAAAGAAAATCATAAGAAGAAATAATCGTTGAGAGTCGAGGGGGAGGCTTTAGTGCTGTTTGCTTTAAATCACACTCTGGAAATGACGTTTTTGTTGTATCTTTAACCAGTTAGCCGCTTGAAATAGGAAAAATAGAGTAAAGGGATTGACCTTACCTTTTAGCTACGTATAATCCTGCTTCGTAGCTTCTTGCTACACCATGATGCGCCCTTAGCTCAGCTGGATAGAGCACGTCCCTTCTAAGGATGTGGTCGCAGGTTCGAATCCTGCAGGGCGTACCATCTCTTCTCTTATTTCTTGTGTCATTTCTCTGTTTCATCATCTCTCTTCTGTTTATTATTACTTCTATCTCTAAGTCTATTTTTCCGTTACATCATTGCTGAAATTTTTTCTAATTAGCTCGTTTTTCCGACATTTGAACCAAAAAAAATGGTTTTAAAGCGATTATTTTCATTTTTCCCCTTGAAATGATATTTCTAGCCCCTATCTTGTAAGGCAGTTAAAGAGATCGTTCGCGTTTAAAGGTATCTACCTCGACGTCACGCTTACGTGTCGTTATAATAGCGCGCTCTGTTAAGTAGGCTATCTACTCTCAGAATCTTGAAGAAAGAATTTAGGCGTTATGGTTTTCGAGCTGTAACATGAAAGGATGCCACCGTCAGTAAATGGCTGTTCGGCAACACCACTCAGAAAAAGCTGAGTAAGTTTTGAGGTTAAATATAATGCAAGTTACCGTTGAAACCACTGAAGGTCTAGAACGCCACCTAACTATTACAGTTCCTGCTGCAAACATCGAAGATGCTGTTGCTGCTGAACTACGTAAGATTGCTAAAACTCGTCGTTTCGACGGTTTCCGCCCAGGTAAAGCACCAATGAAGATGGTTGCTAAAATGTTTGGCGCTTCTGTTCGTCAAGACATCCTAGGTGAAGTAATGCACCGCCACTTTATCGAAGCTATCGTTAAAGAAAAGATCAATCCAGCAGGTGCGCCAACTTTTACTCCAGTAGAAATGGCTGAAGGCAAAGATCTAGTATTTAAAGCTTCTTTTGAAGTTTTCCCTGAAATCGAACTAGTTGGTCTAGACAAAGTTGTTGTTGAGAAGCCAGTTGTTACTGTAACTGACGCTGACGTTGACGGCATGCTAGATACACTACGTAAGCAACAAGCTACTTGGACTGACGTTGAAGCAGCTGCTGACGCAGATAGCCGTGTAACTATCGATTTCGTTGGTACTATCGATGGCGAAGAATTCGACGGCGGTAAAGCTGAAGGTTTCGCACTTGCTATGGGCCAAGGTCGTATGATCCCTGGTTTCGAAGAAGGTGTTGTTGGTCATAAAGCAGGCGAAGAGTTTACTGTAGAAGTAACTTTCCCTGAAGAATACCATGCAGAAAACCTAAAAGGTAAGTCAGCAGTGTTTGCTATCACTCTTCACAAAGTTGAAGCACAACAGCTACCTGAACTAACTGAAGAGTTTGTTGCTAAGTTTGGTGTTGAAGACGGTTCTGTTGAAGGTCTTAAGACTGAAGTTCGTAAGAACATGGAACGTGAGCTTAAGCAAGCTGTTAAAGGTCGCATTAAAGATCAAGTTCTTAACGGTCTTGTTGAGCAAAACGATATCACTGTTCCTGCAGCGCTTATCGATCAAGAAATCGAAGCACTACGTAAGCAAGCAGCACAACGTTTTGGCGGCGATGCTAAGAACATGCCTGAACTACCACGTGAATTGTTCGAAGAGCAAGCTAAGCGTCGTGTAGTTGTTGGTCTATTAGTTGGTGAAGTAATTAAAGCTGAAGAACTAACAGCAGACGAAGAGCGTGTTAACGCAATCATCGCTGAAATGGCTTCTGCATACGAAGATCCAACTGAAGTAGTTAAATACTACGCAAGCAACGAGCAGCTAATGAACAATATGCGCAACGTTGCTCTAGAAGAGCAAGCAATTGACGCTCTTCTAGCTAAAGCTCAGGTTTCAGATAAAGAAGTTAGCTTCAACGATCTAATGAATCCTGCTGCTTAATTTACTGAAATTGCTGTAGAGATTTGACATTCTCTCAAGTCTTCTGCTAACAATGGTCCGTGTGAATATTTTCATTCGGGCCATTTATTTTAGGGAAATAAGATTATGAGCTACCAAGCACAAAACGGCATGTCACCGATTATGGATGCGCTGGTACCGATGGTGGTCGAGCAGACTTCTCGTGGTGAGCGTTCTTACGATATTTATTCCCGTCTCCTAAAAGAGCGTGTGATTTTCTTAACCGGTCAGGTTGAAGATCATATGGCTAACTTAGTTGTAGCCCAGCTGCTATTTTTGGAGTCAGAGAACCCAGACAAAGACATTTTCCTTTACATTAACTCTCCAGGCGGTTCAGTCACTGCGGGTATGTCAATCTATGACACCATGCAGTTTATTAAACCAAATGTAAGTACTGTATGTATGGGCCAAGCATGTTCAATGGGTGCATTCCTATTGGCTGGTGGTGCTCAAGGTAAGCGTTATTGTCTACCTAACTCTCGCGTCATGATCCACCAACCACTTGGTGGCTTCCAAGGTCAAGCATCGGACATTCAAATCCATGCACAAGAAATTCTAACGATTAAACAACGTTTGAATGGACTATTGGCTGAACATACTGGTCAACCATTAGAAATTATTGAGCGTGATACAGATCGTGATAACTTTATGTCTGCAGATCAGGCAGTAGAGTACGGTCTTGTTGATGCTGTATTGAGTAAGCGTGACTAAACTGTTTTATTTTGCAATTCGCGATGCGGGTTTAGTAAAGCAAAATAAGTCGACTTGTTATACACTCAAGACAAGACAATGATGGGATACCCCAATAAAGAGGTTAGCGAATGACAGATAAGCGAAAAGAGGGGAGTAGTAGCAAACTACTTTACTGCTCTTTCTGTGGCAAAAGTCAGCATGAAGTTCGCAAGCTAATTGCCGGTCCTTCTGTTTATATTTGTGATGAGTGCGTTGATTTATGCAACGACATTATTCGCGAAGAAATCAAAGAAGTGATGACGAAAAGCGATAGCGACGAGCTGCCGACACCACAACAAATTCGTAACAACTTAGATGATTATGTCATCGGTCAATCACACGCTAAAAAAGTGTTGGCTGTTGCTGTATACAATCACTATAAGCGTCTACGTAATGGCGATAAGAATAGTGATGGCGTTGAATTAGGTAAGAGTAACATCCTACTTATTGGTCCAACTGGTAGTGGTAAAACATTATTAGCTGAGACACTAGCGCGTATGCTTGATGTTCCATTTACAATGGCTGACGCAACAACATTAACTGAAGCTGGTTATGTTGGTGAAGACGTTGAAAACATCATTCAAAAGTTGCTACAAAAATGTGATTACGACGTAGCCAAGGCTGAACGCGGCATTGTATACATCGATGAAATCGATAAGATTTCACGTAAGTCAGATAATCCATCAATTACACGTGACGTATCGGGTGAAGGCGTTCAGCAAGCATTGTTGAAGCTAATCGAAGGTACTGTTGCTTCTGTTCCGCCGCAAGGTGGTCGTAAGCATCCTCAACAAGAGTTCTTACAAGTTGATACTTCTAAGATCCTATTTATCTGTGGTGGTGCATTTGCAGGCCTTGATAAAGTTGTTGAGCAACGTGTAGCAACAGGTACAGGCATCGGTTTTGCTGCTGATGTTCGTTCAAAAGATCAAACAGATACACTAAGTGATTTGTTTAAGAAAGTTGAACCACAAGATTTGGTGAAGTATGGTTTGATTCCTGAATTCATCGGTCGTCTACCTGTTACTGCAACACTTGGTGAACTTGACCAAAATGCATTAGTTCAAATTCTACGTGAGCCTAAGAATGCCCTTACTAAGCAGTATGCAGCATTACTAGCGCTTGAAAACGTTGAATTAGAATTCCGTGATGATGCGTTGATTGCTATTGCTAAAAAAGCGATGGATCGTAAAACAGGTGCTCGTGGCCTACGTTCTATTGTTGAAGCAGTATTACTTGATACTATGTATGAGCTTCCGTCTCTAGAAAGTGTGAGTAAAGTTGTGATTGATGAGTCTGTAATTAACGGTGAGTCAGAACCATTACTGATTTTCGAAAATACAGAACCACAAGAAGCGGCAAGTGCTGAGTAAGTGCTCAATATCTGCACATAAAAGCTAAAAAAAAGGAGGCTTTTGCCTCCTTTTTTATTTTCTGACATTTCATACATTGAAACTTGATGCTTCACCCCCATATACTCAATATAAGCTAACTCTAATCGTATTAAGTAACTATGCTGTATCCAGTCGAGTTATTTAATACGATTAGTATGGACAGGAAGAGAGAAGAATATGAACCTGGAGCGTTCTGAGCGCCTTGAGATCCCGGTTCTACCTCTACGTGATGTAGTGGTATACCCTCATATGGTTATTCCATTGTTTGTGGGCCGGGAAAAATCAATTCGTTGCCTTGAGTCGGCAATGGAAAACAATAAACAGATTCTGTTGGTCGCTCAAAAAGAAGCAGCCACAGACGAACCGTCGATCACTGATCTTTATGATGTTGGTACCGTTGCAACGATTCTGCAGTTATTGAAACTACCTGATGGTACGGTCAAAGTGTTGGTTGAAGGCCAACAACGTGCCAAAGTTGAAGATCTGGCTGATGATGAGTTTTTTACGGCTAATGCTGAGTTTTTGGTTACGCCAGAAATGGATGAGCGTGAGCAAGAAGTACTTGTTCGAACCGCGATAAGCCAGTTTGAAGGCTTCATCAAGCTTAATAAAAAAATCCCACCTGAAGTTCTAACATCATTAAATGGCATTGATGATGCTGCGCGTTTGGCTGATACCATCGCAGCGCACATGCCATTAAAATTAGCTGATAAGCAAAAAGTGCTTGAAATTGTTGAGATCACAGAACGTTTAGAGTTCTTGATGGCAATGATGGAGTCTGAAATCGATCTGCTGCAAGTTGAAAAACGTATCCGTGGACGCGTTAAAAAGCAGATGGAGAAAAGTCAGCGCGAGTACTATCTTAACGAACAGATGAAAGCTATCCAGAAAGAACTGGGTGAGCTAGATGATGCGCCGGATGAATTTGAAGCATTAAAGCTAAAAATTGAAGCTTCAAAGATGCCAGCAGAAGCGCGAGAGAAAACTGAGCAAGAACTACAAAAGCTGAAAATGATGTCACCGATGTCAGCAGAAGCAACGGTTGTTCGTAGCTACATCGATTGGATGTTAAGCGTACCTTGGCATAAGCGCTCTAAAGTGAAGAAGAATTTAGCTAAAGCTGAAGAGATTCTTAATGCTGACCATTATGGTTTAGATCGTGTTAAAGAACGTATTCTTGAATACCTCGCCGTTCAAAGCCGTGTAAACAAGCTTAAAGGTCCAATCCTTTGCCTTGTTGGTCCTCCTGGTGTGGGTAAAACTTCGCTAGGTCAATCTATTGCTGCCGCAACGGGACGTAAGTACGTGCGTATGGCATTAGGTGGTGTACGTGATGAAGCAGAAATCCGTGGTCATCGCCGCACTTACATTGGTTCAATGCCGGGTAAGTTGATTCAGAAGATGGCGAAAGTGGAAGTGAAAAACCCACTATTCCTATTAGATGAAATTGACAAAATGTCATCTGATATGCGTGGCGATCCTGCTTCTGCATTACTAGAAGTTTTAGATCCTGAGCAAAATAGTTCATTTAACGATCATTACTTAGAAGTTGATTACGACTTATCTGATGTCATGTTTGTTGCTACTTCGAACTCAATGAATATTCCAGGGCCACTACTTGATCGTATGGAAGTGATTCGTCTTTCTGGTTATACCGAAGATGAAAAACTGAACATTGCGAAAAATCACTTACTTGAGAAGCAGATTGAGCGTAACGGACTAAAACCTAGCGAGTTAACGATTGAAGACTCAGCATTAATGGGGATTATTCGTTACTACACTCGTGAAGCGGGTGTACGTAGTCTTGAGCGTGAAATTTCTAAACTATGCCGCAAGGCAGTGAAAGAAATTTTATTAAACAAAGACATTAAGCACGTATCGATTAGCCAAGATAACCTTAAAGATTACTTAGGTGTACAGCGTTGTGATTATGGCAAAGCTGACGAAAGTAACCGAGTCGGTCAAGTGACAGGTCTTGCATGGACAGAAGTTGGTGGTGATTTATTAACTATCGAAACTGAATCTATGCCGGGCAAAGGTAAGCTTACATACACAGGTTCTTTAGGTGATGTAATGCAAGAGTCTATTCAAGCGGCAATGACAGTGGTACGTAGTCGTGCTGAACGTTTAGGCATTGCGAGTGATTTCTACGAAAAACGTGATATTCATGTTCACGTGCCTGAAGGTGCTACACCAAAAGATGGCCCAAGTGCGGGTATCGCTATGTGTACAGCCTTGGTATCAAGCTTAACAGGTAACCCTGTGCGTGCTGACGTTGCGATGACAGGTGAAATCACGTTACGTGGTGAAGTATTACCGATTGGTGGCTTGAAAGAGAAACTGCTTGCAGCACACCGTGGTGGCATTAAGACGGTATTAATTCCAAAAGAAAATGAGCGTGATCTAGAAGAGATTCCAGAGAATGTGATTGCTGATTTGGAAGTGCGTCCAGTTCGTTGGATTGATGAAGTGCTAATGTTGGCATTACAAAATAATCCAACAGGCATTGAGCTAGTCAATGTACAAAATAGTGACCTAGAGCTAAATTAGTTAAAGAAAAAACGCTTTCAAGATTAAAAAACTTGTCAGCGTTTTTTTGTGTGGCTATAAGGTACATCTAATCCGCAATATGCGAACTAATTTTAAGCCTTGATAGTTATTTAAAATGAATTATCAAAGTAATAATGTTTTTTACTTGATTACCTTTGACGCGAATACTGACTTAACTATCGCGTGGTAATCAAGGTTCATTCAGAGGATCTAATTGTGAACAAAACTCAACTAGTTGATAAAATCGCAGAAAGTGCTGATATTTCTAAAGCATCTGCTGGCCGTGCTCTTGACGCATTAATTGAAACTGTAACTGAAACCCTAAAAAGCGGTGATCAAGTTGCATTAGTTGGTTTTGGTACTTTTTCTGTTCGTGAGCGCGCAGCCCGTACTGGTCGTAACCCACAAACTGGTGCAGAAATTCAAATCGCAGCTGCAAAAGTTCCTGGTTTCAAACCAGGTAAAGCGCTTAAAGATTCTGTAAACTAAACAATTATGGCTGTTGAGCCATTATATTGTCATGTTTTCATGGCTTAAAAATTGCTACCGGAAAGGGTATACTGACTCGGTACAATCAAAGCGCATCGGTTGATGCGTTTTTTTTACTTATAAATAGCCTCATAGCAACAGACTACGACAAATATCCAGTGAGATATTCATCATAGCGTTGTTTAATTGCGTTTATGTAACAATTCTCAGTGCTGTATGTGGCTTATCGGTCACAGGTTATCTATATTGATAAAGCTAAGTTAATTAAAACAAGGGTATCGATATAGCAGTAGCTATTCAGTTGGTGTTATATAACATGTAGTAAATAGTATGGTGCGGTCATCATGGTGATGTCAGTAGCAGTGTGCATTAATTTGATAGTAGTTCGAAACCGAGCCAGATCGAACAGTAGGAGAGACGGCAGATTATGATGGAGCGATTGCGCGAAGGCGCTAACAGCATCTGGGTTAAGATTATTCTAAGCCTAATTATTTTATCTTTTGTATTTGCTGGCGTCGGCAGTTATCTGGCGAGTGGAAATGAGCAAGTTGCAGCAAAGATTAATGGTAAAGATATTAGCCAACGTCAGTTTGAGCAAGTTTATCAAAATGAACGTAACCGTATGCAGCAGCGTATGGGCGATTATTTTTCAACCTTGATGAGTGATCCTGCTTATGTGAAGCAGTTCCGTCAAAGTGTTTTAGATCGTATGGTTAATGATGAACTTATTCAACAACGTGCGAATAAACTTGGTCTTAGTGTTAGCGATGCACAAGTAAAACAAGAAATTCTAGCGATGCCCGCATTTGCCGTTGATGGTGTATTCAATAACGAGCAATATAACATGGCATTACGTCGTGCTGGCTTTACACCTGATCAGTTTGCAGAAACGATCCGTAAAGATATGCTACGTCAGCAATTCCTTTCAGCACTTCAAGGCAGTGACTTTGTGTTAGCTGATGAAGCTGATGAGCTACGTAAGCTTGAATCACAACAACGTGTTGTTCGTACATTAACGCTAAACCTTGCTGACTTTACTCAAAAAGTAAAAGTAACAGAGAAAGAAGCGCAAGATTTTTACGATCAAAACCCGAATTTGTTTACGCGACCAGCACAGATCAAAGTATCTTACGTTGAGCTATCAGATAAGGGTTTAACTAAAGATATTAAAATATCAGAGCAAGCTGCTGAAACGTACTACAAAGATAACCAAGCTAAGTTTAGTTCTGCTGAAGAGCGTGAAGTTAGCCACATCTTAATTAATGGTGATACAACCGCTGCAAAAGCGAAAGCTGAAGCATTACTTGCGAAGCTACAGAGTGGCGCTAACTTTGCTGAAGTTGCTAAGCAATCATCTGATGATACTTTCAGTGCTAAAAACGGTGGTAAATTAGAGTGGTTCACTAAAGGCACAATGGATCCTGCATTTGAGCAAGAAGCTTTTGCCCTTGCTAAGCCTGGTGATATGTCTGGCCTTGTGAAGTCATCATTTGGCTACCACATTATTTTACTTGATGGGATTAAACCTGGAAAAGTAAAACCGTTTGCTGATGTTAAAGCAAAAATTGTTGCTGAATTACAACAACAGCAATCAGCTGACGAGTTCTATAAGCTGAAAAGTAAGCTAGCAGAAGTTGCGTTTGAATCACCAGATTCATTAGATGCAGCGGCTGAAGCTGTTAACGCTAAGATTGTTAACACCGGTTACATCACCCCAGCGGCTGAAAAAGGCGTGTTGGCTAATAAACAAGTTCAAGAAACACTACAGAGCCCTGAAGTTCATGATGATGGTATGAACTCTGACGTGATTGAAGTGGGTCCTGAGCATGTGGTTGTTGTACGTGTTGATGATGCGCGTGCTGAAGCAGTATTACCGTTTAAAGAGGTTGCTGCTAAAGTAAATGCATTGGTTGCGAACCAAAAAGGTGAACAACAAGCACAAGCTAAAGCTGATGAGATCATTGCTGACTTACGTAAAGGTAAGAATGATATTGTTGCTAAAGACGGTCTAAGCTTCTCTGGCGAACAAACAATTAACCGTTCAGGTCCAAATGCAAATATTTCAAATGTCGCATTTGGTTTACCTAAACCAACCGCTGGTAAAGCAACTTATGGTATGGCTCGTGATAACAACGGTAACGTTGAAATCATTGCACTTGATAAAGTTGTGAACATGAAGTTAGCTGGCGAAAAAGTAAATGGTCAGTTTGCAGAGCAAATTGGGCAGATGTTTGCTCAAGAAGATCTTGCTGCGACGCTAAAAACATTGCGTGAATCAGCTGAGATTAGCTACCCAATGCAAGACGCATCGAAAGATTAATTGAAACTGTAATGTAAACAGACGGGTCGTCTTGTGCGACCCGTCTTTTTTTTAACTATAAAATAGCCATTATTATTACAATGAGAATTTTATTGCATATTATTCGTATTCACTTTCAAAAGGAATAGAATGAACATGACAATAAAATATCAGTTGTTTAAAGCTATCGTTGTAGCGGGAACATTAGTATTAGCCCCTGTAAGTTATGCCAATCCTGATCAGCATAAAGGCCTTGATATTATTGTGAATATTAATGATGCCAATGCAGAACAGCTTGATAAATTATTAGTGGGAATAGGGCCGGATAAAGCTGAAAATATCATTCAATATCGTATTAAGTATGGCAAGTTTGCTTCTGCTGATGATCTTGCAAAAGTTAAAGGTATTGGTGTGTCAACCGTCGATAAAAACCGTAATCGAATTAAATTGTAGTGATCAATTATGTAGGTTTTATCTATCGCGACAGGCCACCAGCGCCTGTCGTTTTTATTGAATATTATTTAGCTTTAGGTGTTGTGATAAGCGCGATAATTGCACCTGATATCGCACCAATTAAATGGGCTTGGGTTGCGACTTGTACCCCAATGAGTTCGGCTGAACTTGCTGAGCCGCCAAAACATTGTTCCCAACCTATCTTTGCAATGAGCCCAACGAATAACAACCAACCACCTTTGGTTTTGGTTTGAATGTCACGCATCGCTCCCCATGCAAATAAACCATGTAATACACCTGAAAATCCTGCATACCAGGTAATCTGTGTGGCAAAGAGCCCTAAACCTATAATGGTACTGAGGCTTAAAATTAATAAGCTATAATATCGCGCTGTAAAATGGGCGCGGAAAATAAAGCTGATAATAATAAATGCACCCGCATTCATAGCGAGGTGAATCCAATTGGTATGGGTAATATTTCCTGTTAGGATCCGCCATATCTCGCCATTAAGTATCGCTTGGCGATCCCATACTAACAGTGGCTGTAGTTGGGGGATTTGAGCAATAATCCCTATAATTAATGCGATAATAATGTAATTGCGAATAGACAAGGCAACCTCAATGAGTCGGTATTGTGAATACTGTGGTAAGGCAAAAAAAGCCTGTATTTGCCACTGGATTGAAAACATCACAGCAACAACGGAAATCTGGATCCTACAGCATCCATCTGAAATCAAACGTGCGATAGGTACAGCAAGAATATTATCACTTTCTCTACCAAATAGCCGACTTTGGGTTGGAGAAGATTTTTCGAATAATGATGAACTTAATAGCTTACTGGCTGATCCTGAACGTGATGTGTATGTCGTCTATCCTGGTGAAGGTTCGGTACCGGTATCGAGTGTTGCTGCGGCAGCAAAGAAGCAACGTTTACAGACGGTTATTTTATTAGATGGCACGTGGAAAAAAGCGTATAAAATGTGGCTATTGGCAACCAATTTACACCATTTGCCGTTAGTTAATTTAGATAATGCTGACAATGGCAATTATCGCATTCGCAAATCACCCAAAGAGCAGGGCGTATCAACGGTAGAGGCTGGCTATTTAGCCCTATCTGCGTTTGAAGCTGATACTGATAAGTTTGCGCCGTTGCTAACCACTTTTAATCACATGATAGATTTTCAGATTAAGCAAATGCCTCAAGGGGTGTTTGAGAAGAATTATTTGTGAGAAGAAGGGACGAGTGGCGAGGAAGAGCAGAATATAGGGAGAGCAGGGACGAGAAAAAGCAGAAGCAAGTAACGAGAATTTCGGACACACACTCTCTTTTTGGTACTTGACTATGAGTTAAGGGTATTGAGAATACCAACCCTCGACCCTCGACCCTCGACCCTCGACCCTCGACCCTCGACCCTCGACCCTCTAAACCCCATGTCCTTCGTTACCTATCTCCAAGGTAATCGATGGTTGAAAGAGAGTATTGTACAGCCGCTGCGAAAAGCCATCAGTCATACCTGAAATATAATCAGCGATGATTCGCATCTCATTGTCGCCTTTATCTACCGCATGTTGCCAATGCTTACGCGTCGCTTCTGGCAATAAACGTTCGGGATCTGACGCAAACGCATCAAATAATTCCATGATTAATTGCTGGCCTTTATATTCTAATAGCTGAATTTCAGGCTTTTTAACCACATAATCACTAACAAACTGCTTCAGTACATTTAATGCATTTTCCATTGGATGTGATAAAAAAGCATTCCACTTTAATAATGGCTCTTCAAAACTGTGCAAACCATCTTGAATCGTTGGCGCGATACTGATAGAAGTTAGTAGGGCATTAACGAGTGCGCCAATCGCATCTTTACGTTGATGATGACTCGCAAACATATGTTCACTGATCTCACCAATTCGTTGCTCTAGCCATGGATCACCACATTCTGCAATTTTAGAGGCGACAGCTTCTTGCCATTGATCGCGATTAACAATCCCCATCACGATGGCATCTTCAAGATCATGTACACCATAAGCAATATCATCGGCTAATTCCATGATTGAACAATCAAGTGACTTAAAACGGGTTTTATTATGTTGCTGTGGCAATGGTGTATGGTTGCGCATTTGCTGAAATAATTGCTTATCATTGACTGACAGTGGCGCTAATACCCAATCAAAGACGGTTTCGTCATCATCATAAATCCCTTTTGCTGGGTGCCATTGTTTGGCTTTTAAATGACGAAAGTTCATCACATCCGCAGCGCGTTCTGCTGCTGTTGTTTGGCTCAGTAATGCTGGGTATTTAAGTAGCCCTAATAGTGTACGGCGAGAGAGGTTCATGCCGTAATGTTCAGTGTAGGGTTCCAGTAAAGTAACGATACGGAAGGTTTGTGCGTTGCCTTCAAAGCCACCGTGATTGCGCATCATATAATTTAATGCAACTTCACCACCATGACCAAAGGGAGGATGACCAATATCATGCGCCAGACAAAGGCTCTCCATCAAACTGGTTGATGAGAGTAATGAATGGAATTGGGGCTGTTTTAATTTTAGCTGCGCCACAATGCCAGTGCCGATTTGTGAGGCTTCAAGAGAGTGAGTTAAACGGGTGCGGTAGAAATCGTGATTACCCGCACCGTGAACTTGAGTTTTTGCTTGCAGGCGACGAAATGCGGCTGAGTGTAAAATTCGAGCACGATCACGTTGGTAAGCCGAGCGATGATCATCACGACGCATTTTTTGTTCATCGCTATGACGTTGTTGCCAGCAAGGATCAATAATAAAGGCTGTCATTAGCTGATCTCATCTAACGTTAAATTAAAGCTATCGGCAAAGGTGCTAAGAAAATAGTCCATTTCTGGAGTGCGGCGTTCAGCTAAGGTTTCTTCAAGGCGTTTTTTTGCTTTAGTGAATTCATGATTACCCGCACTTAATTCTTCTAAACACTTGAGGTAAGCACATAAAGTATCGGCTTGTTTTACGATAGCGGCATTTTCAGGATCTAATTTGTGGCTATCAACTAACGGTGCATAATCATCATGAAATTCTTCAGGTAGCATCGACAGTAATTTTTGTTCAGCAGTGAGTTCGATCTTTTTGTATTCTTCAGCAA
Source organism: Photobacterium sp. S4TG1 (assembly GCF_036040035.1). NCBI lineage: Bacteria > Pseudomonadati > Pseudomonadota > Gammaproteobacteria > Vibrionales > Vibrionaceae > Photobacterium > Photobacterium sp. S4TG1. Next base: position 25,667 of record NZ_JAYXUH010000003.1, read on the forward strand.
TGGTAGGGTTAAAGTATTTTATCGGGGTTGGCATATCCCCCGTGATCACCTCACTGACATCATGAAACATACCTAATAATGCGATACGTTCCGGATTAACATTGCCGCCAAATTTACGGTTTTTAATCAGTGCCAGAGCATGAGCGACAAAAGCAACTTGAAGACTGTGCTCTGAGATATTTTCAGTTTCAACACAACGCATGAGTGGCCAGCGTTGAATTAAACGCATTCGAGCAAGATGCGCAAAAAAATGGCTTTTTTCCATGGGAGAGTTCCCTTATAGCTAAAATACTGATGTATTGAGTATATCAAGTGTCTGCAGGCGATGGGGGAATTACTTGGTCTGTAATGAGAGTAATGAGTGCCTGATAAACAAAAGCCTCGACAACATCGAGGCTAATAATATGAGATTACAAATCGTATGAATGACTGTTGTTATTGACGATAGGTATGCAAGAAACGTTCAAGACGGGTCATTGCCTGCTCCAAGTCATCAACTCGCGGTAGTGTTACAATGCGGAAGTGATCAGGCTGTTTCCAGTTAAAACCTGTGCCATGAACCACCAATACTTTTTCTTGGAGTAAGAAATCCATGGCAAAGCGTTGGTCATCGACAATATTGAATTTTTTCTGATCTAATTTAGGAAATAAGTACAGTGCGCCCTTGGGTTTAACACATGAAACCCCCGGGATTTGAGTCAATAGATCATAGGCTTTATCACGCTGCTCGAGTAAGCGACCACCGGGTAAGATCAATTCGTTGATACTTTGATAACCACCCAATGCTGTTTGAATCGCATGTTGCATAGGTACGTTGGCACATAAACGCATTGAAGACAGCATTTCTAAGCCTTCAATATAGCCTTTTGCTTTATGCTTGGCGCCTGATAACACCATCCAACCTGCACGGAAACCACACACTCGGTATGATTTAGATAGGCCGTTAAAAGTAATACAGAATACATCAGGTGCTAATGGCGCAATCGAGGTGTGTTTTGCACCGTCGTACAAAATTTTATCATAGATTTCATCAGCAAAAATAATCAGATTATGCTGACGGGCAATTTCAACGATTTCTAATAAAAATTCACGGCTATAAACTGCGCCGGTTGGGTTATTAGGGTTGATCAGTACGATACCACGAGTATGAGGTCCAATTTTCTTTTTGATATCATCAAGATCTGGATACCAATCCGATTGCTCATCACAGGTGTAATGTACCGCGGTGCCACCAGAAAGTGATACAGCGGCCGTCCATAATGGGTAATCAGGGGACGGTACTAAAATTTCATCTTTATGATTTAGTAATGCTTGCATTGCCATTACAATCAATTCAGAGACACCATTACCAATAAAAACATCTTCAACATCGATGTCTAATAGACCACTTTTTTGATAATGCTGTACTACGGCTTTACGTGCCGAGTAAATGCCTTTTGAATCACAGTAACCTTGTGATGTTGGTAAGTTACGGATCACATCAACCAGAATTTCATCAGGGGCATCAAACCCAAATGGCGCCGGATTGCCAATATTAAGCTTAAGTATTTTTTGGCCTTCTTCTTCCATGCGTTTTGCATGCTTAAGAACGGGACCACGTATGTCATAACAAACATTATTGAGCTTGGATGACATCCCGAAATTTTGCATATAATACTTTCCTGATGATAATTTTTGGTATCTCCACAAATTACACTATAAAACCAGTTTAAAGGAACACCTTTCAGCATAAAATTTGGAAAAATAGTTTTTTGTGTTATTTCGAACCCATACTAGCTATGGTATTAACTACAGTTATTGTTAAGGTTCAGCTATTTATGCTGAAATATAGCCAAAAGGAATGACGTTACTTCATTAGTCAGATGCTATTGAGTGAGGTAGAATACTCAGATCATTCGTCTTTGCTGATAATTCATGGTTTTCTAGCTAAAGTAACCATTGAAATAAGAACGATTATTAGCAAAGAACCAAGTATGTCCATGATTGGCATATTTTTATCTTTCAGCCAGGGATGAGCCGTATTGGTGATATTTAGCTGAGCGAGGTTATCTTGACTGCGTTACAACAAGCCGTTGCATTATTGATTGCTAACATTAAACAAGCATCAGTAACAACTCAACGATTACTAGTAAAACTAGAACTGCCTGCAAATACTGATCTCATTGATTGGATGGATGCACAATCTTTATTTCCTAAATTCTATTGGCAATCTCGAGATTGTCGTGAAGAAGTGGTTGCTTTAGGGCAGATAAAAACGTTTACCGATCCGTTAATCGCTGAACAAGTGATTAATGACGATCAGCGTGTTTGGGGTGGACGTTCTTTTGATGGGCATACCGATCGTAATCGACGCTGCCTGTCGTCTTTCTTCTTTTTGCCATTACTTGAAATCATTCGTTTTGATGGTGAGTGGCATCTTGCTGCAAATATGAGTGACGATAAGCCGCGTATGTTAGCGATGTTAGAAAAAATCGTTATCAGCCCTGATATTGTCACCGATATTGATAGCCGTATTTTAAGTCGTAGCTATAGCCCTGACTTTGCAGGTTGGTCAACCATGATTGATCAAGCTCTGACGGGAATAGCTAATGATGAATTTGAAAAAGTGGTGTTGGCTCGACGCACAACATTGCAACTTGATCATCCGGTATTGCCAGCACAATTGCTTAAAGCAAGTCGCGCTAGTAATAGTAATAGTTTCCATTTTTTAATGGCGCTAGATGCAGGGCATTGTTTTGTCGGTTCGACTCCTGAACGCTTATTTCAGCGTCATGAACGAGCATTACAAACAGAAGCTCTGGCGGGTACGATTGGACGTGGAGCCGATACTCAAGAAGATCAACAACTGGCACAATGGTTATTGGCTGATACCAAAAATCGCTATGAAAACCGTTTAGTGGTTGATGATATTGTTGAACGTTTGGTTCCTCAATGCGAATCGATGAATGTTGCACCTGTGCCTGAATTGGTTCAGTTGCGTAAAGTGCAGCATTTAAAACGCAGTATTGATGGTCAGCTTAATGATGCTGTTTTCAGTGCCAATTTACTTGATAGCCTACAGCCAACGGCAGCTATTGCCGGTTTACCTCGTGATGCAGCGTTAAATTTTATTGCAGATCACGAACCGTTTGCTCGTGGTTGGTATAGCGGTGCGGTGGGGTACATTGGGCAAAAGCACAGTGAATTTTGTGTGGCGATTCGTAGCGCAATGATCAGTGGTGATGATTTACATTTGTTTGCAGGCGCTGGCATTGTGCCGGGCTCTGTTGCAGATAGTGAATGGAAAGAGCTCGATCGAAAAACCTCCACTTTATGCAGTTTGTTTGAACAACCATGTTCTGATGATGTGAATACTATGGATAAGATGGGATATAAAAGCGCATGATACAGCCACCATTAACAACGAGCCAATTATACCGAGCTGCATTAAATGGTTGTTGGGCAAGCTTAATGCTTGAAGAGTTAATGAGACTGGGTGTGCAACATGTCTGTATTGCGCCAGGTTCTCGTTCAACACCCTTAACGTTGGCCGCAGCGAAACTCACACAATTGACGATTCATACCCATTTTGATGAGCGAGGTTTGGGTTTTTTAGCTTTAGGTTTAGCTAAAGCATCTCAATCTCCGGTGGCGGTTATTGTGACATCGGGTACTGCGGTCGCGAATTTATTACCTGCGGTGGCTGAAACAGGGCTTACTGGTGAAAAACTGGTACTGTTAACCTCTGATCGCCCCGCTGAATTACTTCAATGTGGTGCCAACCAAGCGATTCGTCAGCATGGGATCTTTTCTGATCATGTAAGTCACTTTTTAGATATACCAAGCCCAAGTTTGGATATTAGCCCTAATTGGTTGTTATGCGCTATTGATGATGCGATGCAGCAGCAACAATTACGTGGTGGTTCGGTACATTTTAATTGTCATTATCCAGAGCCTCTGTATGGCGATGATGTTGATTTTAGTGATTACCTTACCCCTGTTGCACAATGGCAGCAGGATGATATCCCTTATTGTCAGCATCAAGCGCTATTGTCATCGGCAATGGCACCTATTGATGCAACACAATGGCAAGCATTGTGTGCTCAGAAAGGGGTGATTGTTGCAGGACGATTAGCAGCGAATGAGCTTAAAACTGTTCAACAATTAGCGTCGATATTAGGTTGGCCATTGCTGGTGGATCCGCAAGCGGGTGGCAGTAGTGATTATGCTGGCTTTGATGGCTGGTTACAAAATGGTGCCTGTCAGCATCATCTTCAACAAGCGCCGGTGCTATTGCAATTTGGTGGCCGTATCGTTTCAAAACGGTTATTACAGTTTATTGGTCAGCATCAATGGCAGGCGTTTTTACTGATTGATCCGCTGGCTGGACGATTAGACTCTCATCATCGCCGTAGTCAACGTATTCAAGCGAATATTAATGCATGGGCGCAAGCAGCAATAGCGTTAACAACCGAGTCATTACATTCACAATGGGCACTGCCGTTAGTTGAAGCATCACAACGTTATTTTGATATTGTTACAGCTCACAGTGACCGTTTTTCTGAATTAGGTTTAGCCGCACAAGTGATGCAGTGGATTGCTCCTCAAACAGAGTTGTTTTTGGGTAATAGCATGATTGTTCGATTATTGGATATGTGCGCTAAATTACCATTAACTGCGACATTTGCTAATCGTGGGGCTTCTGGCATTGATGGTCTTATTGCGACGACAGCTGGTGTGCAGCGTGCTCGTAAAGCGCCGTTAGTGTGTCTGATCGGTGATACTTCGTTACTTTATGATCTCAATTCATTGGCGTTATTGAATCAACAGCAATATCCGATTGTGGTTATTGTTACCAATAATGATGGCGGTGGTATTTTTGATATGTTGCCGGTGCCTGATCAGCAAAAAGATGATTTTTATCGCATGCCACATGGGTTTGAATTTAGTCATGCCGCAGCGATGTTTGGCTTACAGTATTGCGCACCAACGTCATTAACTGCCGCTGAAGCAGCTATTCGAGATGGTCAATCACATATAGGAACAACCCTGGTTGAAATTAAAACGCCAGCGGGTGAAGCTGGAGCTATGCTTAAGGCGTTATTTGCTGAGGTTGAGCATGCTACTTTATTCTGAGACTTTTGGCTCTAAAGCGGATTCCAATCAACCGACGTTAGTCTTTCTGCATGGTTTATTGGGTAATGGGCATGATTGGCGTTATGTGATTGGTCAGCTTGCTGCGACTCAACAATGTATAACGATTGATTTACCTGGTCATGGGTTAAGTGCATTTGTTGATGCTGATATGGCAACCACAGCTTTAGATGGGGGATTTGATGCTATTCATCACGCCCTGAACGCAACTTTAGCTCATCGTGGTGTTACTGATTACGTGTTGATTGGATATTCGTTGGGGGCTCGTTTAGCTCTGTATCATGCGTGTGCATTAGCGAAAGACGTCCCTTTATCTTCGTGTTCACCACGATTAATGAAAGTGCTGCTTGAAGGCGGGCATTTTGGATTACCTGCTGCAGAGCAGGAGCCACGTTATCAACACGATCAACGTTGGGCGGCACGATTTGCTCAACAGCCATTAGTTGATGTATTACAAGATTGGTACCAACAGCCTGTTTTTGCGTCGTTGACACTAGAACAGCGACAGGCTTTAGTCGCGAAACGAAGTGATAATTTAGGCTCAAGTATTGCCAAAATGATGTTAGCGACTTCACTTGCTAAACAGCCTCAATTATTACCTCAATTACAACAGCTTTCTGTGCCTATTCATTATCTTTGCGGCGAGCATGATACTAAGTTTCGAGATTTAGCATCGGCGGGTGGTTTAGATATGACGGTTATTGATAATGCTGGTCATAATATTCATATTGAACAACCTGTTGCTTTTACAACGGCATTGTTAGCCTTTATCAGCTAGTGGTGGCGTGATAAGTAATCAGAGACTCTGTTTTCTGGCTAGAGTGTTTGTTAAATAAATACAGCTTTAGCACCATATAAAGGAAATGTAATGCGCAGTGCTAAGTTATTTCAATACCAACTTCCAATGGATTCTGGCGTTATCTTACGAGACCAACGTTTGATTACACGTGAAGGTTGGGTGGTTGAGTTATGCCAAGATCAACAATTAGCTTATGGTGAAATTGCGCCATTACCCGAGTTTAGCGTTGAGACGGCCACTGAAGCGGGTGAGCAAGCACAACAGTTGCTTTCACAATGGGTTGCGGGTGAAACACTTGATTTAGACGCGGCTTTTCCATCAGTCGCTTTTGGTATTAGCTGTGCCATGGCTGAGTTAGCCGCTGAACTTCCGATGCCCGGTAATTATTTAGTTGCGCCATTATGTTGCGGCGATCCTGATGATCTAGTGGAACATTTTAATCAGATCTCTGGTGACAAAGTGGCTAAGATTAAAGTTGGCATGTATGAAGCCGTGCGTGATGGCATTGTGGCAAATATGCTGTTGGAAGCGATTCCTGATATGCAATTGCGACTGGATGCAAATCGCCAATGGACGCCACTAAAGGCACAGCAGTTTGCTAAGTATGTTAAGCCTGAACACCGCAGTGGCATTGCTTTTTTAGAAGAACCTTGCCGCTTACCCAGTGACAGTTTGGCGTTTGCACAACAAACTGGAATCAATATTGCTTGGGATGAAACAGTACGCGATGCTGGATTTGAAGTAAAAGCTGAACCCGGTGTTGCTGCGATTATTATTAAGCCAACGCTAATTGGCTCTCTTGCGCGATGCATCACATTGATTGAACAAGCACATGCTGTCGGGTTGACCGCAGTGATCAGTTCTAGTATTGAATCAAGCTTAGGGTTAAATCAGCTGGCTCGTTTAGCGCAATGGCAAACGCCAAATGTGATCCCTGGGTTAGACACGATGCAATTATTTCAAGCTCAATTAATGCAATCATGGCCTGGTTGTGAATTACCAGTGATTTCTTTATCTGAATTAGACATGGTATGGCACAAATAACAGCAGAATTTCAAAAATGGCCTTGGCAACATTGGGCCGAACAACGACCAACTGAAATTGCGATTGCGTTAGGTGATGCAAACGCTGGCGCGGTGACGTGGAATTGGATTGAAGTTACCGCCAATATTGAAACCTATGCTCAACGACTTGTGGCTCAAGGGGTTAAGCGTGATCAATTGGTTGCGGTCGTCGCGCCCAATAGTATCGATGTATTATGGCTGCTATTGGCCATTATTCGTGTGGGCGCGCGTTATGTTGGACTCAATCCTAAATTGCCTTCTAAGGCGTTAATTGAGCAATTAACCGCGTTGGAAAATGATCATATTTGGGCTTCAGATAACAATGTCGCTGAACAACTGCCAGGGCATACTCTATCTTTGACGCCAGCGATGACGTCAGAACGTATTATTCCTGTGATGTGGCAAGAACATCGTCCAGTTTCACTAACATTAACATCTGGCTCTACAGGGTTACCTAAAGCTGTTGTGCATCATTCACAATCACACTTAGCTAGTGCGAGCGGGTTATTAAAGCAAATGACTTTTACCGCTAACGATAGTTGGTTATTGTCATTGCCGCTATTTCATATCTCAGGATTAGCGATTATATGGCGATGGTTATACCGTGGGGCTCGAATAGTTTTAGTTGAACCTGCATTGCAACAACAAGCATTACAATGGGTTAGCCATGCTTCATTGGTGCCAACCCAACTACAACGTTTTCTTGATTCTCAATATGCCCATCAGCATCAACTGCAACAAGTGTTATTAGGTGGGGCGACCATTCCTGTTAGCTTAACGACGGCAGCCGAACAAGCCGGCATTGAATGTTGGAGTGGTTATGGAATGACAGAAATGGCATCAACTATAACGGCTAAACGTGCCAATAGTAGTGCGGGGGTAGGAACGGTGTTACCTAATCGTGAGCTTATTTTACGCGATGGTGAGATCTGGGTACGAGGTAAAGTGTTATGCCTTGGCTATTACCGCAATAATACGATTTTTTCTTTGGTTGGTTATAATGACGATGATGATTGGTTTGCAACTAAAGATTTAGGCGAGTGGCATGATGATGAATTATTTATTCGAGGTCGTGCGGATAATATGTTTATTTCAGGGGGAGAAAATGTACAACCTGAAGATATCGAACAAGTATTATTACAACACGCCGCGGTTAAGCAAGTTATCGTTCTGCCAATAGACGATCATGACTTTGGTGCAAGGCCGATAGCGATATTAACTACGGCGCCCTCTCTTGACAGTTATTTAGTTGATCAGTTAGTCACTTATATGTCGCAAAATGTTGCGCCACATAAGCGACCGATTCGCTATCTTTCATTGCCTGAATATTTTACACAAAATGTGAAGATTTCTCGTTCAGATTTAGCGAAATGGTTGGCTACTCAGGTCTAAATGTAGAGGATATAAACACAAAGGCGAAGCATCATAGCTTCGCCTTTTTATTTTAGCGCTTATCACCACGTAGCTCGATGACTTGTTGATGCAGCAATTGGCTGTTGGTTGTTTCTGAATGTACACAATCTCCAGCAACAATGGTGACCTTTGACCAAAATCGCTTGGGCCATTTCAGCAAGGCATGCCCACCTTCACGACTAAAATAACTGCCCCATAATCCTTGTAAAGCAACAGGGATCACTTTAACACTTGAGCGCTTAATGATTAAGTCGATGCCTCGCATAAAAGGAGCTATTTCACCATCTTGCGTTAAGTGTCCTTCTGGAAATACACACACAATATCGCCATTCTCTAAATAAGACGCAACGAGAGCAAATGCAGTACGGACAGATTTTCTGTCATTTGAATCAACGGGAATAGCTTTGCAAGCACGACAAAATGTATTTACTAGTGGCAAGTTATAAATGCTTTCATCCATTAGAAAGCGAATGGGGCGAGGACAAGCGCCTGCCAATAATAACGCATCCATATAGCTAACATGGTTACAAACGAGCAAAGTACCGCCCTGTTGAGGAAGGTTATTTAGGTTGTGGTGTTGGACTCGGTACATCGTGTGAGTGACGACCCAGACCACAAAGCGCCAGAAAAAATCGGGTGCTTGAAAATAGATATACACTAAAACTAAGCCATTCAATCCTGACAATAATAAGAAAAATTGAGGAATAGACAGGTGTAATAGTGATAAACAAATAATAGCGGCAATGGCACTGATAACCATAAAGACCGCATTCCAAATATTATTGGCTGCAATAATTTGGGCGCGTTGATCTTCTTGGGCACGTTGTTGCATTAAGGTATATAACGGCACAATAAAAATACCGCCAGCGACCCCAAGCAATAATAGCGAGATAAAAACAGGCCATAAGGAGGGTTGTGCAACAAACGTTAAGATAGAGTCACTAACCGGCATAACACTAGGGGTCATAGCATAGAGCCCGAAACCAAACAAACTGATACCAAAGCAACCAATAGGAACGATGCCAGGATCAACACGGTGGTGTGATAAACGGTCACATAACATCGAACCAATGGCTATGCCGATAGAAAATAAGGTCAGTAAGAAAGAAACAGATGATGCTTGGCCGCCTAAATTGGATTTGGCAAAATTAGGAAACTGGGTTAAGTAACAAGCACCAAGGAACCAAAACCAACTAATACCGATAATACACTGAAAAATAACTTTATCTTGTTGGGCTATCTTCATGGTATGGCGTGTTTGTTGCCATGGACGCCAGTGAAATTTGATGTGGGATTGACTTGGTGGTGCTGGTGGAATTGCGAGTGAAGTAACATAGCCTAAAATAGCAAATATAATCACACTAATAGCAGCGATGTAGCGACTATTGTCACTGTTCGCGATAACACCAGCAATGATGGTACCTAGTAAAATCGCTAAAAACGTGCCTGTTTCAACCAGCGCATTACCTGACACTAATTCATTTTTTTTGAGGTGCTGAGGCAATAGTGCGTATTTAGCTGGACCAAAAAATGCAGACTGGGTGCCCATCAGAAACAGTAAAAATAATAGCGATAAGTAACTTTGGTAGATAAAGGCAATCGCAGCACAACACATAATAATCACTTCAGCGAGTTTGACTATTCGCATTATTTTCGCTTTATCATAAATATCAGCGAGAATACCTGCAGAGGCTGAAAATAAGAAAAAAGGTAGGATGAATAATCCAGCAGCTAAATTAATTAATAGATCTGCATTAAGTGGAAGTGTGTGTATTGAAGCATAAGCAATAAAGATCAGCAGAATATTTTTATAAACATTATCATTAAATGCCCCTAAAGCTTGTGTCAGAAAATAAGGTAAAAACCGACGTTTAGTTAATAGGCTTGACTGAGGCTTAGGGGACATTCTGCTGTTCTCGTTAAATTATTTATGCCATGAATTAAGGTAGGTATCTAATAAGTTATTGATTAATGCTTTGCCATCAACGGGGGTTGAGGTGAATAACTTATCATCCACAGTTAATAAAGTAATACCGTGCACACCAGCCCAAATAACACGGCTTGCTTCAAGTACTTCATTGTCTGTCATTTCATCATTAATTTGGCCAATTAACGCTTCAAGCATACCGGTCATATTATCAATACGATCCGTTTGCCATTCAGGTAAATCTTCGCCATTCATTGTATGTTGGAAAATTAACTGCCAACGGTAAGGATGTGCGGTTGCAAAATCAAGATAACAGAAAGCAAGGTTACGAAGTGCTTCTTGAGAAGAGGTTGACTCACGGACACACAACTCAGCTTGTTGGAATAATTCGTCAAGTGTTTGAGCAACGGCATGAAGGAGTAGTAAATTATAGTTACCAAATACATTAACTAAAGTACTTGGAACATAGCCAATCATCGCCGCGACTTTACGTAAACTTAGTTCATGATGTGGATGCTCATCGAGAAAGTTTTTGACTTGCTCTAAAGTCATATTTACCAATTCTTCGCGGGTGTGGTCATTTCTTCTTGCCATGGAATTATACTCTTTAAATATGTTTGCAGTTGTCGTAATTAGCCTAGTGATAGACTGCTTTTTTAATTATTTTAATAGTTGTCATCCCTGAACCATTATGGGCAATATATCTTTCCCATAATGTAAATATTGCAGCATTAATACTGCGTCCTTGAGACGGAGCATATAATGCCACAAGATGTGTCATAAAATATAAATACTATGCGTGTTGTTTTTTGGTGTTTTCAAGAGACACTTGATCATTAAGCGTCCAAAAATCGACTAAAATACCGATTAAGAAAAATCCAAAAGTACATAGATAAAGGATACCTGTTAACCATTTTCCCATGTACATGCGATGAACGCCAAATACACCAAGGAAGGTCAATAGTAACCACGCGATATTATAATCGATTTCACCACTTGCGAAGCGTAAATCAGACTCTCGATTCATTGATGGGATTAAAAATAAATCGATTAACCAACCAATACCACACAAACCAAGTGTTAAAAACCAAATGGTGCCTGTTACGGGTTTGCCATAATAAAAACGGTGAGCACCGGTAAAGCCAAAAATCCACAATAGATAACCCACAAATTTACTATGTGTATTGTTCTCTTGCATAGCTATCTCCATTGAGAAATGATCATAATAATAAATGAAAGTAACATTGTTGAACGGATATTGTTAACTTTCATTGATGACATAAAAAACAGTATATAATAATAAACCTTTGCTGCGGATAATATATGGAATGATATTGGAATTTTCACCTTTTAGGTTGTATTAGTTCGATTTATTACGCATATCTATGCACATTAAATAGCTTTATGTTTAATTATATAAAAAATTGCGTAAAATGATGCCTGTATTATTGGTGTTAGATGTCTGATTATTATGTGTTTAATTTGTTATTTTAAATAAGCATGACGGATGTTAAACGTTAGTAACAATTTTAATGGGTGATTAAATTGACATTTTGTAGCGAATAGCTACGATGCTTAGAGTTAATGACGAAGGTATATCGATTATTATGAAACGCTTTTTTACCGTATTTGCTCTTATTGTGGCTGTATCGTTTACAGCACCGCATGCAGAAGCAAAAAAATTCGGTGGTGGTAAGTCGTTTGGTAAAAGCTTTAAAACCGCTCCGGTTCGTAAGCAACAACCACAACAGACCGATACTATCCGTAAACAAAACCCAACCGCAGCGTCATCAGCGAAAAAGGGCCTAATGGGTGGTTTGTTAGGTGGTCTTCTTGCTGGTGGTCTGTTAGCTGCTTTCTTTGGTGGTGCATTTGATGGTATCCAGTTTATGGATATTCTTATTATCGGTGTGATTGCCTTTGTATTGTTTAAACTATTTAAAGCAATGCGTGCTAATAAAGGAACGCCGATGGGGCACCGTGAGTCTTATGCGGGAAATTCTCCTCGTCAGCCTCAACAGCAACGTCAGCAGCAACAACAGCAGTTCCGTCAAGGCGCAGCACAGCAGCAATCATCTGGTTTTGAATCAACAGATAGTGATGTGCCATTTAACTTGCCGCCAAATTTTAATATGAATGCATTCTTAAATGGTTCTCGTGATCATTATCGTGTTATTCAAGGGGCATGGAACCATAACGAATTAGAAAAAATTCGTGAGTATGTGTCACCAGCTCTAATGGCTGATTTAACAGCGGAGCGTGCAAAACTGACGGGTGATCAACACACTGAAGTTATGTATGTTGATGCAGAGCTTGTGCGAGCAGATCATGATGCGAACATGGCACAGCTAAGTATTAAATTCAGTGGTCGTTATAAAGACAGTGCTGAAGGCGTAGAAGAAGACATTAATGATGTATGGCATTTAGAACGTGATTTACGTAAGCCAAATGCACCATGGTTAATTGTTGGTATTCAAGCTTAATAGCTAAAAACAGCCGTCAAAAAGCCGCTATTTGCAAAATGTTTCATATATTATGATGATTTTGTAAGGCGGCTTTTTTATATCCCTCAATAAGTTAGGTTGTTTTTCATACAACACTGAAACTTAATGACTGATAGATGTTCAATTTTTTGACATGGATCTCATCTTGGTAGAGAAAGATCTTCAGATATTGATCTCTGCACCTAGTTTTCTTACCAACAAACGCTAATATTAATAATAGATTATTTATCCCACTGGGATTTTCCATAAAGAGGTGACTATGCTGTACACTCCCGATATCGTTGATGAAATGAATCTACTGGTAAAATTCCCTATGCATAGCAATATGGAAGGCATTAAGGTTCATAGCGATGCAAGTCCTGCTGTTATCTCTGCAGCGCAACGTTTGTATGCGAAAGGATTAGTGACTGAAGAGGATGGGGGATATTTGACATATTCTGGCCATCAAGTTGTAGAAAATGCTAAAAGTGCATTACGTATTCTGACTGGCACAGTTAAAGAATAGCATTATTCTTCAGTGAGCGAGCAGTAATAATCATTCGGTTATGTGTTCAAGCTCGGTAATAATAGTTAAGGCTTGCTCGTTGGTATTACCACAAATATCAGAGCAAGCTTTAAAATTATGACACACCGCAGGGCGTTCTGGTTGACCAAAGAGTTTGCATAAATTGTTTTCATTTAATTGCACGCAACGAACACCTGCAGGTTTACCATTCAGCATTCCTGGAATCGAAGATGATATACTCGGAGCAATACAGCATGCTCCACAACCTAAACGACACTCCATCATATTTTTCCCTTCTGCTTTGTAAATTGGTTGCGCAAATTACCATTGTTAGTCTTAAAAGCCAAATGACTTGGTGATTTTATCGATCTTGATTATTTACAGATCGGTAATTTATTCCTACGCTAAATGATAATAGCTATTATTTCTGTCAGTATAGGGGATTAATAGGTATTTTTAATTTGCAGTTTACCGTATTGATCGCTATAAAAACCGCCTGCTTTATTTTTTGATAAGCTCATTCATTATTGTGGCGTATTGAACGACACAAATAACAATACTGGTGTAAGTATCATGACCCATTTTTGGCAACAGAAAGACTTAGCGACAATGACAGATCAAGAGTGGGAATCACTTTGTGATGGCTGCGGTAAATGTTGCCTACATAAGTTAATTGATGATGATACCGATGATATTTATTACACCAATGTCGCGTGTAGTCTGCTCGATAATCAAACATGCTCATGTAAAGATTACGCAAACCGATTTGAGTCAGGCGAAGAGTGTCTTAAATTAACTCGTGAGCGTATTGATGAGTTTGTATGGCTACCTGAAACATGTGCTTATCGCTTGCTAGCTGAAGGTAAACCGCTACCTGAATGGCATCCATTGATCACAGGTTCTAAAGATGCAATGCATGCTGCAGATGAATCTGTACGCAATAAAATCGTGTATGAAATTGATGTGATTGATTGGGAAGATCACATTTTAAACCATCCTGATCGTATCAGTGAATAAGACGCTAGCGGTTAGTTAATTTCATACAAAAGCCCCTGTCACTTCAGTCTGTGACGGGGGCTTTTTTGTCTCTGATAGATTATATTAATATTGTTTAAATCATTGCTTGTATATCGTTTTACTCTTATTGAGCAAAGGTATTACAAACTTTTGGATTACCAGACTTAAATCCTTTTTGGAACCATGAAATACGCTGTTGTGAACTGCCGTGTGTAAATGCATCTGGTTGTACCGCTTGTCCGGCTAATTCTTGTAAACGATCATCGCCAACGGCACTGGCTGCATTGATCCCTTCTTCTATATCACCCGCATCAAGCATACCTTGTTGATTGACGTAGTGACCCCAAACACCAGCATAGCAGTCTGCTTGAAGTTCTAATTTTACGCTGAGTTTATTGGCTGTGACTTTACCGCTTTGCTGCTGGAGTTGGTGCACTTTATCACTCGTCCCAAGTAATTTTTGAACATGGTGACCCACTTCATGAGCGATAACATAGGCAAAGGCAAAATCACCTGGTGCGCCTAATTTCTTAAGCTCTTTAATAAAGCCAAGATCAAGGTAGATTTTTTGATCTGCAGGGCAATAAAATGGGCCCGTTTGGGCTGAGCCAGTACCACAACCAGTACGAGTAACATTGTTATATAGCACTAATGTTGGTGGCTGATAATGCCCTGAAAGTTGTTTGTCCCACACACTTTCTGTCGTGCCAAGAATAGCCGCAACAAATTGCTTATTTTCATCATTTAATGGTGCTGCTGTTTTCGGGGGGTGAGATTGTTGCAAACCAAGAGAGGAGCCACCACCAGTGAAATATTGAAAAGCCAAGAATAAGCCGCCGATGACTAAGATGATTCGACCAATTTTACTGCGCATTAGTAAAGGAACTAAACGTAATAAACCAGCAGTAGGTACACTTGCTTGAGCTGGGCTATCGCCACGTCGATCTTCAATGTTTGAGCTTTGGCGAGAATTCTTCCAACGCATTTTTAGTCCTTCACTATTATGGGGAGTCGCTGATTAAATATGGCTTTTTAAGCAGTTAACGACAATTGTTGTTGAGCAAGTTCTAATCGTTCAATAATTGGCGCTGCTTTATTGAGACAACGAATATCGGCAAATAATAATTTTGCTTGTGGATATTGATGACGTAAATAAGCAAACCATTGTTTAACACGGTTAGGGTAATATAAGCCTTTATCACCTTTGATTTCAAATTGAGAGTAGGTTAATAATAGTGCTAATACTTGTTCCCATGTCATCGGAGCTTGATTAAATTTAACCACGTTACCTAAGTTGGGTAAGTTTAATGCACCACGGCAAACCATTAAAGCATCAGTATTGGTTGCGGCTAAACACGCTTGACCATCAGCATGATTCCAGACTTCACCATTGGCGATAATCGGTAATGTAACATGTTGGCGAAGTTGGCGAATATAATCCCATTTGATGGTATCTGCTTTATAGCCATCATCTTTAGTTCGTGCATGGATCACCATTTCATCAGCGCCAGCTTGTGCAATAGCATCAGCAATCTCAAAGCATTGTTGCGGATCATCCCAACCTAAACGTACTTTAGCCGTCACAGGTTTGGTTGGATTAACTGCGGCACGGGTTGCTTTTACGATTTGATAGATGAGTTCGGGTTCTTTTAGTAATACCGCGCCACCACGGCTCTTATTTACTGCTTTGGCTGGACAACCAAAGTTAATATCAATTCCGGCAGACCCAAGGTTACAGGCTCGATGGGCATTTTCAGCCATCCAGTGCGGATCTTGGCCTAATAGTTGAACGCGAACGGGTGTGCCTGAGCGTGTTTTACCGCCTTGATGTAATTCAGGACATAAACGATAGAAAACACTATTGGGTTGTAGGCTATCAATGATACGTACAAATTCAGTTACGCAAAGATCATAGTCATTAATCTCGGTTAGCATCTCACGCATTAGATGATCTAATACGCCTTCCATCGGGCCTAAAATAACTCGCATAGGGGTGTTTGCTCTACTCGGTAAATACGCTAAGGGGCAAGAGTCTAGTGCGAGTTGGCTAATTTGTCATCTTTGTTTTTACTTTGATCGCAGATGATGACCGGAAATAATTGTGGTCGGCCGTAATTGGTGCTTATCACATGTGATGGCAAGTTTTAGCATACTGGCTGCGACATCTTCGGCTGGAATGGGAAGATAGTGTTTCAGTGGGCCTATCATTAAGGGATGCAGAACATCAAAAATACGTTGAACGACTAATTCATCTTGGCGAGGCTGATTACGTTCACCTTTAAGTGGCCCTGGACGAACAAAGACACAATGCTCAAATGCTAAGGTGGTTAACGCTTGTTCCATCTTACCTTTACAACGTAAATAATGAGCTGGTGAGTATCTAGAAGCCCCTAAGCTAGAGACGACGAACAGATGTTTTACACCTAAGTTTTTCATGGTAATGGCAACATTTTTAACTAAATCAACGTCAACCGCTTCAAGCTCTTGTTTGGTGCCCGCCTTTTTTTTGGTTGTTCCTAAACAGATAAAACCATATTCCGGAACCGGTTGTTCATTTTCCCAAGCAATAATGCGTAATTGGCTGTCTATAATTTGGTGTAATTTCTTACTGCGGAAAGGTAATGGGCGACGGGCCAAGGCATAGATATAATTAAAGCGTGGGTGATCAAGTAATTGGTGTAGTAGCTCACTACCGACTAAACCGCTAGCCCCAGCGATAATTGCATTCAGTGGATAGGGTGACATAAGTGTATCCGTCATAATAAATCAAAGGTTATAAATAGCGTATTTTGTTCACCTTTGCTTTTAACTTTATCAAATTTTAGTTATTTACGATGATTAATAGGCCCGTTATGGCTGTTATCACGCATATTCGACGTATAATAGCGTTAAAGTGAACTAAAAGAATTAACCAGTAGGACATCAAATGAATACATTAATGGCGTTACCTGCACATTGGCAAGGTATGTCTGCGACTTTTATTGAAGGCGCTTTATTTGCAGCGAATGCGAATCCAAAGCCAATGGAACCTGAAGTGTGGTTACCTGTTCTAATCAATGGCGGTGGTGATGATACTACGGTTGTTATGGTTGATGATGCTGACAAAATGCCGATTCTTAACCATTTTGAAATGCAATATCGAATGGTGAAGGCGGGTGAATATCAATTACCAGAGTGTTTGATTTGGCAGCAAGATGGCGTTAATCAAGTTGCATTACGTGAGTTTGCCGAAGGCTTCTTAGCTGTATGGGTATTTATTGAGCCGAATTGGGAACAGCAAACTGTATCAGATGGCACTATGCGTATGTTATCAGCATTATTAACCACCTTAATGTTATTAGTGGATGAAACTGAAACATTAGCATTAATGGAACAAGCTGGTGTAACGGGTGTTCCTGCGCCAACGGAGTTGTATGCGCAATTACCGTTAATGTTAACAGAAGTGATGATGGCGGCGGATCAATTGCAAATTGGTTCTGGCGCACAGGCGATTAATCCTTTTAAAGGGATTGGACGTAACGATCTATGCCCATGTGAAAGCGGTAAGAAGTTTAAAAAATGTTGTGGTAAAACGCTGTAATGGTAATAACGAAGCCGTATGTAGTCGTAGTTGCTGGTGTGATTGAAAAACAGGGTTATTATCTGATTGCGCAGCGGTTTGATGATGCGAGTCAAGGTGGTTTGTGGGAATTTCCTGGTGGTAAAGTTGAGCTGGGTGAAACACCAATACAAGCCCTTGAGCGAGAACTGTCTGAAGAGCTGTCGATAACAACGACAACAGAAATATGGCTTGCTGATAGCGTGTTTGATTATGGTGATAAAGTCGTTGAGCTAAAAGGTTATCTATCCCATTGGCAGCAAGGGAATATTACGCTCAATAGCCATCAAAAAATGACATGGGTATCATTGCTACAATTAGCAGATTATCAGTTTTGTGCTGCTGATTATCCTATTATTGCCGCGTTACAACAGTATGTAGCATCAGAAGATACTGATATCGCTAAGTAGATGTTGTTATTATAGTGGTCCACAAAAAAGCGAAGCATGGAGCTTCGCTTTTTTTATATTTGGTTTTTGTGTTGTTTAGCGCTTGTTACCCAAAAATTGTGCAAGAACCATGACGGCCCAAACAATAAGGTTAGCAGCAAAAATGATCACTAGCCATTGTGGCATTGAGAGATCAAGGAAGGTCCATACCACTTTGGCACAATCACCATAGGCTTCAAACATCCATGGAACCCAATGGTTAAGCGGTGCCCATGAAGGAAACTGGACAAATAAATCACAAGTAGCAAAGGGTGATGGGTTAAATTGAAATCCTACATGCTGATAGGCTAATTCAAGACCACGGTAAGCACTAAATCCCCAGCCAGCTAATCCTAACCAGCGTAACAGGCCATTTTTAGGCGCCAATAAACCAATTAAAGCGGCAATACCAATCCCCATCATTGCAACACGTTCATAAACACACATTACGCAAGGTGCGAGTTTCATGACATGTTCAAAAAAGAGTGCAGAACTTTCAAAGAAAATAATGGACAGTAGCAATAGCAACCAAGCTAAACGTGTTTTTGAAAAAGAATTAAGCACTTTCATTCTGGATACTCTAATGACTAACTGGATAAAACAAAGCCCTGAACATCAGGGCCTTGAAATGATAAATGGCACTTATTACTGAGCGTTATTCAATCATAGCTCTGAAGATAAGTAAATCGTCATTAAGTTGATTGTGTTCTTTTAATGACCTACCGCAGGAATTAATGCCGCAGCATCTACTGTACCTTGCGTTAGCCAATTCATGCTATAGAACCAATCTGTCATAGGAACCAATAGTAATTCAATCCCCGCTAAACCAACAAAGGTTAATACGATTGTATAAGGTAAAGCCATATACACCATACGTCCGTAAGAGAGACGAATTAGTGGTGCTAACGCAGAGGTTAGAACAAATAAGAAGGCTGCTTGACCATTAGGCGTCGCCACTGACGGTAAATTAGTACCTGTATTAATAGCAACGGCTAACATATCAAATTGATTACGATCGATAACCCCATGAAGAAGTGCTGTTTTAACTTCATTAATGTATACCGTACCGACAAACACATTATCTGAAACCATCGACAAGACACCATTAGCAATATAGAACATGGTTAATTGCGAGCTACCTTCAAGGCTTAACACCCAGCCGATAATTGGCGTAAATAGTTGTTGATCAATGATAACGGCAACGACCGAGAAAAAGACTGCAAGTAATGCGGTAAAAGGTAAAGCTTCTTCAAACGCCTTTCCTAATGCATGCTCTTCAGTTATGCCTGTAAATGCAGTTGCAAAAATAATGACCGTTAAACCGATTAATCCTACCGCGGCTAAGTGCATTGCAAGGCCGACAATTAACCATACCGCAATAATACCTTGGACAATAAATTTAGCGTAATCAAGGTTAGTACGACGTTTACGTTCTTCGTTGTCTAAATCAACCAAAATCGTGCGAACATTTTCAGGTAATTTCGCACCGTAGCCACAAATTTTGAATTTCTCAATCAACACACAGGTAAAGAGACCACAAATCAGCACTGGAATAGAAACCGGTGACATACGAATAATGAACTCACCAAATTGCCAACCTGCTTGATCGGCAATAATTAAGTTTTGTGGTTCACCTACCATGGTCATTACACCGCCAAGCGCTGTACCTACACCAGCGTGCATCAGTAAACTACGTAAAAATGCACGGTAGTTTTCTAAATCGTCACGGCTCAGTTCTTGAACATGATCATCATCGGTATGATCGTGGTTAGCATTAGGATCTTGGCCTGAAGCGACTTTATGATAAATACTGTAGAAGCCAACAGTTACACTAATAACGACAGCAATAACAGTTAAAGCATCAAGGAAGGCTGAGAGGAATGCCGCCATGATACAAAATGCAAGAGAAAGCAATATCTTTGATTTAATGCTGATTAATATCTTGGTGAAAATAAACAGCAATAGTTGCTTCATGAAGTAGATGCCAGCAACCATAAAGACAAGCAATAACAATACTTCGATATTTGCAACAAGCTCATGCTTTACTTGTTCGGCGCTGGTCATACCGATAGCGACAGCTTCAATAGCAAGTAAACCACCAGGTTGGAGCGGGTAACATTTTAGCGCCATTGCTAAAGTGAAAATAAATTCCACCACCAATAACCAACCAGCAACAAAAGGATCAACGAGAAAGAAAACTAGTGGGTTAATGATAAGAAAAGAAATAATTGCAATCTTGTACCAGTCAGGCGCCTTACCTAAAAAGTTTTTTATGAAGGCATTCCCTAGCGATATAGCCATGTTTGAATCTCTTATTATTAGTGCAAATTTGAAGGTACGAAATGGTACAAAAGCCGCCCGCGAGCACTAATCAGCAGAGAATTGATGGCGTCATGCCAAAAATTTTTAGCAGTGATAAGTTCTTTAAGATAAACACCATAAATAACCGATGATGATATTTAACTTAAAGCAGGCAGCAGCGTCCATTTGCTCCCAGTTTGTTAATGATAACTTTACCGATTGAAATTGATTAGTCAATCGCAGACATAAGTATGTAAAATTATTATGACATTTTCATCACAAACTGAGGGTGATACCTAAGACATTAGGGGTACAATATACAGAATATTAAAGGCAAAATATCGCTAGCTGATAAAATAATGCAACCAAGACAACCTTTAAGGGTATAGATGGTTTATTTTTGTACATATCTATCTGCTCTATGTCAGAGTTATGTACTAGATTTCAGCTATTGAAGAACTAGTGGTATGATGAGTGTTAATAAATAATATAAGCAAGAAGCGAATTGGATTGAACTTAGATGGTTATTAAGGCAGATAGCCCAGCGACGTTTGCTGAGAAATACATTATTGAAAGTATCTGGAATAATCACTTTCCTCAGGGCTCTATTCTTCCTGCTGAACGTGAACTTTCGGAACTGATTGGCGTAACTCGTACAACGTTGCGTGAAGTATTACAACGTTTGGCGCGAGATGGTTGGTTAACTATTCAACATGGTAAACCGACCCGTGTAAATAATTACATGGATACCTCTGGTTTAAGCATTTTAGATACGTTAATTACATTAGACGGACAGGATGTCCAACGAGTACTCGCTGATTTATTAGCGGCTCGTACGGATATCAGTAGTGTTTTTATGCGTTATGCTGTCAAAGGTAATCCAGAAAACTCCAGTGAATTAATTCAACATGTGATTGAATCATGTCAACGATTACTCGCTGCTGAAAGTTTTGCTGAGTTTATTGAAAATAGCGATGATCGATTAGATTTACTGCAAGAAGTAAAGAAAATCGTTGATAAATACGGTAAAAATGATCCTCAGTTATGTGAGGAAGTTTGTCGAGCTCGTGCTTTTAATTACTATGATTACCGTTTATTTCAAGGAATGGCGGGGAAATCGGGTAATACGCTCTATGTGCTAACAATTAATGGCTTACGTAAAATTTATACTCGCGTTGGCGGTTATTACTTTATGAATCCAGAAGCATGTCAATTAGCGCTTAATTTCTACAGTGATTTACAATCATACTGTGATGGTCATCAACCAGAGTTGGTTGCTGATCGTATTAAAAAATATGGCCGAGAAAGTGGAGCGATTTGGTATACCCATCGCGTCAAGATCTCTAAATATTTATATGAAGAAGAGCAGTAATAGTTACCGTTCTTGAAGAATTAAAACGGGGGAATCAACGTTATGTTGGTTCCCCCTTTTTTTATATTGTAGCTGAGCTAATAGTTATATATCAGTATTGTATTGAGTATTAGCCGGGCAGGTTGCAATGATTTTACCGCGGCCATCAGGTAATTCTTCTTCGAGAGTTACTTTAAATCCCCATAGTCGATGCAGGTGTTTTATCACTTCAGCATGGCTGTTTGCTAACGGAATACGATTGTGCGGAATATAACGTAATGTTAATGAACGATCGCCGCGTAATGCGACATTCCAGATTTGTAAGTTAGGCTCATTATTGCTTAGGTTATATTGAGACGATAACTTTTCTCGAATGGCACGGTAGCCTTCTTCGTTATGGATAGCACTGACTTCGACATAGTTATGACGGTCGTCATCGTTAACGGCAAACAGTTTAAAATCTCGCATTAATTTAGGTGATAAAAACTGGCTTATAAAGCTTTCATCTTTGAAGTTCTCCATTGCAAAATGGAGAGTATCAAGCCAATTTGATCCTGCAATATCTGGAAACCAATATTTATCTTCATCGGTTGGATGTTCACAGATTCGGCGAATATCTTGGAACATCGCAAACCCTAATGCATAAGGGTTTATTCCATTGTAATAAGGGCTGTTGTATTCAGGTTGTGCGACTACATTGGTATGGCTGTGTAGGAACTCCATGATGAATCGATCTGTTACTAATCCCTCATCATAAAGGTGGTTTAAAATAGAATAATGCCAAAATGTTGCCCAGCCCTCGTTCATGACTTGGGTTTGTTTTTGAGGGTAAAAATACTGGCTAACTTTACGCACTATACGCACTAATTCCCGCTGCCATGGCTCAAGTAATGGTGCGTGCTTTTCAAAGAAGTACAGAATGTTTTCTTGTGGCTCTGATGGAAAACGTTCTTCTTCTAAGATGGTTTCTTGGGTTTGGTTTTGAGGAATGGTTCGCCATAAAGAATTGACTTGAGATTGCAGGTAATCTTCACGGGCTTTCTGGCGCGCTGTTTCTTCAACTAACGATATTTTTTGAGGCCGCTTGTAGCGATCAACACCATAATTCATCAAGGCATGGCATGAATCAAGCAGCTTTTCTACATCATCAACGCCATATTTTTCTTCGCATTCTGTAATATATTTACGAGCAAATAAAAGATAATCGATAATGGAACTGGCGTCAGTCCATGTTTTAAAGAGGTAATTACCTTTAAAGAACGAGTTATGACCATAACATGCATGTGCCATTACAAGCGCTTGCATCGTAATGGTATTTTCTTCCATTAGATAAGCAATACAAGGGTCTGAATTAATGACTATTTCATAGGCTAAGCCCATTTGACCATGCTTATAGCCACGTTCGGTTTCAATGAAACGTTTACCAAACGACCAATGGTGGTAGTTGATAGGCATACCTATACTAGAGTAGGCATCCATCATTTGTTCAGCAGTGATAACCTCAATTTGATTTGGGTAAGTATCAAGGCGATAGTGTGCAGCTACACGTTTAATTTCAACGTGATATTGTTCAAGTAAATCAAAAGTCCAATCTGGTCCATCACTGAGTGTTTTTGTTGTTGTCATTATTGCCATCACTCAATCTCCCCATGTTTGTCCACTCTGTCATTGATTAGTTAGCATAAATCGGCACAAGGTTTGTGGTTGTGCCGATCATGTTTATTTCTGTGAGTGGTGTGAATTTAACTGACTTGTTTTTTAAATAATTCCCTAAACACGGGGAAAATATCTTCAACAGTTTTAATATTTTGCATTGCAAAATTCTCATGACTGCCGTGTAACGCTTCATACTCTCGCCACAATGTTTGATGTGCTCGACGAGTGATTTCTATGTATGAGTAATAGCGTGTAACTGGAAGTATATGTTTATCAAGCAATTCACGACAGCCTGGGGAATCATCCGCCCAATTATCACCATCTGATGCTTGCGCCGCATAAATATTCCATTCCTCGGGACGATAGCGTTGTTTAACAATGTCATGCATCATTTTTAATGCACTTGATACTATCGTGCCACCTGTTTCTTGAGAGTAGAAAAATTCATGCTCATCGACTTCTTTTGCTTGAGTGTGGTGGCGAATAAACACTACCTCAACATTTTTGTAAGTACGATTTAAAAATAAATACAATAAGATATAAAACCGTTTAGCAATATCTTTTGTCGCTTGATCCATTGAGCCGGATACATCCATTAAGCAAAACATTACCGCTTGGCTCGATGGTTGTGGGCGACGTTCATAGTTTTTATACCGTAAATCAAAGGTATCAATAAATGGCGTACTGTTAATTTTTTTCCGCAGTAGTGCAATTTCTTGTTTGATACGCTCTTCTTCAAACGGTTGAGCCGGTTCGGTTGTAAATAATAACGTCAGTGCTTGCTCAAGTTCTCGTAGTTTACGTCGTTTACCTGCGGTCATTGCTGTTCGTCTTGCTAATGAATTTTGCAATGATTTTACAATCGCGATATTTGATGGCACGCCTTGTGATTTGTATCCAGCACGAAACGTTTTCCATTCTACTAGCTGATTAATTGCGTTCTTTTGTAAGTTAGGTAATTCTAAATCTTCAAACAATAGATCAAGGTATTCGTCTTTTGAAATTTGGAAAACGAAATCATCTTGACCATCGCCATCAGGACTTGCTTGACCTTCACCCGCACCACCTTGACCGCCACCTCCTTGTGGTCGTTCAATGCGATCACCAGGGCTAAATTGGTCATTACCTGGGTGGACGACTTCACGTTGTCCACCTTTGCCTTGGTGAAATATTGGTTCGCTGATGTCGCGAGAGGGGATGGTAATATCCTCGCCACTATCGACATCAGTAATCGAACGTTTGTTAACCGCATCAGCAATTGATTCTTTGATTCGCTGTTTATGACGACGTAAAAAACGTTGGCGATTGACGGTGCTCTTATTTTTACCGTTGAGCCTTCGATCAATAAAGTGTGCCATAGTTCCCCCCTTTGTTGTCAGTTGGTTACGACGACTTACGCACGCGTAAGTACCATTCAGACAATAAGCGAACTTGTTTGCGGGTATAGCCTTTCTCCATCATTCGAGCGACAAAATCGTCATGTTTTTTCTGCTCGTCTGTTGAGGTTTTCGCATTAAAGGAAATAACCGGTAACAGCTCTTCTGTATTAGAGAACATCTTTTTCTCAATAACAGTGCGTAGTTTTTCATAGCTAGTCCAATTTGGATTTTTACCTGCATTATTGGCACGAGCACGAAGAACAAAATTAACAATTTCATTTCGAAAATCTTTTGGATTACTGATACCTGCTGGTTTCTCAATTTTTTCAAGTTCATTATTGAGCGCAGAACGGTCAAACAATTGGCCGGTATCAGGATCACGATACTCTTGATCTTGAATCCAAAAATCAGCATAACTAACATAACGGTCAAAGATGTTTTGGCCATATTCTGAATACGATTCCAGATAAGCGGTTTGAATTTCTTTACCAATAAATTCAACATACTTCGGCGTTAAGAAACCTTTGAGGTGTTCAAGATATTTTTCTGCAACATCCTGTGGGAATTGTTCACGCTCAATCTGTTGCTCAAGCACATAGAACAGGTGAACAGGGTTTGCTGCCACTTCAGCATGATCAAAGTTAAATACACGTGAAAGAATCTTAAAGGCGAAACGGGTTGATAATCCATTCATACCTTCGTCAACGCCCGCATAGTCACGGTACTCTTGGTATGATTTTGCTTTTGGATCGGTATCTTTAAGGGTTTCACCATCATAGACACGCATTTTTGAATATACACTTGAGTTTTCAGGCTCTTTCAGACGCGATAGCACAGTGAAACGCGCTAGAATTTCAAGGGTACTTGGTGAGCATGGTGCCGATGATAGCTCACTGTTTTGTAATAATTTTTCGTAAATACGCATTTCTTCAGAAACCCGTAAACAATAAGGAACTTTAACGATGTAAACACGATCGAGGAAGGCCTCATTAGTCTTATTATTACGGAATGTTTGCCACTCGGATTCGTTTGAGTGAGCTAAAATCATGCCATCAAAAGGCAATGCTGATAGTCCTTCAGTACCGTTATAGTTACCTTCTTGAGTCGCTGTTAATAATGGATGTAGCACTTTTAATGGTGCTTTAAACATCTCAACAAACTCCATTAAGCCTTGGTTTGCTTTACATAAGGCGCCTGAATAACTGTAGGCATCGGGATCATCTTGCGAGAAATGCTCAAGTTGGCGAATATCAACTTTACCGACCAATGATGAAATATCTTGGTTGTTTTCATCACCCGGTTCCGTTTTAGCAATACCGACCTGATCAAGAATCGAAGGGCGTACTTTTATCACTTTAAATTGAGTGATATCACCACCGAATTCATGTAATCGTTTGGCTGCCCATGGCGACATAATGCTATTAAGGTAGCGACCAGGAATGCCATATTCATCTTTTAGTAATCCACCATCTTCTTGTTTATCAAACAAACAGAAAGGATGATCATTGACTGGGCTACGCTCGCCATTAGCCGTAAGAATATAAATCGGCACTTTTTGCATTAAACTTTTAAGTTTTTCAGCTAATGATGATTTACCACCACCAACAGGGCCTAATAAATAGAGGATTTGTTTACGTTCTTCAAGTCCTTGAGCCGCATGTTTTAGGTAAGACACGATTTGTTCAATGGCTTCTTCCATGCCATAAAAATCTTTAAATGTGTCATAACGTGATATTACGCGGTTGGAAAATAAACGGCTAAGATGTGGATCTTGTGCGGTGTCTATCATTTCTGGCTCGCCAATAGCCATTAGAAGACGCTCTGCTGCGTTGACGTAAGAACTACGATCGTCTTTACAGATATCAAGGAATTCTTGTAATGAAAGCTCTTCGTCTTTAGCTTCTTCATAGCGCTGACGATAGTGGTCAAAAATACTCATAGTATGCCCCCTGAATCGTTCTTATATTTGAGAGTAATTAATGAAAAACATAGTGTTTTTGCATTGCTTACTTATTTAAGCCTAGTCTGAACTTGCTACTTTGTATTGCAGAATTACTGATTGGTGAATAAATTTTTTCACAGTTGATAGGATAAAATTGACGATTAAATAACCGATATCAATCACTATCCTTTAATTTAAAGGGTTTCGCAAGATAAATTGTTGCAAAGTTATTGTATCTATGTTGTTTTTGTGTTTACGGGTGATGAGTTTATCAGTTGGATGTAAATGCTATGACTTATATGCTTATTAGTTTTTATTACTGATTAAGTATTTAGTTATGAAGTAAATGTTTTGATTATGTATTAAAGACAGTTTTATTGTGTTTTTTTGTCATAGCGTGATTTTTTTGCTCTGTCTTAACATTAAGAGCGAATGATAAATTGTAAGAATCTAAGGGGGCATACTCATTTTTTAACACAAAAGGAAAATGACTGATTTAATCTCAATATGGGCGGTCATGTTAGTGTTTAAGAGTATGGAGCGAGATGTTATGTCTATTTGTCGAGTTGATACGGTATCAATTCCAGTCACAGATCAAAATCAAGCACTGCAATTTTATCGTGATGTATTAGGGTTTGAATTAATTAGAGATCATGCTGAAAATCAACAAACTCGATGGGTTCAATTAGTACCTAGAGGCGCTGAAACAACGATCAGTTTAGTGAAACCTTTTGCAGGAATGGAAGCGGGAGGTGTACAAGGTTTAGTGGTTCAGACTCATGATATTCAATCTACACATCAGGAACTGAGTAGTAGAGGAGTCGCATTATCTGAAATTATTACCATGATGGAAGGGCGATTTGCTACCTTTAATGATCCCGATGGCAATGGCTGGGTGTTAATTGAATCTAGCGGCACAATGCTAGCTTAATATCACTAGCCAGATCGTAATCTAGCTAGTGATAACAAGTATTGTTAATTAGTGCTGGACGGCAATTCGTGTTGATAATGTATGTGTTTGTCCTGGCTGTAATTCAAGGGTTGGAGTATGAATAGTTGATTCAACACATACCATAGTTTCAAAGCTGTTGTTTGCCATATCGGCCATGCTTATTGATAATTGTTGCCAAGGGTTCCAAATAACTGCGGCATTATCACCCTCGTTAGTCACTGCAATAGTACGTTGGTTATTTTTATCGGCAATTAGAATTGTTGGTTGAGGCTGAGTATAAACGCGATCTGTTTCTGTGTTGAATGTTAATACATCGTTACCTTGACACGCTTTACCTGCCTGAGTGCTATCTAAATATTCGTGACCCATACCTGTTATCGAAACATTGTTGATATCTGCAATATTAAAATAAGTGTGTAGTGCACCGCCAAATGACCAAGGCTGAGTATCTGTATTGGTTGATGATAAACTCACTTTCAGTTCAGCATTCATTTCAAATGTGATTTGGTTATGGAATTTATGTGGCCAAACCTCACGAGTTTGTTGGTTATCTTCAAGAGTCAAAGAAACAATAACGCCATGCTCATTTTCACGGTGTTGTGATAATGTCCACTCACTTGTACGAGCAAAACCATGAGAAGGAGTACCTGCTTTACCAAACCATGGCCAACAAACAGGAATACCACCACGAACTGCTTTTGTTAGATCAAATTCAGCATTTTCACTTAGCCAAATAACATCTTTTTCACCCGCAGGTTTGAACCAAAGCAGATGGCCACCATGGAGAGAAATTCCCGCTTCTACCATTGGGTGAATAATGCGAATAATTTTCACTCCTTGATATTCGCATACAGTAACAGCATCAGATAATGCATTAATTGTCGAAAGTTGACGTAAATCCATCTTCTTTTCCTTAATGTTGAGTGGCGAAAGCGCCCATTGTTGATGATTTTGGGTATATTTAGCGTAAAACCATAAACAATGAAAACTTATTTTTCGTTTTAAAATATCAAAGAATATTAAGATTTATTTGTTATTTTTGTAACATATTTGATCTGAATATTTCATGTGCTATAACTTAAATAACAGCCGCCGTGGTTGTTTTATAATATATCAAGCATGACTGATCACTGTGATGCGATGAGATTGTTGATAGAAATCAGAATTGACATATTTTAGGTATAAAAAAGGCGACACCCTTAAGCGTCGCCTCTTACTATCTGCTTTCAAAGAAAGTCAGCTAATTGCTTACATTACTTAGAGATGTGAGCGATTAGGTCTAGAACTTTGTTTGAGTAACCGATTTCGTTGTCGTACCAAGATACAACTTTAACGAAGTTATCGTTAAGTGCGATACCAGCTGCAGCATCAAAGATTGAAGTGCGAGTGTCGCCATTGAAGTCAGTTGAAACAACTGCATCTTCAGTGTAACCAAGAACGCCTTTTAGAGAACCTTCAGAAGCTTCTTTCATTGCAGCACAGATAGCTGCGTAAGATGCGCCTTTTTCTAGGTTAACTGTTAGGTCAACTACAGAAACGTTAGCAGTTGGTACGCGGAAAGCCATACCAGTTAGTTTGCCGTTGATTTCTGGAAGAACAACGCCTACTGCTTTAGCAGCACCAGTTGATGATGGGATGATGTTCTGAGAAGCACCACGACCGCCACGCCAGTCTTTAGCTGAAGGACCATCTACAGTTTTTTGAGTTGCTGTAGTAGCGTGAACTGTTGTCATAAGACCTGAAACGATACCGAAGTTGTCGTTTAGAACTTTAGCGATAGGCGCTAGACAGTTAGTAGTACAAGAAGCGTTAGAAACGATGTCTTGACCAGCGTAAGTTGTATCGTTAACACCCATAACGAACATAGGTGTAGCATCTTTAGATGGGCCAGTTAGAACAACTTTCTTAGCGCCAGCTGTGATGTGCTTACGTGCAGTCTCGTCTGTTAGGAACAGGCCAGTTGCTTCAGCTACTACGTCAACGTTGATTGCATCCCACTTAAGATCTTCAGGGTTACGCTCAGCAGTTACACGTACAGTTTTACCATTAACGATTAAGTTACCGCCTTCAACTTCAACAGTACCGTTGAAACGGCCGTGAGTTGAGTCGTACTTAAGCATGTATGCCATGTAGTCAACGTCGATTAGGTCGTTGATACCAACAACTTCGATGTCAGTGCGCTCTTGCGCTGCACGGAAAACAAAACGACCGATACGGCCAAAACCGTTAATACCTACTTTAATTGTCATTACAGTTTGCTCCACAACTTAATTTCTAATGAAATATAACTGGTAGTAAAATTACAGAATCCTTTGCAAGCCTGCAAGCAAAAAAATCGTTTAAATTGCTTGAGGTCAAAAAAAAGTTCGGATTTATTTACATTTTAACTACACCGACGTTAATTTATACAACTATTGTTCAAATTAGCGTCGCAGTAATTATTCGCTTTTGATCATTTATTGCAATAATCAAAAATTATTTTTGAGTCTATGTGACTTTTTGCGCAAGAAGTATGTGGTACAGTGACCCCTAATTGCAAATATATTTATTCAATTTACTTAAAATACAATGAAAGGCAATGAAGAATGAACTCAAAAGATAATGCATATTGGCGAGATAAGTTATCTACTGATGCTTATCGTGTGTGTCGTGAGCAAGCAACTGAAGCCCCTTTTAGCGGTACACTGCTACATAACCGCGAGACTGGTGTTTATAGTTGTACTTGCTGTGATCAACCTTTATTTGCTTCGACTAATAAATATGATTCCGGTTGCGGATGGCCAAGCTTTGATGCACCTATCACTAAAACGTGTATTCGTTATCTTGATGATAATAGCCATGGCATGGTACGGACAGAGATTCGTTGCTCACAGTGTGACAGTCATTTAGGGCATATTTTCCCAGATGGTCCGCCATCAACTGGGGAACGATTTTGTGTTAATTCAATCTCACTGCTTTTCTCTGCTGATAACTAATCTTCTAGTGTGATCTCTGGCTATTTAAGAAAATAGTGCTGATATTATCATTCTGTAAAGCGTTATTGAGTCATGATGTCAGTACGTTGATATTGACCGCTATTCAATGTTGCAATGATATTGAGAGTGGTACGATCCAACTTTTCCCGTTCGGTGTTGGTTAGCTTAAACGAATTATGAATCGCTATCTTTTGTGGCGCATTATTGGGATGGTAATGGGTTGTTATATTGGTCCATACATAAGCTGCTGCCATATTTTGTTGCTGATAATATAAGGTTGATAGTGTTCTTAAGATACTGATATTAATATTATCTTTTGCTTTATAAAGACTGAGGCTATGGTGCAGTAAATCTAATGTTTTATGTTTATTTTTATTAACATAATAACGAGCAAGTGCTAATTGTAACTCTGGATGTTCAAGTTTTTTATCACCTTCAAGTGCCATAAATTGCTGTTTAGCGATTTGATCGCCCTGACTCCAACGATAATAAATAATATGCGGGTTTTGAGAGGGCAGTAGCTCTTGATTGAGTCGTTCAATGCTTTCATAACTATGATACAACGCTTGTATACGTTTAGTTTTACGTTGTTTTAATTCTGTTGGTTCAATACGCGCGGCATACTCAAGGCAGAATTGATATTCCTTAGTTGCTTTTAACTCTTTAAATTTATGTTCATCGGTGGGAGTTTGTAAGGTGTCATAACGTTGCCATATAAGCTTTGTACGTTGAATACGACACTGACCATCATTAAGATTTAGCGGTTGGCATAAGTCGGGATTGTCATCGCATAAGTTCTCTGTGGTACGGTAATGATCAAAGCAACCACTGAGTAAAAGCGGCAAAAAAAGAATGGCTTTTACACGACGAAGATTGTGCAATGGCATGGTATGAGAGAAGAATAAAACCTTTATCAAAGGATAAACTCATAAAAAATCGATAGTTAAATTTAACAGTATTATTTTTTTTGTAAATGAAACTGTTACAGCAAAGTAATTTAACGTGATAAGTCTACAATGAATAAATATGTTTTTTGATACTGACTCAAAATATGCCATGTAATGATGTTAAAGAAGGGTAAGGATATGGATGTTAATCAACTCTTAGCGGCAATGACGCCTGATGTTTATCAGCGTATTTTAGCCGCAGTTGAAACAGGAAAATGGTTAGATGGCTCAATATTAACGCCACAATTACGTGATAGTGCAATGCAAGCTGTGATGCTCTATCAATCACGGCATAACATGAAAGCAGATCATATGACGGTTGCTGCGGGTGGTGAAATTAAATTTAAATCAAAAGCTGAATTTAAACGGGACTTTGCGGTTGATACAACAGCGGAGACCCGTGATACCGAAAATACGACCAATGAACATGATATTGCTCGCTTTGATCATGATCAACTGTGATTGTTATGTTGATGAGTGCGGTAAGATCATTGGTTCACAATAGAAATCTTGTAGTTGGTGATCTTCTTCTGCAATAAGATTCGCAATCCATGGTTCCTGTTCTATTCGTTGTAGATAAGCGTGTAACTGTGGATAGTGCGGCTGTAAACGTAATCCACTCATCCACCCGCTTCGAAAAATACTCCATAAACTAATTTCAGCCATTGAAAAATGATCACTGACATAGCCTTGCTGTGGAATTTGTTGATTAAGGTAGTGCAGTACATCAGGAAGGTGATGAGTTAAACATTGCTCAACGGCTTCTTGATCACAGCTTTTGTTTTGCATTTTTTGACGCAATATTTTTTGATAAAACAGTACTCCACCAATCAACGATGTGACACGGGTTGCCGCGTACGATTCAAGCCAACGTATTTGAGCGCGTTGTTGTGCATTGCCTGAATATAATGGCGGAATGGGGTAAACGTCATCTAAATAATGTGCAATTACCGTGGAATCAATAACGGTTAATGATCCATGCTCAAGTACTGGGACTTTGCCCATTGGGTGCCGCTTATGTGCAAGTTCCTTTTCAAGGTAAGGGTTAAGCGGTTGAAGCTCGTAACGTATACCTTTGTAATTGAGTGCTAACATTATTTTTCGTACAAAGGGGGATATCGAGGTGCCATGTAAAATCATAATGGTCACTTATTGCTTGGCTCAATGAGCGATAATATTGCAATAAGTGTAGTTTGCTTTGTTATTCTTAGCGGTAGAAATTATGATCAAAAAAAAGAGCCCGAGAGGCTCTTTTTTGTCAGCTGTAATCAAAAGATTAGTGGGTTAATTCACCACGTAAATCTTGTTGCATCAGACTGCGGATAGCTTCAGTAGTTAGGTCCTGACTTAATAAATAATGTAATTTAGCCAATGCTGCTTCTGGGGTCATGTCATAGCCACTTAATACGCCAGCTTCTGCAAGTGCACATCCTGTTGCGTAACCACCCATATTCACTTTACCTGATAGGCATTGAGTTAAGTTCATTACAATGACGCCACGATCCGTTGCTGCCTTGAGTTGCTCAAGCAATTCTTTATTTTGTGGTGCATTACCGACACCAAATGTCAGTAGTATCATTGCATTGACGGGTTGACGTAATGTGTTACGGATCACTTCAGGAGAAATGCCCGGATACATTGTGATAACCCCAATTGGCTGCGGTGTAATAGTATGGACTTGAAATGCACCGTCAGGTTTTTTATCTATTTGGGCAATATTATTAACAGTAATATTGATTCCCGCTTCTAATAGCGGTGGTAAGTTTGGCGAAATAAACGCACCAAAACCATCAGCATGTGCTTTAGTACTGCGATTACCACGAATCAATTGGTTATTGAAAAATACGGTGACTTCATTGATTGGGTAATTAGCCGCAATATGAAGAGCATTTAGCAAGTTACTTTGGCCATCAGAGCGTAATTCAACCAATGGAATTTGTGAGCCAGTCACAATCACAGGTTTGTCTAAATTTTCAAACATAAATGATAATGCTGATGCGGTGTAAGCCATGGTATCGGTACCATGTAAAATTACAAAACCATCATATTTATCATAATTAGCTTTAATATCATCTGCGATTCGCTGCCAATCCATTGGTGTCATATCAGATGAATCTATCAGTGGTTCATATTCATTGATCGTAAATTCTGGCATTTCTGAACGATGGAATTCAGGCATGCTTGCCAATTGCTGCTGCATAAAACCAGCAACAGGAACATAGCCATGATCCGACTTTTGCATCCCAATAGTACCGCCAGTGTAAGCGATGTAAATGTGTTTTCTTTCCATTTTTAAGCTCAGAATGAACGAATGAGTGCGCGTATTATACGCAAACTGTATGAAGATGCGAGGTTAGTTAGATTTGTAGCGTGATTGTATGAGTTAAAATGTGATCGTAGCGAAGTATGCTGATTTATTACACAGTGTCAGTGTAAATAACTATGAACTAATAACGAGCAGTGGTGTGTGGCGGTATTAAAAAACCCGGCCAATACTGACCGGGTTGAAGACTATTATGATGTTTAATTAACAGTGCTGCAATTTAAGCAGAAAGCATAACGGCCATTAGGATCGTTAAAGTTCGTCAGTGAAGTAAGATCTTTAGCAACTTTTGTTACTGGGGCTAACGAAGATGGCATGTCACCAAATACCATGGTTGCAATTTGCACTTTTACTTCGCCAGATAGCTCTTTAAAGAATTGTTGTACTGGTGATAGTGGTTGTTGCATCCACACTAATTGATAATCTTTTACTTTGGCTAACTCAACAGCTGCTGTAATGGCGGTGTCAAAGTCACCTAATTTATCAACTAAGCCGCGTTGCTGTGCATCTTTACCAGTCCATACTCGGCCTTGAGCAATTTTATCTGCTTGAGCCAATGTCATATGACGGTATTTACTGACTAAGCCAATAAAGCGTTGGTAGCCATTATCAACCCCAAGTTGGAATACTTTTGCTACACCATCGGGTAGTGCGCGAGTAACACCCACACCTGAGAACGGTGTAGTACCGACCCCATCACTGTAAACACCTAGCTTTTCTAAGCCTTTTTCAAAAGTGGTTAAGATTGCAAAGATACCAATAGAGCCGGTGATCGTTGTTGGTTGAGCAATGATCTCGTCGGCACTGGAGGAGATCCAATAACCGCCAGAGGCTGCAACGCTCGACATTGATACTACGACGGGTTTGCCTGCTCTTTTGAGTGCGTCAACGGCATTACGAATAACCTCTGAGGCGAAAGCACTACCTCCTGGGCTATCAACCCTTAGAATCACTGATTTCACTTGTTTATCAAAGCGTGCTTTGTTTAGTAGTGAGGCAATAGTGTCACCACCAGCAGAACCTTGGCTACTTTTACCATCAACAATCGCGCCGTTTACAATAACTACCGCGACTTTATTTGGTGATGGTTGTTGATCATCAACCAGTAATGGCAGGTAATCGTAATAGCTAATTTGTTTAAAGCTATGTTTGTCGTTAGCACCAAAAGTATCAATTAAATATTGGGTCATTTGATCACGAGTAACGAGCGAATCAACTAAACCTAATTTTTTACTCAATTGAGCAAAGTCGCCATTAACTGATTTTAATTGCGTAATAAACTCATCGATATTTGGCGTTAATGTCTGTGGTTTAATATGGCGGTTTTTGGCTACATCGTCGCTGAATGCTCCCCATAGTTGAGTTAACCAAACAGTATTAGCTTCTTTGGCTGCAGCTGACATGCCATCACGAATATAAGGTTCAACAAATGACTTATAGGTACCGACACGGAAAACATGAGTGGTGACATCTAACTTAGCCAGTAAGCTCTTATAGTACAGAGTGTAAGTGCCATAACCGGTTAGCATCACGCCACCATCTGGCGATAAAAAGACTTTATCTGCATAACTGGCTAGGTAGTACTGGCTTTGAGTGTAATTATCACTATAAGCATAAACAGCTTTACCTGATGCTTTAAATTCTTCAATGGCTTTTGCGATGTAACGCATTTTAGTCAGGCTTGTTTCAGACATGCCCTTAAGGTTAAGCACCAAACCTGTGATGTCTTTATCTGTTGCTGCTGCGCGAATGGCTTCAACAATATCAAATAATACATTTTGTTTTACATCGGGCTTACCTAACGCCTCACTCATTACACTATCAAGTGGATTGTCATAATTACTTTGTTCAACAATCGGACCGGAAAGGTTAAGGACTAATGCGGAGGGTTCAATATTATCGGTGGTTTTATCTTCATCGGTTAATGCAAAAATTATCGCGCCAATAATAAGAACGAACAAAAGGTTGAGGATAAATTTGCGAGTAAAGTTAATTAACTTCCCGATAGCGAGGAAGAATTTTCCAATCCTTGAGAATATGGCTTTCATGAAAATTCCTGATAATGGTGATAGCGATATCGTAGCGTAGTCACTGCTGAATTACAGTGTTTTTACGGTGTAATTGTTATTAATAGTAAAATAGACGTACGTGATTGATTATAAATAGTGAGGCGCATCATGTAAATGTTGCTTTTTTGTTAATTCTGGTTGATATTGCGGTCTAAGCTCAAATATACTGGTCTGACCATGGTGATTAGGAGCTGCTTATGAATGATAAACCGTTTCCTCATTTATTGACGTCGCTAGATCTGGGTTTTACTCAATTACGTAATCGAGTATTAATGGGTTCAATGCACACCGGATTAGAAGAAGAGCGGGGAGGCTTTCATAAGCTGGCAACGTTTTATGCCATTAGAGCAAAAGCTGGGGTTGGGCTTATTGTTACGGGTGGTTTTTCTCCTAACTTTCGTGGTCGATTACATCCGTTTAGTGCCGAATTTAGTAAAAATCGCCATGTGCGTAAACACCGCAATATTACCGCTGCAGTGCATCAGCAAGGGGGAAAGATTGCGTTACAATTATTACATGCTGGGCGTTATGCAATGTCACCATTTGCGGTAAGTGCCTCTGCTATTCGCTCTCCTATTTCTAAATTCACCCCAAGCAAAATGAGTCATCGCCAAATTAACAATACCATTAATGATTTTGCACACAGTGCCGAGTTAGCGCGTGAAGCGGGTTATGACGGGGTTGAGTTAATGGGCTCTGAAGGCTATCTCATCAACCAGTTTATTTGTCAGCGTTCAAATCAACGTTACGACGAATGGGGAGGCTGTTATGACAATAGAATCCGTTTTGCTGTTGAAATAGTTCGTGCAGTACGCGCGCGTGTTGGTGATGATTTTATTATTATCTTTCGATTATCAATGCTGGATTTAGTTGAACAAGGAAGCACTTACGATGAGGTGGTGCAGTTAGCGCTGGCATTAGAAGCGGTAGGCGTTACTCTTTTAAATACAGGTATTGGTTGGCACGAAGCCCGTATTCCAACTATAGCCACTCAAGTGCCACGAGCTGCATTTGCTTGGGTTACGGAAAAAATCAAACAGCAAATTTCGATTCCTATTGTGACCTGTAATCGCATTAATACACCACAAGTTGCTGAAAATATTTTAGCTCAAGGGCAAGCTGATATGGTGTCGATGGCGAGACCATTTTTAGCTGATCCTGAATTTGTCTTAAAAGCAGAGCAAAATCGAGCCAATGATATTAATACCTGTATTGGTTGTAATCAGGCATGTTTAGATCATGCTTTTGTTGGTCAACGCGCCAGTTGTTTAGTTAATCCTCAGGCATGTTATGAGACTGAACTGGTATTAACGACGGCCGCTAAGTCGCGAAAAGTCGCGGTTATTGGTGGTGGTCCGGCGGGAATGGCGTGTGCAGTTACTGCTGCAGAGCGTGGATTTAAGGTCGATTTATTTGAAAAAAATACCCATGTTGGTGGCCAATTTAATCTAGCGATGCAGATTCCTGGTAAAGAAGAATTTAAAGAAACCATCCGTTATTTTACTCGACGCTTAGAGCAAACAGGCGTTGTGGTGCGGTTAGGTGTTGAAGCTAAGGTCGAGCAGTTGCTTGATTATGACGAAGTTATTATTGCAACGGGAGTGCAACCTCGAATACCGCCAATTACGGGGATTGATCATTTGAAGGTGATTGATTACCAAACTTTAATTCGTCAGCAGAGAGTGTTGGGGGGAAAAGTAGCCATCATTGGTGCTGGTGGTATTGGGGTTGATGTTGCTACCATGCTAACAGAGCCGAGTGAGCATGATCTTGATAGCTGGTTGAGTGAATGGGATATTGATAAAAGTCTGTGCTATAGCGGCGGTTTATTACCTTCAGATGATTATATTAGCCCGCGCCAAGTATGGTTATTACAACGTCGACCAGGAAAAGTAGGCAAAGGCCCTGGGCGCACAACGGGTTGGATTCATCGCCGTACATTAGAAAAACGTGGCGTTAAATTATGGGCGGGAGTGGACTATCAAGCCATTGACGATCAAGGCTTGCATCTTATTATTGATGGTCAACCACAGACATTAGAGGTTGATCATATTGTTATTTGTACCGGCCAAACATCAGTTGATAATTTATCGCAACAGTTAATACAGCAAGGTGTGTCAGTGCATGTGATTGGTGGAGCGGAAGATGCAGGGGAAGTTGACGCGAAACGTGTTATTCGCCAAGGGGTTGAATTAGCCGCGAAGTTATAATTTTCATGGCTTGTGTTCTGCGCTTTACCTGCCTTATTATACGAGAAACAATAATTATTTTCATTTTGAGGTTGTTATGGACGCGCTATCATTGCTGCTTAATCGTCGCTCATTACCAAAATTAGTTGAGCCAGCACCTGCAGGAGAGGTTCTTGAGAATATCTTTCGTGCAGGATTACGTGCTCCTGATCATGGTGGCTTAACGCCGTGGCGTTTTATTGTTTCTCAAGGTGAAGGGTTAACTAAGTTAGCCGATATTTTAGTTGCTGCTGCGAAAGCGGATGATCTTGATGATTTTGTGATTGAAAAAGCCTCAAAAGCACCTTTTCGTGCACCAATGGTAATCACGGTTGTCAGTAAAGTGACCTCTGATCATAAAGTACCAGTTATAGAACAACACCTTTCTGCTGGCTGTGCCGCACAAGCAATGCAGATGGCAGCTGTGGCGCAAGGGTATTCTGGTTTTTGGCGTACAGGGTCTTGGGCATATCATCCCGTGGTTCGTGAGGCATTAGGTGTCACGGGTGAAGACATGATTGTTGGCTTCTTATACCTTGGTTCAATTGGTTGCCGTGAAGCGAAAGTTCATGAACGTGATCTGGCTCAATACGTTGAATATTTGTAATTACTGATATACAACAGATGTAACAATAACTCGTCTTTAACTCTTTATTGATGTGATTACAGAGTTAAAAAAGGAAGGTGATGGCTATTTTTGGGTGTTAAACCGTGAATAGCATCACCTTTTTTGTTTTTAATTGGTGACTATTACTGCCAATGTCGATTTGTTTTAATAGAAAATGACTGCTTTTGGGTTGGAAAGATGACAGTTGTCGAGGGCAGGAGTAGAATCGCTGGTTCTTTCTATATTTTGGAGCGTGTCATGGAAAATGTTCGCCTAACACAATACAGCCACGGTGCCGGATGTGGTTGTAAAATTTCTCCCCAAGTACTTGATACTATTCTTCGTACTCAATTAGCCCCTTTTGCTGATCCTAATTTACTGGTTGGTAATGAAAGTAAAGATGACGCTGCCGTTTATGATATCGGTAATGGTCAGGCAGTGATCAGTACCACTGACTTCTTTATGCCAATCGTTGATGATCCGTTTGATTTTGGTCGTATTGCAGCGACTAACGCGATCAGTGATATTTACGCTATGGGTGGCAAACCTATCATGGCGATTGCTATTTTAGGTTGGCCAGTAAATGTATTGTCACCTGAAATTGCGCAAAAAGTGATTGATGGTGGTCGTTCAGTGTGCCGTGAGGCTGGTATTTCTCTTGCTGGTGGTCACTCTATTGATGCTCCTGAGCCAATTTTCGGCCTTGCTGTAACAGGATTAGTAAGTACTGATCGTGTTAAACGTAATGACAGTGCAGAAGCAGGTTGTCATTTATACCTAACTAAACCATTAGGTATCGGCGTATTAACAACGGCAGAAAAACAATCTAAGTTGGCTGATGAGCATAAAGGTTTGGCACGCGATTGGATGTGTAAGCTTAATAAACCGGGTGCTGACTTTGCTGATGTTGAAGGCGTAAAAGCGTTAACAGATGTCACTGGTTTTGGTTTAATGGGCCACTTAACTGAGATTTGTGAAGGCAGTAACCTAAAAGCAAAACTTTGGTTTGATAAGATACCAACATTACCTGGTGTGTACGATTATATCGCTCAAGGTTGTGTCCCTGGTGGTACAGAGCGTAACTTTATGAGTTACGGCCACAAAGTGGGTAAAATGACGGATCAACAAAAATCATTATTATGTGATCCTCAAACATCAGGCGGCCTATTATTAGCTGTTGATCCAAGTAGCGATGCTGAAGTTCAAGCGATTGCTAAAAAACATAACATCTTGCTGGAAGCGATTGGTGAACTTGTGCCTATGGATGGCGATACCTTTATTGAGGTTTGCTAATGTCGCGTCCCAATTGCGAAGATTTCCGTCATCTGTTTGTGAACGATACGCCATTAATGGATATGCGTGCACCGATTGAATTTACTCAAGGTGCATTTCCAACCTCTCATAGCCGTCCGTTAATGATGGATGATGAGCGTGCAGCTGTTGGTACGTGTTATAAAAATAAAGGGCAAGATGCCGCGATTGATCTTGGCCATAAATTGGTTAATGGTGATGTTAAAGCAGAACGTGTAGCGCAATGGAAAGCATTTTGTGAAGCAAACCCTGATGGTTACCTTTATTGTTTCCGTGGTGGTTTACGCTCTCAAATTACTCAACAATGGCTTAAAGAAGCGGGTATAGACTATCCGTTCATCACTGGTGGCTATAAAGCATTACGCCGTTATTTAGTTGATACTATTGACGAAGTTGCAGCTAAACCAATGTCTATTGTTGCGGGTAATACGGGCAGCGGTAAGACTATTATGGTTAATGTTCTTGCTAATGGCCTTGATTTAGAAGGTGCAGCACACCACCGTGGTTCATCGTTTGGTCGTTATGTTACGCCACAGCGAACTCAAATTGCGTTTGAAAGTGATCTTGCCGTACAAATGGTTAAAAAATTAGACCGTGGCATTGAGCACTTTGTGTTTGAAGATGAAGGTAAAAACATTGGTTGTGTGACCGTGCCTTTATCGATCAATCGTGCAATGCAAGAAGCTGATATTGCGGTTATTGATGATCCAGTCGATGTCCGCCTAGCGCGCCTATTAGATGATTATGTTGTTAAAATGCAACGTGATTATGTGGCGCATTACGGTGAGGAACAAGGTTGGGTTTTATTTGCTGAGTATTTAGAAAAAGGTATGTTCAACATTCGTAAACGTTTAGGTTTAGAACGTTATGAAGTGATGTTGAAATCCCAGCAACATGCAGTGAAAATGATGCAATCTAACGGCTCATTAGCAGAACATGATGCTTGGTTAGCTCCTTTGCTAGAGCAGTATTATGATCCAATGTATACCTATCAATTAAGCAAAAAAGCGGATCGGATTGTATTTAGAGGTGATTACCACCAAGTACAAGATTGGTTAGCCACTCGATAGTTAATTGATATCTACCGATTTAATAAGAGCCAAATATATCTATTAATATGATGTATTTGGCTTTTTTATTGGGTGTTGATGTTAGTTATGATGATCTTGCAAGATCAATTGCAAAATGAATTCATAACCACTGGTTTAATATCCAGTGTTATGTTGCTGTTAGCACCCATTTTCGGTACAGTCTTACTATTACTCCTTTCAGATAAAGATCCCCATGAGTTGCTTATATATAGCTGAAAAACCAAGC
The DNA here is from genome assembly GCF_036040035.1 of Photobacterium sp. S4TG1. Classification (NCBI taxonomy): domain Bacteria; kingdom Pseudomonadati; phylum Pseudomonadota; class Gammaproteobacteria; order Vibrionales; family Vibrionaceae; genus Photobacterium; species Photobacterium sp. S4TG1. The sequence continues at coordinate 67,413 of NZ_JAYXUH010000003.1, forward strand.
TTAGGTCGAGCGATCGCTGCTGTATTACCTCGCCCGCATAAAAATAATACCGGCTATATTGAAGTGGGGAATGGCGATATTGTTACATGGTGTATTGGGCATCTGTTAGAACAAGTGGAGCCAGATGCTTATGATGCTCGTTATAAAAAGTGGCATTTAGAAGATTTACCGATTGTGCCACAGCAATGGCAATTAATTCCTCGAAAAGCCGCGAAGCAACAGCTAGCAGTTATTAAAAAATTAGCTAAAACCGCGACCGCAGTGGTGCATGCTGGTGATCCCGATCGTGAAGGACAGTTGCTGGTGGATGAAGTGATTGATTACGTCAAAATATCCAAAGCTAAAAAAGAAGCAGCACAGCGGTTGCTTATTTCTGATTTAAACCCCGCGGCGGTTAAAAAAGCCTTAGCTACTATGCGCAGTAACCGTGATTTTATTCCGTTATCCGTTTCAGCGCTGGCACGTTCACGAGCTGATTGGTTATATGGCATGAATATGACCCGTGCTTATACGCTACTTGGGCAAAAAGGGGGCTATCGTGGCGTGCTGTCAGTGGGACGAGTACAAACACCTATTTTAGGACTGGTTGTTCGACGTGATGATGAGATTGCTAATTTTGTCGCCAAACCGTTTTATGAAGTATTGGCATTAATCACTTATGGTGAACAAACGATTTATGCCAAGTGGCAGCCAAGTAAATCATGTGAACCTCACCAAGATTCAGAAGGGCGAGTGCTTAATCGTAAGTTATGTGAAAACGTGGTGGCACGGATTAAAGGCCAAGCCGCAGAAGTAACTGAATCTGAGCGTAAGCAAACTAAACAAGCGCCACCGTTACCATACTCATTATCCGCGTTACAGATTGATGCGGCGAAACGGTTTGGTATGAGTGCGACCGATGTATTATCAACTTGTCAGTCATTATATGAAAAACATAAAGTGATCACTTACCCTCGTTCTGATAGTCGTCATTTACCGTTAGATCATTTCAAACAAGCGAAGGATGTGTGTCGTGCGATTGCGACAACGGATAATCAGTTAGCTTCTGCAGTGGATAACGCTAATACATCATTAAAATCAAAAGCATGGAATGATAAAAAAGTGGATGCGCACCATGCAATTATTCCAACCCCTAAATCTTCATCAGTATTAACGGGCTATGAAGCTAAAATATACCAACTCATTGCACGTCAGTACTTAATGCAATTCTATCCAGCAGCAGAATATGCTGATGCTAAGTTAGTATTTACTATTACTAATGGGCTCTTTATTGCTAAAGGGCGTCAGTTAATGTCACCAGGTTGGCGAGCGCTATTAGGGCGTGATGATAAAAAAGAAGACAATGATTTAGCAGATAAAGTACCGCCATTAGATAAAGGTACGGTATTGGTGTGCCGCGATGGTGAGATTAAAGATAAAATGACGGAGCCACCAAAAGCATTTACCGAAGCAACGTTATTACAAGCGATGACGGGTATTGCTCGATTTGTATCTGATGCGTCATTAAAGAAAATATTGCGTGATACCGATGGTTTAGGCACAGAAGCAACGCGAGCTGGTATTTTAGAAATGCTGTTTAAGCGCCAGTTACTGCAACGCCAAGGTAAAGCTATTCATGCTTCAGAGGCGGGGAAAGGCTTAATTTACGCTTTACCTGATAGCTCAACTTATCCTGATATGACCGCGCATTGGGAGCATCAACTGCATGATATGGCAGATAGAAAATGTGCGTATCAACCATTTATGGCAGCGTTAGAACAACAAGTTACTGCCTTGATGGATCAGGTAAAAATCAGTGATGTACCACCAAGTTTACGTTCATTGACTTCACCTGAGTTTACCCCGCGAACGAAGAAGCGCAGTTATGCAAAGAAAGGGTCGGCAGCTAAAACAAAAGCTAAGTCAGCACCTAAGCGTAATAGCTAATTGATGATGCTGGCTTAGTTTTAATATGTATCAGTATTTATTGCATTATATTCATGCTGATAATTCAGGTAAAAGAACGCGGAAGCAGTCTTTACCTTCAGCTTTTGCTTGATAAAGTGCAGTATCAACATGTTTAAAAAAGTCATCATAAGTTGTCACTTGAGATGGAATGATCGTACTAACACCAATACTAATTGTCACAATGGCAGGGGTATTGTTATTTAATTCGATACTTGGAAATGGCAACGCGATCTTGTGGATTGCATTGAGTAAGCGTTGCGCATTATTGACCGCGGCTTGTTGGTCTTGTCCTGGTAACAACAGTACAAACTCTTCACCACCGTAACGGGCAAATAACGTTCCTGCTCGACGTTCAACTTTAGACAATACTGCTGCAATGGTTTTTAAGCATTGATCGCCAGCGGCATGGCCGAGTTTATCGTTATAGGTTTTGAAATTATCAATATCTAAGATAAGTAATGATAACGGTAATTCGAGCCGATTAGCTCGACGCCATTCTGTCATTACTGTTTCGTCAAAGACCCGTCTATTAGCGATATTAGTTAGTGCATCAATGCGTGATAATTTCTGCAGCTGTTCATTGGCTTTATTGAGTGCTTTGGTACGGCTTTGCACTCGTTGTTCAAGATCATGATTAAGCTTTATTAGATCATCAGCTGCACGTAGTCGTAAAATATGCTGTGAAACAATAAAACCATATTGTTTGAGCAGTTGATGATGATAATTATATAATGGTTGTCCGGTAATTAAATTATCACAAGCAATCCATCCAATAGGCGTATCTTCATCCCATAAAGCAATATAAGCACTCCATCCAAACCCTATTTGTTTTAGGTCGTGATATAAAGGGGTATTTTCTTGAAATGCAATATACTCTTTATCTTTTAATGTATTAGAGGCAAACCATTGATTAGGAATTTCTGAATGAAAATAAAATTCATCAACGGTATTTCCTTGAATATCAGTACCAAAAGTACCATGCATATTTTGTTGTTCATCAAATAGAAAAATAGCCATTCTATCGATATTAAGCCGCTTCTTTCCTTCATCAACAGCAATAAACAGCATATCTTTCATTATGTTGTTACGCCATAATTGAAAAGAAACCTCATGCATACCTTGAAGATGGTTTAATAGTGATTGCTGTTGTTCTTTACTTGAAAGTAATGCTTTTTCTGCATTAATACGGCTGAGGCTGTGGTGTTTAGTTGTTTGTTTTATTAATCCTGCTGTAATTTCGGCAGCAAGTAATGCCGTTAATATCGTTAGGTGTTTTGGTTGTAGTGTTGATGTTAATGGCGCTGCAATCGTTAAGTGGCCAATAATCTTTGAATGATATTTTAATGGAATTAATACGTAGCGATAGTTCTCTAATATATCAATAGATGCATTAGTTTTATTCGCATAGTAATGGATGTTTTTATAATAATATTCATTTGCTGTTGGTATTTCAGCTGGTGGAAAATAATATTTTATTCCTTTACTATTTAGTTCTACTAATAATTTCCATTCGTTATTATATTTAATAATTAGTTGCAAATGATTAATTGAAAAACTTTGAATAAGATTACGGCAGACTAATTCACAAATAGTTCTAAGGCTATGGGCATTACTACATTGTTTAGTAACTGTTTGATAGAAAGTTGCTATCTGCTCGTTCATTAATACTCTATTCCATGAGTCTGTTCGGGAGTGACAGGGTTATTGTTAACTATTATCTTTAAAATTAGCAGGATATATCCCACAAGTTAGGGATATATTCTTTTTTACACTGAAAAGTGAGAGCTAATTCATTCTTTTGTCACACTCATTCTTATTAATATTACAGCTAAATCCGTCATTATTATCTACTTTTAGGTCAATATAGGAAATAAAAATTTATATTCAACGTTTTTTCTTATTGAGGCTATTTGATACCATCATAAATAAAAGGGCATAAGATGAAACAACTATTATGGATAAGCATTATAAGTTTTAGTGTATTAAATGGTTGCAGTAGTCGCCATCAGCAATTAGCTGAGTTAGGATTTGAACGTGCTTATCTAGATGGTTATCAAGATGGCTGTTATAGCCGTGCCGTCGCGGGAAATACCTATCTTGATGGGTTTAGGCGGGATCCTGAGCGAATGGCTACAGTTGTAAAATACCGTAATGGTTGGCAGGATGGATTTGAACATTGCTATGCCGATAATCGCAGCGATTATTTGTAGTAAAAATCAGTGATTACAGCAAGAAAAAAAGCAGCTAGAAAGCTGCTTTTTTAGTGTTATGTAATGTTAATTATTCAGGTCGTTAGGAATATAAAATCGTTTTAACTCGTGCATAACTTGCATTAGTGTCGACAGTTTAGGTTTATCCTGATCCATTAACTGATATTTATCGTTATAAACTCGGTAGTTACCGTATTTATCAACGACAGTGGTGGTACCTTTCTGAATCACCACAATGTCATTACTATCACCGGCTAAGATCCAACGACGATCATTGTTATTATCAAACAGACTAATGCCTGAACTGTAATTTGATGGGTTAGACGCGACATTAAACAGCGACTCCATCAAGGTTGGCACTAAATCAAGGTTACTGGTTGGACGAGTAACAACTTGAGCTGGATGTTGTGGCCAGTGAATGATCATCGGCACTTTTATTTGGTACTGGCTGTAGTTGCTATCAGAGCCCCAAGTGTTATTACCAGTTTCGTTAAATTCAGTGCCATGGTTTGATGTCACAACCACGATGGTGTTATCCAGCATTGATCGTGCTTTTAACTGTGCAAACACTTTACTCAAAATTGTATCAATATGATAAGCCGCGTTTCGGTAGCTGTTTTTAAGTAATACACTAGAGTCTACTTTTTTATCGTGCAGTAAATTGCTGCCTAATGATGGCGTGAATTTAGTTTGATAATCACTACTTTCTTCATATTGATCAACGGATGTTAATTCAAGCAGACTAAACCACGGCTCATCCGCTTTTTGTTTCTCTAACCAATGGTGCCAGTCATTATAGGCTAAACGATCACTTGGCGTGCGTTTGCCATTATCAAGGTTATCAATCGTTGCTAGTTGTGTTTTAGAGAAAATAGCGTCACGATAGATTGGTTGTTCAAATCCTTCACCACTGAATAAGCCAAAGTGATAGCCCCGATTTTGTAGAGTATCAAGTAATAACGGCGATTTACCTTCAGCACGAATACTATTGGCATAGCCACTTGGTAAGCCGTAGAGTAAACCAAACACACCGCTATCGTTATTACTGGTACTGTAGTTATCAGTGTAATTAATATTCTTATCAGCAAAAGCCGTCAGGTTCGGCATCGTGGTCGTATTGACCATATCACTGCGCAAACTGTCTACCATAATAATCAGTAAGTTTTGTTTGGTACCCTTATCGATAAAATTCACTTTGTCGATTGGGTAACGCATCATTTCACTGTTATTAATGCCTTGTTGTGCTTGGCGTTTAACATATTCTTGGCGATCTAACAGCCCATGTTTTTCCATGAACGTTTTTGCTGTCATAGGGTATGACAATGGAAAATTTGAACGTTGCATCGTTACTGGACGGTAAAGGTTAGCATCCGCCCAGATATAAATAATGTGGCTACTTAGAAAGCATAGACCGAACACGATGGCGATTGGGCCTCCGACGTTTTTACGGGTTAGCTTTCTAAGTTTACGCCAGATCCATTCTGAGAATATCATCTCGATCAGGAATATGACTGGAACGACGATAAATAGATATTGCCAGCGCGTATTTAGCTCTGTTTTTTCACCGCTTAATAATAGATCCCATACCAGAGGACTTAAATGTAAGTCGACGCTTTGATAGGCATAGGTATCAAGTAGTAATGTGGTCAATCCTACCGTTGAAACTAATACCGCAAACACACGCATTAAACGCTGTGAGGGGATCAGAAAGCTGGCAGGAAAGAGGATCAGTATATAAATACCAAAGACAAGGAAACCAAAATGTCCGACCCAGCTTAATCCTAGATACAGTTGTCCGATTGTCGTCGTCGGCCATTCTGAATAAATAATATAACGCGTGCCCAATAGCATGGCAGCGATGATATTGAAAAAGCTAAACCAGTGTCCCCAACTAATTAGCTGGGAAACTTTGTCTTTGTATGTGCTGGCGACCATAAATGTCAATTCTTCTCAGTCTTCAATGCTATGTCTAACTATAAAGTAAGACTTAATCTTTTTTAATTGAGGCCTGTAGTGCTTTTGCAAATTTTTGTGCAAGAACTTCACGTTGTGCAACAGGGACGTTAGCATTGATAATGTTAGTGGCAATATCACCCACAACCATTAAGGCTAATTCTGGTGATGTTTTATGTTTTTCAAGAACATCGAACATGTCATCAATGATTTGTTCAACTTTTTTAGTGCTGTATTTTGAAGTAATTGGCATAAGAAATCTTGTTTAATGTTTAGGATAACGACTTATGATAACCTAGAGTTCAGTTTTCCTGAAAACCTTTTCCATTATGAGTCTTACACTTTCGAACGTCATTCTACATCAATTAGTAAAAAACGACCAAGATGATTTAGAAATTCATCTTAGAAATCAAACTCTTGATAATGATTCAGCAACGGAGGATCTTGTCGCTGAATTACATCGAATTTATAGCAGTAAAGGTACAAAAGGCTTTGCGCATTTTGCCGCTGATAGTGAGTTTGCTCATTGGTTGAAACAATTTCGTCAAGGAGAGTTAGATTTCCTGACATTTTCCAATCAATCCGTGCAACGTTTACAGGTTGAATTAGCTAAATATCCGTTTTCTGAAGCGGGTACTTTGGTGATGGCTGAATACCAGTCATTGGCAACAGACTATTTATTTATTGGTATGTTACCCACGTGCCATAGCATGAAAGTTACCGATCAATTAGGCATTAGTGCGACTGATTATCTTGATATTAACAAGATGGATATCGTTGCTCGTATTGATTTGTCATCATGGGAAACCAATCCAGAATCAACTCGTTACCTTACTTTTGCGAAAGGTCGTGTTGGGCGTAAGATCGCTGATTTCTTCCTTGATTTTATGCAAGCAGAAGTAGGATTAGACGTTAAAGTTCAAAACCAGGTCTTGATGCAAGCGGTTGAAGATTTTTGTGCGGATTCTCGTCTTGATAAAGAAGAAAAGCAGCAATATCGTAAGCAAGTTTACGATTACTGTAATGGTCAACTTCAAGCGGGCGATGAAGTGACAGTAAAAGAGCTGTCAGGAGAGTTACCTGCAGCGGATGACGGCACTAATTTTTATGATTTTACTTCAAAGCAAGGTTATGAATTAGAAGAAAGCTTTCCTGCTGATCGTACAGCGATGCGTAAATTGACTAAATTTGTTGGCTCTGGCGGTGGTATGACGCTTAACTTTGACAGTATGTTATTAGGGGAACGTATTTTTTATGATGCTGAAACTGATACATTAACCATCAAAGGCACGCCGCCTAATCTGAAAGATCAGTTGTTACGTCGTTTAAATAGCGATAATTAATAACGGCTGTTATGCAGTGTAATTAATAATAAATAAAGCCATTGTGAAGTATGCACTTACTAATTTTGCATATATCGCAGTGGTTTTTTGCTATTTAAAGTCCCGAAATTGAACCTCAATGGTGTTTTTTTATATTTGAACGTTGTTCGTAATTTATTCGAACAATGTATTAAAGTGCAATAAATAACCACAAGCTCGATTGGGGTTATGATTTTTGTCTATTAGGTTCTGATTTTCGCATAAATTTGATTTTTATCATTGGCACTGCGAGGGATGGATGGATAATGGCGCAACTATGATAGTTATAAACAATCATTCAGTTCGTTCGCAGCGTGAACTGAATACAGTGAAAGCGATGATTCGCCTATATTGTAAAACGTTGCACCGTGGAGCAGTAATGTGCTCTGAATGTGAAAGTCTTATCGAGTATGTTGAGGAGAGAGTAACAGGTTGTCGTCTTGGTGAAGAAAAGCCAAGTTGTATGCATTGTATTGGGCATTGCTATCAATCTGCCAAGCGTCTTCAGATGATCCACGTTTTACGTTGGAGTTATCCACATTATTTTTGGCGTCACCCATTTAGGGCTATACACTTTAAGTTAGACAATTTACGTAGTGTCCAAATGTCAGCCGCAAAAGCCGATATTATCGCAAAAACGAGTTAAATCCATATTGATTTTATTAAACCGATATTGATTTAACCTAACAACTGAAAAGATTGTACCTCTTTGTAAATCATGCCAATGTGGATTATTTACAAAGAAAAAAGGCTGCAGAAATGCAGCCTTTTTTGATTTTTTTATTGGTTATTGTTGCGCAATTTTCACAAGTACTTGCTGCAATAAGCGAATACGAGGCTCAATTGAAGCCAAATCTAACCATTCATCTGCACTGTGGAAACCTGCGCCAATTGGACCTAAACCATCTAAGGTTGGAATACCTAAGACTGCGGTTAGGTTGGCATCTGAACCACCACCAACTGCTTGCCATGTAATATCAATACCTAACTCCTTACCCACGGCTTCAACTTGTGCCATTAATACTTCCGTTTGTGGACTTGGCACCATTGATGGCTTGTGTGCTTCTCGCTCAACCTTAATCGTTACGCCATCAACAAATGGTGTTTCTGTTAATGTACGAATCTGAGCATCAACCGCCGCATATTCATCGTTATCCCAAAAGCGAACATCAACCACGACTTGTGCAAATTCAGGTACGATATTAGCGCCAGCACCACCGCTGACAACGCCAGCATTTAAGGTTGTGCCTGACTCAAAATTGGTCATAGTATTAATTGCTAGAATCCAATGTGCCATTTCAGTGATTGCACTGCGGCCATTTTGAGGCTCATTACCTGCGTGCGCTGCTTTACCGTGGAAACTTAAACGGTAACGAGCCATGCCTTTACGTGCTTTAACCAATGAGCCATCAGCACGTGCAGCTTCTGCAACTAAAACATGTTTAGCGTTAACAGCGACACTTTTTAGCCATGCTTCAGAGTGTAGTGAACCAATTTCTTCGTCTGGGTTCATGCACACACAAATTGATAATGTATCAAGTGCGCTAGGATCAAGATCGCGCAGGGCATAAACGACACTTAATAGTCCTGATTTCATGTCTGATACCCCAGGGCCATAAGCACGTTCATTATCATGTGTCATTGGGCGAGCTGCTGCAGTTCCTACTGGGAACACAGTATCCATATGACCAATTAACATCACATCAATATGATCAGCGTCAGGCTTATTACGTACTTCTAAGCCAGTACCTGCAATACCACAATCAATGCGTTTAACATGCCAACCTAAATCAAGGTATTTTTGTGCCATGATGGTTGCAACGACATCGATACCATCAACGGTTAAGGTGCCGCAATCAAGATTAATGAGTGGGCGTAGTTCTTCAAGGTAATTATTCAGAGAAAAAGACATATTAAAGACTCCGAGCCATTGATGGCTTATCGGTAACATAAAAAGAGAAAGCGCACAGGAAACAAGCCGAATCCAATGCGCTAAGCAATTACACTAATACGTTCATTACGAACATTGCAGCAAAGGCATTTAATACTGAAATAGCAATCATGATTGGAATGTAGCGACCTTCGGTACGAATTGGTCCCATAATTCGACCCATGTATTGCACCTGTGAGCCCATCAAATAAATAGCAGGAGCAAGAATGGCAATGTGTTCACCATTTAGAATACCTTGGTCAAACAGCGTAATAACTACACCTACCGCGCCACCCATTGACATCCATGCGCCGATCAACACTGCTGCAGCTTCACCTGGAAGGCCAAAAACAGCCATAATAGGTGAAAATAATGTTCCCATTACTTCTAGTGCGCCTGTGATCTGCAATGCTTTGATAATGACAAATGCCATTAATACGTTAGGTACGGTTGAGGTTGTTGCAATTACCCAACCTTTTTTAGCACCTTCAACAAAAATATCAGTAACCATAGGTTTTTTTGCCGTCGTCATTATGCGTTCTCCGTGCTTACTGTTGTTGGTTTAGTGTCTTTGTTGTCTTTGCCTTCAGTGATGTTTAAGTAGATACGGAAAATATTCGCACCCACAAATTTGAAGATAAACATAATAGCAACCGCAAGACCGATAGAAGAGGTTACTGCTGGTTCACCAGAGGCTGTGGTTAATGTAAACAGCACCGCACCTGATGAGAAGAAGTTTACAATCGCGGCACCGGCAGAAAACTGGAACATGGTAAATATATCTGTTTCTCGTTTGGTTAAGTGACCCTCATCCTGTAATTGACGAGTCATTGCCGCACCTGCATCAGTACTTTGTAGGGAGGCAATTAGCGCCAAACCTGAGTTACCCGGAATACCCATTAATGGACGTAGTAGAGGGGTTAATAATTTACGTGCGGCATCTAGCGCCCCGTAATGTTCAAGCACATTGATCATGCCTAAAGCAAACATCACTGTTGGAATTAACGTTAACGCAAAAATAAAGCCGTCACGAGCACCGCTACCGCCTTTACCACGAAATGAAGTTGAAGCAGCTTCCACACCTTCTGCAGTATCGTTAACAGAATAAACCACATTGCCAAATGAACCATTTAAGGTTGTAAAGTCAAATACGCCATACCACTGATTAGATTGTAATGCTCCTGAAAAGAAAATGACGGCAAAGGCGAGGGCAAGGTAGCTGCCAATGGTAACTTTACGGCCTTCTATTGCGTTGTTACTCATAGATATATCCTTATAAAACGTAAAATAAAAAATGGTTAACCAAATAAACACCGATAATTATTTTTATGGCTACGTTTTCAAATGTTGTATTTAGTGGTTAATTCGGTAATAGCGGTATTTTCATGAAAAACGAAGTTGGAATATTGACGAGGGTCAAGGTGTTGGATTGAAAAGTAAGTTTGATGAAATATGGATCTTATATTTGTGAACTGGCTCTATAAAGGCGCTGATAGTTGGGTCAATAAAGGGGAGTATTGCGACTGGGAGGAATAGGTGACAGATGGGGCTTTTAATAAATACCTTTTAGGTATCAAGTGGTTGGGCAGTGATTTGTTTGGCCGGAAAGTGTGATTTTTTATTTTTGTTTTAATAAAAAAACGCACCTCTTAGAAGTGCGTTTATCGTTTCTGTTGTAGATATGGCGTAATACAGTTTATGACGTTAAACGTTTCACTGTCATTAATTCATCTTCATCATCTTCAGCTAATTGTTCTGCGGTTGCTGGTGGGCAACGATCCACAAACCAACCCATGTAAGACGATACAATCGTTACGATAATACACACAAAGCTGAGCCACATGAATGGTGCGTAAGAGAAGGTAGCAACACCTAAGATACTCGCCATGTAGATACCATTATCACTCCAAGGCACCATGCCTGAGGTCAGCGTACCACCAAATTCGGCATTACGAGATAGGTTCTTACGTTGATAGCCTAAGCGGTCATAGTTCTTGGCACAAATCTTTGGCGTTAGAATGAGTGATACATACATTGCAGAACCAAAGACGTTACCTAAGAAAGCCGTTGCAATGGTTGATACAGCAAGACTGCCAGCTGAATTTACTTTACGTTCAAATAAACGGGCAATAGTTTGTAGTACGCCCACTTTATCAAGTAAGCCACCAAAACCTAAACCAAAGATAATAACAGCCACAGAACCAAGCATAGATGACATGCCACCACGGTTTAGGATTGCATCAATAAATTCAACCCCAGAACTGATAGAGAATGGTGCCCAAGCTGCATTAATCGCTTTGAGAGGATCCATGCCCTGAACCATCACAGCCCATGCAATACCTAGCAATGAACCAAATGAAATAACAGGGAAAGATGGTAAACGGAACGCTAACAGTACCAATACAATAATGACAGGAATAAAGGATAATGGTGAAATAACAAACTGTTTATCCATTGCGGCAATAACAGAATCTACTTGTGACATATCAACACTGCCAGCGTAGTGGAAACCTACAGCTGTAAATAGAATACCTGTAATAACATAACTGATAAGCGCAATTGGTAACATGCCTTTGATGTGCTCCATGATCTCAACGTTAGACATTGAAGAAGCAAGGATCACTGAGTCTGAGAGTGGTGACATTTTATCACCAAAATAACAGCCAGAAAGTACGGCACCTGCAGTCATCGGCGCGGGAATTCCCAAACCTTGACCAATACCCATCATTGCAATACCTGCGGTACCTGCTGCGCCCCAAGATGTACCTGTTGCTAATGCCGTTAATGAACAGATGATCATTGTGGCTAGCAAGAAAATGGAAGGGTGAATCGCTTCAAGTCCGTAATAGATGATGGTGGGTACAATACCGCCAGCAATCCAAGTACCTACTAATGAACCAACGGCTAATAAGATTAAGACCGCACCTAAACCGTTAGCGATACCTTTAGTCGCCGCTTTTTCTAACGATTTGTAATCGTGTCCAAGTTTAATACCTAATGCAATAATCACAAACCAACCGATATATAAAGCTAGTTGGATTGGCAAATTCAATTTTGAGGTAAAAGAGAATGCAAGGGCAAGGAAAATACCTAAGGCAATAATGACTTGCATTACTGACGGTAGTTTCACGATTGTCTGTTTTTCCATACTTCTAACCTTGTTTTATCGAGCTTGTTGAAATTGGGTCCAACCCAACCAATCAATACTATTTATCATTGGTTTTTAAATCGGATTGAAAAAGACGGCGCTTTGAACGGCGCTACTTTATCAAATTGATTTATCATCGCGATAAATAATGTTTCTTTCTGTGATCTAAGTCTTTTTGGTACCGATCTTTCGTAAAACACTGACTTTAGTTGTTCTTTTAGTGTTAATTGATGGTTCTTATGTTGTGTTTTATGTTTATTATAAAGTCGTAGTGTATCTATAAAAATCGCACAAAAAGCGATAGATAAAGTATAAAAAGCTATTAACTATAATGGTTGTGAACTATCTAGCTACTTAATCACAGCGGTGGAGATTATCAGGGAAAGGCATTTTTTTCAAAGATATGACAATGCTCGCTTTTTACTAAGTTGATTGCATAATCTAGAAATAAGCTCTTTAAATATACATAAAAGCTTGTTTTTTGGTATTTTATGGTTGGTTTTTGTGCGTTTTTTTGGTTTTTTATCGATGATAATAAAATCTGATGTGGTTAATAAGAAACTCAAATGATAAGGAAATCGTAAAATATGGTTATCTTAAATACAGATATTTTTTATTCATAATTGAAAATTATGCTTGTTTTTAATCTTGTAAATCTCTATAGATGGATAAAGATATTTCAATACAACAGGGAGTGTAGTTGCAAATGATGACAGTAGGTTTAGTGGGTTGGCGTGGCATGGTGGGCTCTGTATTAATGCAGCGCATGGTTGAAGAAGGTGATTTTGCTGTTATCGATCCGGTCTTCTTTACCACATCACAGGTGGGTTTAGCTGCGCCTAATTTTGGAAAAGATGCCGGTGTATTGCAAGATGCATTTGATCTTGAAGCGCTAAAACGACTTGATGTGGTTATTACCTGCCAAGGTGGTAGTTATACTGAGAAAGTGTACCCAGCATTACGTCAAGCCGGTTGGAAAGGTTATTGGATTGATGCTGCATCAACATTACGTATGCAGCCTGACTCAATTATTACATTAGATCCGGTTAACTTTGAGCAGATTCAGCAAGGTATTCATAGTGGTATTAATACTTATGTTGGCGGTAATTGTACCGTTAGTTTAATGCTCATGGCCGTTGGTGGCTTATATAAAGCAGGTTTGGTTGAGTGGATGACCTCTCAAACTTATCAAGCGGCATCAGGTGCTGGCGCTAAGAATATGCGCGAGTTAATCAGCCAAATGGGGGTGGTTAATGATTCTGTCGCTAGTGAGTTAGCCAACCCAGCGTCGTCAATTTTAGATATTGATCGTAAAGTTGCGCAAACATTGCGTGCAACAGATTTCCCTTCGCAACAATTTGGTGCGCCATTGGCTGGTTCATTGATTCCATGGATTGATGTTAAGCGTGATAATGGTCAAAGCAAGGAAGAGTGGAAAGCATCGGTTGAAACCAACAAAATTTTAGGTCTTCAAGATAGTCCAATTCCAATTGATGGTACGTGTGTGCGTATTGGTGCAATGCGTTGTCATAGCCAAGCATTAACATTAAAGCTTAAGAAAAATGTACCGCTTGATGAAGTGGAAGCGATTATTGCATCCCATAATGATTGGGTTAAAGTCATTCCAAATGAGCGTGATATTACGGTACAAGAATTAAGCCCGGCAAAAGTAACAGGAACATTATCAGTGCCTGTGGGACGTTTGCGTAAACTAGCAATGGGTGATGATTATTTAAATGCGTTTACTGTGGGTGATCAGTTGCTTTGGGGAGCCGCGGAACCATTACGACGTACATTACGGATTTTGTTAGCCGCTAAAGCTTAATTGTTATAACAGATTTAAATAATAAAAAACCCGCTTATTTTAAGCGGGTTTTTTGTCTTTGCATTACTGTAAATTAAGCGGCTAGATTTTTAGCAGCGAAATCCCAGTTAACTAATGCCCAGAACGCGTCCATGTAGCTTGGACGTAGATTACGGTAATCGATGTAGTAAGCATGTTCCCAAACATCAACAGTTAGAAGTGGTGTCATTTTCAGACCTTCTTCTGCAATAGGGCAACCTGCGTTTGACGTGTTAACGATTTCTAATGCGCCATCTTCAGTTTTAACTAACCATGTCCAGCCTGAACCAAAGTTGTTGATTGCTGAATCTGTGAATTTAGCTTTGAATTCTGCAAAAGAACCAAATGCTTTCACAATTGCATCTGCTAATTCGCCAGTTGGCTCGCCGCCGCCATTTGGACTTAGGCAATGCCAGTAGAATGTATGGTTCCATACTTGAGCTGCGTTGTTGAAAACACCACCAGTAGAAGTCTGTACGATTTCTTCAAGAGATTTTTCAGCAAGGTCAGTACCTTCTACAAGACCGTTTAGCTTAACAACGTAAGTATTGTGGTGTTTACCGTAGTGGTATTCTAGCGTTTCTTGAGAGATATGTGGCTCAAGAGCGTTGATTGCGTACGGTAGAGCGGGTAGTTCAAATGCCATTGCTCAATTCTCCATTTTAATTTTAGTTATTGGGCTTAATGCCCACGACATTACTTCTAGTAGACGTTGGCGCCTACTTATTATTTGAATCTGACCGTTTTATTTTAGCAAGTTTTTAGTTTATTAAAAGCATTATGCTTAAAAAAATACCCTATACCTCGTTATTGGTAAGGTCAATAACCACTTAATAGATATCAATATAACTAAGATTGCGCTTTATTGTTTAAAAGAGAACCTAAACATAATTTGAAAGTATTTTTATTGGTGACGATAACCAAGTAGAATGGTAGGGTTTATAATAAATGATTATTAAATTTGTACGAGGAAGCTATGGAAACTATCGATAAAATTAAGCAACAAATCGCAGATAACGCTATTTTGTTGTACATGAAAGGCTCTCCAAAATTACCAAGCTGTGGCTTCTCATCACAAGCATCACAAGCGTTAATGAATTGCGGTGAAAAATTTGCGTTTGTAGATATCCTTCAAAACCCGGATATTCGTGCTGAACTGCCTGTTTATGCACAGTGGCCAACATTCCCACAACTATGGATTGACGGTGAGCTAATTGGTGGTTGTGACATCATTTTAGAAATGTTCCAAAAAGGTGAGTTACAGACACTAATTAAAGAGTCTGCTGCACGCCGTGATGCACAAGCTGCTGAATAAATTTGTTTGCTTGTTAAGTGCGTAAGTTAGCGCTTATAAAAAAACCGCCACAATAGTTGGCGGTTTTTTGTATTTAATATTACGTGTTGGAATACTACAGTATCATTGATGCTATCCAACCAAAGGCGATCAATGGCAAGTTGTAGTGAATAAACGTTGGTACTACCGAATCCCAAATATGGTCATGCTGTCCATCTGCATTCAAACCCGATGTTGGACCTAATGTTGAATCAGAGGCTGGAGAGCCTGCATCACCTAGCGCTGCTGCTGTACCTACGATAGCAATTGTTGCCATTGGTGAGAAACCAAAAGATAAACATAATGGAACATAGATTGTCGCTAGAATTGGAATAGTAGAAAACGATGAGCCAATTCCCATTGTGACTAATAAACCAACCACAAGCATTAATAATGCCGCCAATGGTTTGTTATTGCCAATAACACCTTCCAGTGAGTTAACTAAGGTTTCAACGCCACCTGTCGCTTTCATAACTGCTGCAAAACCCGCCGCAGCAATCATAATAAAACCGATCATTGCCATCATATGCACACCTTTAGTGAACACATCGTGGGTTTCTTTCCACTTGATAACACCAGTAAAGGTAAACACCATAAAGCCAACTAAACCACCGACAATCATTGAGCCACTGTAAAGTTGTGCGCCTAATGCGGCAAAAATAGCACCTACAGCAACGTAAACATGGTGCATATCAATGGCTTTTTTCTCAGGTTCACTTGCAAGAATTTTTTCAACTGAGTATTCACGCGGCTTACGGTAGCTCACAAAAATAGCCGTTAATAAGCCAAAAATCATGCCACAGGCAGGTAAGATCATTGCAATAGGTACTTGGCTTGCTGCAACATCTAAACCGTTATCATGTAAATTTTTCAGTAGAATATTATTTAGAAAAATACCACCGAAACCAATAGGCAGCACCATATAAGGTGTGACTAAACCAAACGTTAAGACACAAGCAATTAAACGGCGATCAAGTTTAAGTTTGGCAAATACGTGTAACAGCGGTGGAATAACAATTGGAATAAAAGCGATATGGACAGGAATAACGTTCTGAGAAGAAATGGCAAGCAATACTAAAATGATAAGAACGCTATATTTAACACCTGTTGCAGCCGCAATGTTTTCATGGCCACTAATGTGTTTAATCACTTTTTGAGCAAGGACATCGGTAATGCCTGAACGCGAAATAGCGACGGCAAAAGCACCTAACATGGCATAGCTAAGAGCAGTTGTAGCTCCGCCACCTAAACCACCTTCAAAGGCAGAAATAGAATCGGTAAGGGATAACCCTCCGATGAGGCCACCAATAATGGCACTAAATGTAAGCGCAACCACGACATTGACACGCATTAAAGCGAGTACCAGCATGATGCATACGGCGATAATTACAGGGTTCATAAAACGTGAGTTCCATCCGTTGTTTGCATTATTACTTCGTTTGTTTGTCAGTGATAATCACTGCAACACGCGATTTAATTGTTATATATGAGACTTTGATCTCATATCTCACAGTGTGCTTGATTTTCAGCATTTGTCGAGCACTAATTTTATGTTGATATTTATATCTAACAACGGTCATATGAGAATATCATATTGTTTTATATGTAAAAAAAAAGCGAGTATTTAACTCGCTTTTTTTGTGGTCAGTTTTATTGAAATTAAATTTAAGGTATTGCCGTAATTACACTTTTATCGGTAATCGTGATGTTTTTACCCTTTGTATTTATAAATGATGCTATCTGCTGCTGCATTTCTTGTGTAACCGCAGGGCTTATTGTTGGATCTAGCAATGATGAATGGCTACCTTGGTTAAATAATATCGCACTACGAATTAACTGATCGGTAATAGATTGATTGGTTACAGTGAGATTAAGCTCGGCAATTAAAGGGGTTGTGCCTGTAAAAGGTGAATAGGGTTGTAAAATATCGGTACCCTCAACTGTAGCCCCTACAGGTGTCATATTTGGAATCGTCGCATCATCTTTTACCTGCGCTAAATATAATGCCGTATCTGAACTAACTTGTGGCGCATGGTTGGTGGGATCTATGGTATCTAATACGGTTTGCGCCGCATAAGCAAAGCGGTTAAAAGTGGCATAAATGGCGGTTAATGTGGCGAGGGATGCTGCATCACCTTGAGAAATTAGTTGTGTTTGGTAAGCATTAAAACACGCTGCCGCTGTTAATGATTGTTGCTCACAAAAGGTTTCAAATTCAGCATTACTACTGAGCATTAGATTACCTTTAACGAAATCACCAAAGCTGCCTGAATTTAGCAGTAGATAAGGAATTTCAGCACCAGGATTCGCCAATGCAAGCGCATTGATATCAAAATAAGCGGCATCTATTGGTGGTGTTCCAAGGGAGCGATTAGCAATATTAGCGACACTCACACCAGTAATTGCGCCTAATGAATGACCAATAAAGGTTACACCTTGGGTTGGATTTAAGGTTTTTAACTGCCCTAAATTATTGATGATTGTGTTATCACCCTCAGCAATCATCGCGAAGACCTTTCCAATGGTTGCTCGTAAGTTGATAACATCACTGCTGCTTTGACGTAAATTATCGCGGGCGACAGTCAGCGCTGATAAATTTAAATAATATTCAGGGTGACCATCACTGGCACTACCAGGGACACCATTTATGGTACGACTTCCATGTAAAGGGTGGTCAATTGCAAAAATCGCCTGACAATTATCATTAATAATATTATCTGCAAGTGCGACGACGGTGCTTCTTTGGCTAGTGATACCATGTAAGTAAATATTGGTACTGTTTTTTCCTATATCGTCACACTTGGTCGCGGTGGGTAAAATTAAAGTGTAATCAATATATTGTACTGATTTTAATTTGGGTAATGGACTAAAGCGGGTGATCAGTCGCTGAGGATCAAGTTGCTCACCATTTGCTAAAGTTAGTGTTGCTCCTGTTAATGCGACTAGCAGTTTATTTTGAACACTAGGATCTGCCGCCGCTGCAATATCTGCTGGAGTTATATTAAGTGCTGACAATTGCGCAATAATTGTTGCTTTATCTGCTTCACTACCGCTGGCGAGTACTGAGCTGATAATGGCGATGCTTGGCATACCGCTTTGCCAGGGGGTAGTGGCAAAGTTGTCGGCGCTATTATTTAAAAAATAGGGCAATGCAACGGTACCTGTGTAAATTTCCCCTTTGCCTGCAGGCGTTTGTGTTTTAGTGTCCGTGAGGTTAGAAAAGCTAAAGAGGTTACGTAAATCGGAGGTTGTCACGCTATCTTCAATAGCGCTGCCTTTCCATATTGTGTTTGCTCCTTGCTGAATGGCAAGTGCTGTCGCTGCTTTTACACTAAAGATCACATCGCCGACAGAAGCGGTGGTGAACCAACTGGAGAAAATAATACTGTCTTTATTGACGCCTATTTTTTCAAACTCGGCTTCTGTTTTGTGAGTGATTGTTTGAGCGGGAATTAAGGCCGGAGTGGGGGCTGTTGCTTGCGCTTTTAAGACCGCATAAGTATTACTCATGCCGACTTTATCACCATTACTGTCTTGCAGATCATCTGTGACAGCAAACATATAATTATGAGCGGGCTTTAATGGTTTTAATAACACGACGGTTAATGTGGTACCTGAGGCTGATAGAGTGAAGTCACCATTAGCTTGAGTGAGCTTCATTGGCGCTGTTGTATCACTATCATCGCTAGGATTATTAGATTCAATTAAATAAAAACCGTTATTTAAAGTGGTGGAATCAAGATCTTTCCCTACAAATTGCAACTGTATCGGTTGATTGGTGCTCCAGCCATCTGTTTGTCCCATTGCGACTAATGGATCACTAATATTATTAAGGTCGATGGCTGCAACCTCAGTATTTAAGGTGCCATCTCGGTTATCCATTAATAAATAAGTGGGTTGAACGAGGATAGGATTTTGTGGATCGCTGATTAAATCAAAGTTAATTTTAGTGGCTGCATTTATACTCTCGGTAATAGTGGGATCAAGAGTGGGGGCGCCTTCGGTTTTACTGTCGCCACCACAACCAATTAACCCTAAGCTTGTAGCTAATATCGTTAAAATATACTTATTCATATATTCCCTTATTAAATGTTGTTATTTATTGGGGCTAAAAGGCGTAGTTAAGTTGTGCAGCACCAATATAAGCAACGCTGCTGGCTGTAAAGCGGTCGTTGTTTTCTATAAAATCACTCTCTTTGCCATAGACGTAGCTAAAACCAACATCAATGCTTAGCTGAGAGTTATAGTGATACGTTGCGCCTGCTGAATACCAAAAACGGTCGGTATCAGGAATACTCAGTGTGGCTTTGCCGCCTTGTTCGTCATAGGCAAACCCTGCCCGTAACGTTACGTTGGGATGTAGAGTATAAGTCGTGCCAATCGCCCAGCGGAATGCATCATCATAATCTTCATCTTTTAATAAACACACTCCAGGCATTTGGCCACCAAAATTACATTGTGAGTTGGTGGCACGTAACTCTTTAAAGCTGCTCCATTGGGTCCAAAACAGGCTGTAATGAATGGCTATTTGATGGTTGAGTTGATGAAAGCCTGAGAACTCAGCTGTTGCGGGTAGCACGACGGGTAGTTTGCCTTTGATGGTGTTGCCTCTATTGCTACTGCCAAGCACAAGTCCAGAGTAGTCAGTAAAATCGCCTTTAAAATCAAGATCGACTTTAGAACGATAAGCAATACCAAAACGATTATTGTCGTCTACCTCATAAAATGCACCGATATTCCAGCCCCAACTCCAAGTATCACCTTCCATGTTGATTGTTTTATCACTGGGCTTAATTGCAGGATAAAAAGGCAACGCATTCTGACCATAGTGACGGTAGAGTTCAGCTGAGGCATAAACGGCATTGATTCCCACGCCAAGGCTTAATTGCTCGGTGACTTTATAAGCGACACTGGGGTTTAAATTAATGGCAACTAATGAGGTTTTTCCCGCTGAAGTGCCATCATAAAAATCGGCAGGATAATCGGTGGTTACGCCATAACCTGAAAATAAAGCGACACCCCAAGAGAGACGATCATTGATGGGCATCACAAAGTAACTGGCAGGCACGAAAGCCATTGGTGCAACATTTTTAGCGGTTTGGACACCATTGGGAGCGTCATGGGCGGTAATATCAATATCTGGTGCAACAATACTGCCGACGACTGAAACCGCGATTGTATCAAAGTGCGTCATTGCGGCTGGGTTTCGAGAAATAACAGCTGGATTATCGGCGATGGCGGCTTCTCCAGCAAAGGCTCGGCCTAAACCTGATGCTGATTGTTCTGATACTTGAAACCCCGCAGCAAAGGCGGAAGTGGCGGTAAGACTGCTACAAAGAGCAAGGGAAATATAACGTATATTTACGGACATTATTCTGCCTCTCAACGATCATTATTTCATTTTTTATTCATCCATGAGGAAAAACAAAACGCATTACAGATTGAGTATAAGAGTAATGTTGTATATTTGTTAAATTATGCGAGCTAATTATTAATTTTGATAATTATTTTCAATGAAAGGTGTGAAGGTAACTAGTGAAGGAGTGTTGCGGGCATAAAAAAACCCATACTAAGATGGGCTTAATAACGAGCAGGAGAATGAGATGTAATTATTCTTCTACAGGTGGCTCTTCTGCGGGGGTGCACAGTGGCCAACCACCTAATTGTTTCCATTTATTGACTATTTTACAAAATAATTCAGCAGTACGTTCAGTATCATATAGTGCTGAATGTGCTTCACGGTTATCAAATGGAATTTCTGCGGTTTGGCATGCTTTTGCCAGTACCGTTTGTCCGTATGCTAATCCACTTAATGCGGCAGTATCAAAAGTCGCAAAAGGATGGAATGGATTACGCTTTAGTTTTGCGCGCTCAGATGCCGCCATCACAAAACTGTGATCAAACGTCGCGTTATGTGCCACCATGATAGCGCGCGTACAATCGGTTTGTTTTTGTTCTTTTCTGATTTGTTTATAAATTTCTTTTAGTGCTACTTCTTCTGACACAGCACCACGTAATGGGCTAAATGGGTCGCGAATACCATTAAATTCTAATGCCTCTTTGTGTAAAATCGCGCCTTCAAAAGGAGCTACATGGAAGTGAAGGGTTGTTGCTGGTTTTAGCCAACCATCTTCATCCATTTGTAGAGTGACAGCACAAATTTCTAATAAGGCATCAGTTTTTGAATTAAAACCTGCAGTTTCAACGTCAATGACGACAGGAAAGTAGCCGCGAAAGCGACTTTTTAGGGTATTAAATTGGTTATCTTGGCTCATAGCACTGCTGTCAAAATAATAGAATCAGGTATTATGGCAGATTAATAGCTTAATTTCATTGCTGTTTGTTATGGTTCTCAAATTGAATGCTTTGATACTTCTATACAGTAAGACAAGGCTAAAGCTCACATCATCAGTGCCGATACAGAAGCATACTGTTGTCATTGTCGTTGTATTTTCTTCTTCTAATTTGGTTATAAAATGAATTTAATTGAATTATTAACACCTTGGCTACGAATTGGGCTAATTTTAAGTGGCTTTTTCTTAACGTCAGCAGCCATGGCTAAAAATTATTTAGCTTTACCGAACCAATCACAATGGCAAGTGATAGTTGATACACCTTTAGAGTGTCGTTTGAAGCACGATATTCCGGGTTACGGAAGTGCGCAGTTTTCAGCACGATCGAGTAAGCAAATGAACCTTCACTTTGAATTAAAGATGAATCGTCAATTGGGAGCTACCCGTAATGTTAAGCTAACCTCAATGCCACCATCATGGATGCCGGGCGATGCAGCTTATGCAATGACAAATTTAAAATTTTTTAAACAGTTTGATGGATATATTGGTGGTAATACCGCATGGCAAATGCTGGCTGAATTAGAAGATGGGCGAAATCCAACTTTTAGTTATAAAACATGGCCAGTACAGCAGCAACGACAACTAGAAGTTGGTTTGTCGGCAGTTAATTTTAATAAATCATATCAAGATTTTAGTCAGTGTTTGAGTAACTTAATGCCCTTTAGTTTTGATGATATTGCCTTTACGATTCTACATTATACAAGCAATAGTGATGAGCTAGATAATATGTCGCAAAAACGATTGGCACAAATTGCTGATTATGTTCGTTATTCTGATGATATCGATTTAGTGCTGGTGGCCGCTTATAGTGACTCCGCTCTTGGTACAGTTGAAGGGCAACGGTTATCTGAACAGCGTGCTGCAAAAATTGAAAGTTACTTTAAAGGGTTAGGTTTACCTGAAAACCGAATTCAAGTAGATGCGTATGGAAAAAGGCGTCCAATTGCTGATAATTCCACACCTGTCGGTCGTAATCAAAACCGTCGAGTGGTGATCTCATTAGGTAGAAGTGAAGCATAAAACGCCCTTGTGCAATGTTAATCTAGCGTTGACATTGTCTCTTTGAATATACTTTATGATAGTGGCGTTAATTATCATATAAGGACTTGGGTATGAAGAAGCGTCTACTCATTGGTATCGTGATTATTATTGCGGCCATTATTGGCATTAAAACATACACAACGAGCGTTGAAAAAACAGCGCCTGTGACGACTAAAGAAATAGCAACGCCTAAAGAAACAGAAAAAAAAGTTGTTAAGGCCAATTTAAAACCGGTTGCGGAAGCAATAAAAAATCAGCAATTATGTCAATCAGGTGCAGCCACGGAATTACAAGCGTTAGGTCATGAAGGGCCGCCGTTAGCGCGAAGCATGGCTTATATTGCACTAGCACAAGACAGTTATCTTCAAGGTGACAAGCAAAAAGCGGAAGTAGAATTACAACAATCGTTAGATTCGAGTGATAAAAAAATGTCACCTCAGCAGCGTGATAAGTTATTTGATACGCTTGATAAAGGGGCGGCAGAGTTAGCGGCTAAACGTAAACTAAATGGCTTTACTAAAGACTGTCAACCATTGTAATTAAACAATGATGAACAACAAAAAAGGAGCATATTGATGCTCCTTTTTTATAGCGTTATGATATTTAAATATTGACTTTTAAATGTCGATTTTATCTTTGTACTCACATAAGTCTTCAATAATACAGCTACCACAACGGGGTTTACGTGCAATACATGTATAGCGGCCATGTAAAATAAGCCAGTGGTGGACATCGACTTTAAATGCTGCGGGAACGACTTTTAGTAGCTTTTCTTCTACTTGTTCAACATTTTTTCCGATAGCGAATTTGGTACGATTACAAACACGGAAAATATGGGTATCTACTGCAATCGTTGGCCAGCCAAATGCAGTATTAAGTACAACATTTGCTGTTTTACGACCAACACCGGGTAAGGCTTCTAATGCTTCACGGTTTTCTGGAATTTCACCGTTATGTTTATCAAGTAAAATACGGCAGGTTTTAATAACATTCTCAGCTTTAGAATTAAATAAGCCAATGGTTTTTATATATTGTTTTACGCCATCAACGCCAAGATCAAAAATAGCTTGAGGTGTATTAGCAATAGGATAAAGCTTGTCTGTTGCTTTATTAACACTAACATCTGTTGCTTGTGCTGATAGTAAAACTGAAATTAACAGCTCAAACGGTGTCGTCCAATGCAGCTCTGTTTGTGGGTGTGGGTTTTCAGCTTGTAATCGTTCTAATATTTGAACCCGTTTTTGATTATTCATAGTCTTTCCTGACGCAATATAATGTCAATATCACCATGATTAGGGTGAGCACCTATAGGGATAGTTGGCATATTTGAGCATATTCACAGCAAGAGTAAAACTGGCTCGAAAGCCAGTTTTAGTACCGAAAAGTTATAAAAACGGTATTACTTAACATCCGTAATACGCGCACGTTCCACTTTTGGTTGCTGCTGTTCTTGGGTTGGTTGTTTTTTTTCTTTAAATTTATCAATAATATTCTTTAATGCAATCATGAAACCGACACCAATAAACGCGCCTGGTGGTAACATGGCAAGTAAAAAACTACTGTCAAAATGAAATATTTGAATATGCAGCACTGATGCCCAATCACCTAATAAGCGATTAGCACCATCAAATAATGAACCTTTACTTAATATTTCACGCATTGCACCAAGTAAAAATAGTGCCGAGGTCATACCTAGGCCCATCCATAAACCATCTAGTACTGCAGGTAATGGCTGATTTTTAGAAGCAAAGGCTTCCGCTCGACCGATAATGATACAGTTGGTGACGATCAACGGAATAAAAATACCGAGTGATTTGTATAAGCCATAGACATAGGCATTCATTAATAACTGCACACAGGTTACCAATGATGCAATGATCATTACAAAAACAGGGATTCGAATTTCTGATGGTACCCACTTACGAATAACGGAAATAGTGAAGTTAGACATCACCAAAACCATCGTTGTCGCAAGTCCTAATCCCAGAGCATTGGTTGCTGTTGATGATACCGCCAATAATGGACATAACCCTAATAACTGCACGACAGTTGGGTTGTTGTACCATAAGCCATTTTTCATCAACTCTTTATAAGATGTTGTCATAATTATTCACTCGGACAGTCTAATGGCTGGCTTAGAATCTGCTGTTGATTATTTTGCCAGTACAACGAGATATTTTTTACAGCTTTAACTACGGCGCGTGGAGTAATGGTTGCACCTGTAAACTGATCAAATTCACCGCCATCTTTGCGGACATGGAATTTAGGATCATTAGCACCATTGACTCGCTTACCAGTGAAACTATAGATCCAATCACTGATTGTCGTTTCAATTTTATCACCTAGCCCCGGTGTTTCATGCTGCTCTAAAATACGAACGCCAGTGATCGTTCCTTTAGTATCAAGACCTACAATTAATTTGATGGCGCCACTGTAACCATCAGGAGCAATACCTTCAATTGCAATTCCTGTAGGCTTACCTGCTTGAGTTGCAATATAAGCCGGCATTGGTGTCTTTGTGCCGATGTAACGTAGATCTTTAATTAAGGTACAGTTCTTATAAAGTAAGTTGTCATGGCTCGCGACAGGAATAACTTGGTTTAGCGTATTTAATAACTGTTGTTGCTGTTGTTCAAAAATACGATCAGCAGTCAAATAGTGAGTCAGAGAAACTAATGCTGTCGACAATAAGGCAAAAACAGCCAGAATCAGACCATTTTTTTTCATGGATTTAAACATGGGCATACTCATTATTAGTGTCCATAAGTGCGTGGACGAGTGTAGTAATCGATGATTGGCACACATAAATTGGCGAGTAGTACTGCAAAGGCGACCCCGTCAGGGAATCCACCCCAAGTACGGATGAGATAGATCATTATGCCAATAAAAGCACCAAAGATCAGCCGACCTTTTACGGTTGTTGAGGCTGTTACTGGATCAGTGGCAATGAAGAAGGCACCAAGCATTGTTGCGCCAGAGAACATATGCAATAGCGGTGACGCCGCAACACTTGGATCAAGCACATGCATAACGCTACTAATAACCAGTAGCGAGGTTAACATTGCAACGGGAATATGCCATTGAATAATGCGTAGTTTAAGTAGCAGTAAACCACCTAATAAGAAGCCAATATTAACCCATTCCCAACCAATACCAGCTAGTGTGCCGTATACCGGTTTTTTCATTGCTTCTGCAATCGTCATTCCAGTTTTTAGGGATGTTTTTAGGGTATCTAATGGGGTTGCCATTGTGTAGCCATCAATAGACATTTTGAGTTGTTGAATACTGAAACCGTCAGGTGTGTAGCCGGTAAATATGGCGGATAAGCTATCCATAAATGTCACAGGGTTAGCACTTAAAGACGCCGGTGGTAACCATGTAGTCATTTGAACTGGAAATGAGATTAACAGTACAACGTAAGCAACCATTGCGGGATTAAATAGGTTTTGTCCCATGCCACCATAGAGGTGTTTAGCGACAACAATCGCAAAGAATACGCCAATAACGGTGATCCACCACGGTGCAAGTGGTGGAATAGAAATACCAATGAGTACCCCAGTTAGTAGCGCCGTATTATCACGAAGATAAGGTGCTAATGGGCGCTGACGTAATTTAAGGACAATGGCTTCAAATGCAAGTGCACAAAGAGAGGCAAAAACAATTTGGATCAGTGTTCCTAAACCAAAAAAGTAGCATTGAGCAATAACACCAAAAATTGCACATAAAATAACGGTTCGCATGATGACACTAGTGCTGCGACGGTTATGTGCATGGGGTGAGCTGGCAATATTAAAAGCCACGATTATTCTTCCTCAATGTTAGGTTGTACTTTAGTTGCTTGTTGGGCCGCTTTGCGGGCTTTTGCACGCGCAACAGCAGCGGCAACCGCAGCTTTTTTAGGATCGACCGCAGCGTCAGTGTTTACTTCGGCTGTAGGCTCTGTATTCACAAGCGCTGAAGTCTCGATGCTAGCTTGTGCTTGTTGCGCCGCTTTGCGGGCTTTTGCACGTGCAACGGCAGCAGCAATGGCTGCTTTTTTAGGATCGATCGCAGCGTCAGTGTCTACTTTGGTAACAGACTCAGTATCAATAGCAGTTGGTGCTTGTTGGGCCGCTTTACGGGCTTTTGCACGTGCAACGGCAGCAGCAACAGCTGCTTTTTTAGGGTCGATCGCAGCGTCAGTGTCTACTTTGGTAACAGACTCAGTATCAATAGCCGTTGGTGCTTGTTGGGCCATTTTGCGGGCTTTTGCACGTGCAACGGCAGCAGCAATGGCTGCTTTTTTAGGATCGAGCGCAGCGTCAGTGTCTACTTTGGTAACAGACTCAGTATCAATAGCTGTTGGTGCTTGTTGGGCCGCTTTACGGGCTTTTGCACGTGCAACGGCAGCAGCAACAGCTGCTTTTTTAGGATCGATCGCAGCGTCAGTGTCTACTTTGGTAACAGACTCTGCGGCAATGGGCTCAGCATCAATAGCCGTTGGTGCTTGTTGGGCCACTTTGCGGGCTTTTGCACGTGCAACGGCAGCAGCAATGGCTGCTTTTTTAGGATCGATCGCAGCGTCTACTTTGGTAACAGACTCAGTATCAATAGCAGTTGGTGCTTGTTGGGCTGCTTTACGGGCTTTTGCACGTGCAACGGCAGCAGCAACAGCTGCTTTTTTAGGATCGATCGCAGCGTCAGTGTCTACTTTGGTAACAGACTCAGTATCAATAGCCGTTGGTGCTTGTTGCGCAGCTTTGCGGGCTTTTGCACGCGCAACAGCGGCAGCAACTGCATCTTTCTTATCTGTATTTTGTGCTGGTGATTGATCTGAGTCGGCTTGCTGTTGTTGTATTAATTCGGCATGTTTGGCTGCTTTTTGCTCGCGAGCTTGAAGCTTACGTTGTTTTCGCAAGACGGCCATTTCACTGTTATCAGACTCAGCATTCGTTTCTGATACTGAAGCGGCTTGCTTGGCTTTTGCTTTAGCAATAGCGGCTGCAACCGCTGGTTTAATGACTGGTGTTGTTGTTTCTGTTGCCGCAGCTGCTTGTTTCGCTTTCACTCGCGCAATAGCGGCTGCAACAGCATCATCACCACCAGATGCCGCCATATTTTGACGACGATCTGTTGCTGCTTTAGCAAAACGGTTTTCACGTTCAGCTTTATCGCGTTCCATACGCTGCTGTTTGGCTTCAAAACGTTGACGTGCACGTTCTGCACTCATTTCATCTTGTTTGCGTTCCCAAATTTCAGCTTTGGCTTGGCGATAATACTGTACTAATGGAATTTCACTTGGGCAAACATAAGCACAAGCACCGCATTCAATACAGTCGCTTAAATTATATTCTTCACATTTGTCGTAGTTTTTGTCTTTTGCATACCATTGTAACTGTTGTGGTAATAATGACGATGGGCAAACATCAGCACAAGCAGAACAACGAATACAGGCCATTTCGTAAGTATGTAGCGGTAACTCTTTACGCTTAGGCGTTAAAATACAGTTGGTAATTTTGGTAATTGGCACATTGGCATGTGGCAATGTAAAGCCCATCAGCGAGCCACCAATGATGACGCGAGGGTGTTTCTTATCGGCTTGATAACCAAATTTTTCAAGCAGGTAAGCGATTGGTGTTCCTAATAAGGCAAACACATTACCGCGTTGTTTAAAGGCTCCACCGGTTAAGGTCACTACGCGTTCAATTAATGGCTCACCGTTAACAATAGCGCGCTTAATTGCAAAAGCAGTACCTACGTTCTGCATAATAACCCCGATTGAGGTTGAACGGGCTTGGCTAGGAACTTCACGACCAGTTAGTAGTTTAACGAGTTGCTTTGAACTACCTGATGGGTATTTGGTTGGAATAACGCGAATAATAATATTATCGTCTTCACTAACACAGGCTTCTAATGCTTTGATTGCTTCAGGTTTGTTATCTTCGATACCAATTAAAGTTAATTTTGGCGCAATGATATGGCGTAAAATACGTACGCCTTCGATAACTTCATCCGCATAATCTTGCATGAGACGGTCATCGGTAGTGATATAAGGTTCACATTCAGCAGCATTGATGATCAGAATATCAACATTACCTAAACCACCTTGCAGTTTACGTGCGGTTGGAAAACCGGCGCCGCCTAAACCTGCAATACCCGCAAGACGAATTGCTTCAATTAGTTCAGCCGGATCGCGATCTTGATAATCAGGGTATTGTGTTGCATGACACCAAGTATCTTGGTTATCCGTTGCAATTACGATACATAAATCAGTTAAGCCAGAAGGGTGGGCGGTTGTTCGTTGCTCAATTGCCGTGATAGTGCCTGAACTTGGGGCATGAATAGGCACACACATCGCAATATCACCTTGCGTGAGTGGTTGGCCTTTGAGAACGTGATCGCCAATATTGACGATAATATCACCGCGAGAACCAATGTGTTGTTTTAATGGCAACACTAATTCGTTAGGAATGCCCGCAGCTTTAATTGGCTGCGTATTTGATAAGGCTTTATTTTCCGCAGGGTGAATACCACCGTGGAAATCCCACAATTTACCTTGTTTAATTTGTTCAATAATCGATAGCATGACTATGGCTTAACCTTTTCTGCATTCGCTGTCGCAGCAATATTAACAACCGGTATTTGGTTGAGTTGCCATTTCCAGTTATCGGGTGTTTCTTTAACTGGGATCATTTCAATACAGTCTGTAGGACAAGGAGAAACACAAAGGTCACAGCCTGTACATTCGTCTTTTATTACGGTGTGCATTGATTTAGTGCCACCAACAATCGCATCTACGGGGCATGCTTGAATACATTTGGTACAACCAATACACATATCCTCATGAATAAAGGCGACTTTTTTAATACTATTAGTCACTTCATTTGAAGCCTGAGGCACTTCGACACCCATTAGATCGGCAAGTTTTTCAATAGTAGCTTGGCCACCAGGTGGACATTTGTTAATGATTTCGCCATTTGCTATCGCTTCAGCATAGGGACGACACCCGGGGAAACCACATTGACCACATTGTGTTTGCGGTAAAATAGCATCAATTTGTTCAACAATGGGATCAGCTTCAACTTTAAACCGCACTGAAGCAAAACCTAAAATAAGGCCAAATATTGCAGCTAATACAGCAATTACAATGGCAGCAATTAATATCCCGCTCATTACAATTTCACCAATCCAGTAAAGCCCATAAAGGCAAGAGACATAAGGCCTGCCGTGATCATTGCAATCGAAGCGCCTTTAAAGGGAGCGGGTACATCTGCTGCGGCAATACGTTCACGCATAGAAGCGAACAATACTAATACCAATGAGAAACCCACTGCTGCACCAAAGCCATAAATAACAGATTGAATGAAGTTATGGTGCTCATTGGTATTGAGTAAAGCGACACCCAATACAGCACAGTTGGTGGTGATCAATGGTAAGAATATACCTAATAATCGATACAACGTTGGACTGGTTTTATGCACAACCATTTCAGTAAATTGCACCACAACGGCAATCACAAGTATAAAACTAAGCGTGCGTAAGTATTGGATACCCAATGGTTCCAAGATGTAAGTTTCAACAAGATACGCACACACAGAAGCGAGCGTTAGCACAAATGTTGTTGCTAAGCCCATACCTATAGCGGTTTCTAGTTTCTTAGATACGCCCATAAATGGACATAAACCTAAGAATTTAACGAGTACAAAGTTGTTAACCAACACTGTCCCGATCAGGAGTAAAAGGTATTCAGTCATACCGACTTCATTATCATTGCAAGAGATCCCAACATTATCTGATTTTGTGAGCGCTATAACAACTCCTCCAGGGTAGGGTTTTATCTATTAATGACCCTAAATTTGAGTAGTTGCTTGAAATATAAGTTTTTAGTGCAATAAATTTCTTGTTTTTAGTTGATTGCTTGCGATTAATTGTTAATGAAATATATTGTTTTTGGTTTTTAATTGTGCTTGCACTGTTTTTAAATGGTAAATCTTTTGCTAACCATTATGAAAAAATAGCTGTTTTTTATGAGTGTTTTCGTAAATTGTGATTGTGACGGTTGTAAAATTAGCTAATTCTGCGTTTGATGTAACTGAGTTTAATATAAATAGTGTTCGTGATTACACGTATAACGAATAAACATAAGCGATAGGATGGAACAATGGATATTTTATTACTCAGTAATGGTAAAGTTGCTGGTAACACGCATGTAATGGAATTTGCTGCTGATGCAATTGTTGAGCAAGTAAAGCGTACCGGAGCGAAGCATTTTGTCGTGATCCCTTACGCTGTTATTCGTTCAAGTCATGATGATCGCGTGGCATTAGTTCAAGCGACATTTGATAAGCTAGGTTTAGATTGTGTTGCAACGGGTTTACACCGTGCTGAAGATCCCGTTACAGCTATCGAACAAGCTGACGGTATTATTGTTAGTGGTGGTAATACTTGGGTGCTCAATAAAACGTTACATGATTTAGGTCTAGTTGGCCCAATTCGTAAAGCAGTACTAAAAAAAGGAACGGCTTATATTGGTTGGAGTGCGGGGACTAACATTGGTTGTCCAACTATCCGTACCACTAACGATATGCCTATCGTAACAGGTGCCATTCTATCTTCGTTAAATTTTGTGCCTTTCCAAATTAATCCTCATTACTTAGAAGCTTCTGTTGAAGGTCACATGGGTGAGACTCGTGATGAGCGAATTCAAGAGTTCCTTGAGATAAATAAGCATGAGCCTGTTATTGGTATTCCTGAAGGAACATGGTTAGCGGTTACAGATAATAAGATTAGTTATCATGCAGCTAACGGTAAGCCGCTAAAATACTTTAGCTATGGTAATGAACCTGTTTATTATCAACCAGGTGATGATGTGCAGTTTTTGATGGATCTTAATTACTAACGTTATGGCGCTTAGTGTAAAGAGATCAACTAAGAAGCTAACCATTTAGGTTAGCTTTTTTTATAGAGTGCAAAAAAGACTTGATTTTTAAGAAGTGCCTAATCACTTGGCTTTTTAACGGTTGTCCACAATTTCTGTGGATAACTATATTGATGTTAGGCAGTTATTTTGATTGATGTTGATAAGAGATGGAATAAGAAGATTAATCGTAACAACAATGATTATAAGGAATAACCTAAAACAACAAGTATAAAAATATTATAAATAATGAAGAAATATAACAATTATTATTTAGCGAATTGCAATCTAGAATGTTTGGAAAAGCTGTGGATGATATGCAAAGTTGAAGTGTCAGTCGTTATTCTGTATTTTGCATTGTTATAGAATTGATGAAAAATAAAGCATTTATTTAGTAATAATGTCAATGATATCCGTAAGATATAAATAATATAAAATAATTAAACGTCTTCTAGAGTAAAAAGACATAAATTTTGATGAATAATTTCTTTGGTTATCATAACTGCTGGTTTTAATTATAATTATCAATTGGTTTGTTTTTTATTTATTATTTTGAGACATTAAGTATTTCTATATTGATTATTGTTTTCCATCTTTCTATTTAAACGTTAGAAAGAGGTGAAATACTTAATTCAACAATGACTATATGTGTAAATATCTGTTTTTGTTTTTAATTCAACATTTGTTGATTTGCTTCAGTAATAAAACGTAAAGCCCAAAGGGGGCCAAGCATTAACGGGCATGTTAATAGTGAGGTTGCGGCTTTTGCAGTTAAAATTGAGTTTGGTGTTCAAATTTTAATGAGTTGTGTTTTATTACTGAAGCTATTTTTCCTTTCTTTAGCTAGCATCGCAACGTCTGAACTTTACTAAACCAGTATTGACATTATTGGGGAGGTGCTCACAATGATACTCAGTATTATTATTACGGGTAGATGTAATGAGTAAGCTGTTCAGTCTTGTATCTGATTATTCACCTGCGGGCGATCAACCCACGGCCATTGCACAATTAATGGATGGGCTTGATTCTGGTCTTGCGCAGCAAACGTTACTCGGGGTTACTGGCTCTGGTAAAACCTTTACGATTGCCAATGTGATTGCGCAAGCTAATCGTCCGACGCTTATTATGGCACCTAATAAAACCTTAGCAGCTCAGCTATATGGTGAAATGAGGGATTTCTTTCCTGATAATGCCGTAGAGTATTTTGTTTCTTATTACGATTATTATCAGCCAGAGGCTTATGTACCTACCACGGATACATTTATTGAAAAAGATGCTTCTGTAAACGCCCATATTGAACAAATGCGGCTATCAGCCACTAAAGCATTAATGGAACGTCGCGATGTTATTATTATTGCCTCAGTATCGGCTATTTATGGTTTAGGTGATCCGGAATCATATTTAAAAATGATGTTGCATGTACGCCGTGGTGATGTGCTTAATCAACGTGACATTCTTCGCCGTTTAGCTGAACTTCAATATAAACGTAATGATGCCGTTTTTGAGCGTGGTACGTTTCGTGTGCGAGGGGAAGTGATTGATATTTTTCCAGCAGAATCAGAAAAAGAAGCGATTCGATTAGAATTATTTGATGATGAAGTGGAAATTATTTCATCATTTGATCCTCTGACGGGAGCAATCATTCAGCGTAATTTAGCGCGTACTACGATTTATCCCAAAACGCACTATGTAACCCCAAGAGAGAAAATATTAGAAGCCATCGAGGGGATTAAAGTTGAGTTAACTCAGCGTAAGCAACAATTGCTAGATAATAATAAATTGGTTGAAGAACAGCGTATTTCGCAGCGAACGCAATTTGATATCGAAATGATGAATGAACTCGGTTTTTGTTCGGGTATCGAAAACTATTCACGCTACCTGAGTGGTCGTGCAGAGGGTGAGCCGCCACCCACATTATTTGATTATCTTCCTGCGGATGGTTTATTAATTATTGATGAATCTCATGTGACGGTTTCTCAAATTGGCGCGATGTTCCGTGGTGATCGATCACGTAAAGAAAATCTCGTGGAATATGGATTCCGACTTCCTTCAGCCCTTGATAATCGACCAATGAAGTTTGAGGAGTTTGAATCTTTAGCCCCGCAAACTATATATGTTTCGGCCACACCTGGTGCTTATGAAATTGAAAAGTCAGGGGGTGATATTGCTGAACAAGTGGTACGTCCGACAGGGTTACTTGATCCTGAAATTGAGGTGAGACCTGTAGCAACACAAGTTGATGATTTATTGTCTGAAATTCGAATACGCTCTGCGAAACAAGAGCGAGTATTAGTGACGACATTAACCAAGCGGATGTCAGAAGATCTTACCGAATATTTAACGGAACACGGTGTAAAAGTACGTTATCTTCACTCTGATATTGATACCGTTGAACGGGTCGAAATTATTCGTGATTTGCGGTTAGGCAAATTTGATGTGCTAGTGGGGATTAACTTACTTCGAGAAGGACTTGATATTCCAGAAGTGTCATTGGTCGCTATTTTGGATGCCGATAAAGAGGGCTTTTTACGGTCAGAACGATCTTTAATTCAAACTATGGGACGTGCTGCGCGTAATATTGAAGGTAAGGCGATTTTATATGGTGATCGTATTACGGGGTCAATGGAACGGGCTATTAATGAGACCCAACGCCGCCGTGAAAAACAGGTTATATATAATTTAGAACATAATATTGTTCCTCAAAAGTTGAATAAGAAAATTGGTGATTTACTCGAACTTGGCGCACCGAGTGGACGGGCTAAGTCTCGAAATAAAGCGGCTGAATTACATAAAGTTGCGGAATCAAAAGGAACTTATTCGGTATTAACACCACAGCAATTAGAACTTGAAATTCAGCGTTTAGAAAAACAAATGTATGACTTTGCGCAAAACCTAGAGTTTGAGCAAGCAGCAGAAACACGAGATAAAATTCACCAATTAAGGCAGCAATTTATTGCTAATAGTTGATTAAGCATATTTACTAGAATGTGCAGGTAAAAAAAAAGCCAGCCGAGAAAAAGGTTCGGTTGGCTTCATTGTTAAGTGAAAGAATCCATAACAACGTCAGTTGGCTAGGTTGACCCCTAAGATAAGAGTCGTGTTTATAGTTGCATACCCCATGCCAACTTTTTTTATGCTGCATATAGGCTTTTTTTGTCCGTTTCTCTGCGTTAAGTGTCTTTATTTGTCATTTGTCTCACGCATAAAAAGAATGCTTTTTGCAAAATGCGAATCATTATGCAATTGAATCTGGCATAATATAAAAAAAGTAAATTAGGAGCCCACTTTCTGTTGTATTGATTACAATTAGATCAAGGAGTTCGTTTTTGGAGGAGCAATGGAAAGCATTACACGACAACGCCAAGTATTAATGGTTGAAGATACCGCGTCAGTGGCTGCCTTATATAAATCTTACTTAAATCCTCTCGGACTCAATGTAAGTATTGTGGGTACAGGTAAAGAAGCACTGCACTTCATCAAAGAAACCATTCCAGATTTAATTTTATTAGATCTTCGCTTACCTGATATGACTGGTATGGAAGTTTTGCAATTAGTTCGACAAGATCATGGCAGTATTCCCGTTGTTATAATGACTGCTCATGGATCAATTGACATTGCAGTTGATGCGATTCGGCAAGGTGCTCAAGACTTTCTCATTAAGCCTTGTGAGGCAGATCGGTTACGGATAACTGTAAATAATGTCTTTAAAGGTAATGCTAAGTCATCATCTGATAGCCCTTCTAAACAATCTGATGGCGCACAATATCAAGGCTTTATTGGTAATAGTTTACCCATGCAAGCGGTGTATCGTGTCATCGAATCTGCGGCGTCAAGTAAAGCAACGGTATTTATAACTGGTGAGAGCGGAACAGGTAAGGAAGTTTGTGCTGAAGCTATTCATGCCGCAAGTCCTCGCCATGATAAACCTTTTATTGCTTTAAACTGTGCCGCAATCCCTAAAGAACTGATTGAAAGTGAATTATTTGGTCATGTAAAAGGTGCCTTTACTGGTGCTTCAACTGAACGGCAAGGTGCTGTCGAGATGGCACACAATGGCACCTTAATGTTAGATGAGCTTTGTGAGATGGATTTGGATTTACAAAGCAAATTATTACGCTTTATTCAAACGGGAACGTATCAAAAAGTTGGATCATCTAAAACATGTCATGTTGATGTTCGTTTTGTTTGTGCAACCAATAGAAACCCTTGGCAAGAAGTACAAGAAGGCCGCTTTCGAGAGGACCTTTATTATCGACTACATGTAATTCCTATTACCTTACCACCATTACGTGATCGTGGTGATGATGTCATTGAAATCGCTCATGCATTATTAGGATTAATGTCATTAGAAGAAGGTAAAAACTTTAGCCGTTTTTCAATAGAAGTATTGCAGTTATTTGAATCTTATTCTTGGCCTGGTAACGTCCGTGAATTACAAAATATTATTCGTAATATTGTTGTGCTAAATACGGCTGAAGAAGTAACAAAAGAAATGGTTCCCCCACCAATAAATGCTATTTTTGGTGCGGAAATTGCATCTCCTATGTCAATATATCCACAATTAAATACGTTAACATCTACGGTGAATGAATCGTTGGTTGATGAAATCCAAAAAGATAAAATTGAGCCACTTTGGATAGTAGAAAAACGCGCTATTCAATGGGCGATTGACGCTTGTGACGGAAATATTCCTCGTGCTGCAGGATTATTGGAAGTGAGCCCATCAACAATTTATCGTAAATTACAAACTTGGCAAGAGACTGCGAGTAGTCGGGAGATTGATTAATGGCAATTAATATAAATGCAGAAACATTAAAAAAATTGGCTGATGAAGTTGGTGCTGACACAGTTGCTATCTTGCTAAATGTCTTTAGTGATGAGCTTGAGCAATATTGTCAAAAGCTATCAAGCCAACCATCAATAAATCAAATTGGTGATATTAGTCACGCAATTAAAAGCAGTGCTGCAAGTTTTGGTGCTGATGACTTAGCATTAATGGCACAAGAATGTGAGTACCGTGTTAGACAAGGCCAAGATGATTGGATGATTGACCATTTACCTCAATTTAGGCAAATGGTCGCAGGAATGGCGGTTGAGTATAAACAATTAGCGGGAAGCAATGAGTCTATCAACCGCATGTTTTAATTTATTACGATCATGACGCCATTCATGATTATTTGATGCTAAATCCAGCACCATCTGTTGATATTTAGGATCGAGTAGTGGTTGATGAACATCAGTGATGATAGTGTCAATTTTTCTTCCCGCCATGGCTCGCTCACACCAATGTAGCATCGTTTCAAGGCTCATCTCTCCTGCTGGGCCTTTTTCTTTATCTATATTAGTAATAAAAGCAATTTTAGCGGTGCTGACTTTCAGTGCCTGCTCAATATCTCGTAAGAGTAATACTGGCATAATACTGGTTAGAAAGCTGCCGGGGCCTAATAGAATAATATCTGCTTCCATAATGGCATTAACCGCTTCTTTTGTTGCTGGTACTGCTGGTTCAAGGTACAAGCGTTTGGGAATCTCCGCTAATTCATCAACACTGGTTTCACCATTAATAATTTTACCGTCATAAGTGATAGCGGCTAAATCAGAAGGGTGCTCAGACATTGGAATGATAAAAGGCTTAACTTTTAGCATGTCACGAATTAAATTAATCGCATCTAACGGACGAATACTAAGGTTATCTAATGCTGTTAGCATCAAGTTACCCAGATTATGTCCATTAAGTTCGCCATTACCACGGAATCGATATTCAAAAATCATTGAGCCAATAGACGGCTCGGTAATTAATTGATTAATACAATTACGCATATCACCCCACGCAATACCACCTTG
Source organism: Photobacterium sp. S4TG1 (assembly GCF_036040035.1). Lineage (NCBI taxonomy): Bacteria > Pseudomonadati > Pseudomonadota > Gammaproteobacteria > Vibrionales > Vibrionaceae > Photobacterium > Photobacterium sp. S4TG1. The sequence goes on from NZ_JAYXUH010000003.1 coordinate 105,272, forward strand.
GCATGCACGAATACGGCCAGTAGAGCCTCCGTTATCCGTTGTTGTGACGACGCCAGTGACTTGTGAGCCATAATCAGACAGTGACGATAAGACTCGACCTAGTCCATGACCGCCGCCAATGGCAACAATACGCGTTATTGCTGTACTCTTTGTAGACATAAAATTCGTTCTAATTATTATATTATGCGTATATTTTAACAAAGGATATGCGTTTGTGCATATGTTGGTTTATCTTGAGTTCGACATGGATCATAGTATGTGAAGATTAATGATGTGTTTGAATCATACTCATAAGGTAATCACAAGCATAGAGACAATCAGGACGATTGAGTAGGGTTTGTTTTTCTTGTGTTGGTACTGGAAGAATTTCAAGCCAACGTTGACATAACCAGCTTAGATTCTGGAATTCCTGTTGATGATGTAACTTATCCAGATCGGGATGTTTATTAAACATTAGCTGCAATCGAGTTGATAATAATTGTTGCTCAACGGTGAGTTCTCGTTGAGGCCAGCGTGGTAATTGTTGACAGTCTCCCCATATAATATCACTTTTACCTTGCTCTATTTTTGCTATTTTGAATAGATCATGACCATAAATATTTAATTTAATCAGTTGATTATTTGGTTCATGAGTAAAGTCTTCAACGGTAACTCGTGTTCCTATATGGCATAAACGTTGTTGTGATTTTTTATCACTAAACATACAAATACCGATGCCTGTTGCTGACGACAATATGATTTTTAGTGTTGGCGCATCAGTAATAGTCGATAAATAAAGCTGCATTCGTCCTGTTGGTAGGATATGACGTTTTTGAAATAATAGCGGTATATGTAGCGTTGCCATGATTACACCATGAGTGAGATGTCTTCTTTTATAGGCAAGCAAGTCTGATGCCGACGTTGTAAAAACAAGCATCAGTGAATTAACGTTTTGATTATAAAAATAAAAAAATCATCACGTGTTTGTTACAATACACAGCTGACTCGGTTTTGGTTTTATTGAGAAGCAAAATAAAAACCATTGTGCTAGTCGTGATTTATTTTGTTTGATCGATCCATGATTGAACACTGTCGGTCGGTAGTAACTCTAAATGGCCAAATTCATCAAAGTACCATCCTTTTATTAGACCTTTATTGCGCATTTCAATAAAATTACCTAATACTTGCTGTGCTGCTGCACGAGCAGAATCTGAATCAAGGCTTTCTTCTCGTTGCAGATAAAGTGCAATATCATCCAGTGTTGCTGATTCTATTATATTGAACATAAATCCTCCACAATTGACATGATTTTAGCGTTAAATACCTAACTAGTATTGTCGTGTTTCTGCTCGAAAGGTAGAATGTCAGCCTGTTTTTTTCAGTTATTTGTCAATTTTCGAAAAACTCTGATACTTTTAAATAAGAAATGCCGTTGTGTGACATTAATAGTTAATCAACGACTGATGTGCACAACTGCCATAACTCCGAGCTTTTTTCACTAAGTTGCTACGTGCTGTTTGATTGATCCATAGGGAAGCAATCAATAGTCAATAAGTGATTAACGCCAGTGACATAATGTCACCAGGGTTGGTTTAGAAATGAACTGGCCTCCCGTATTTGGAAAGGTGTTCCGTGGCTAAACAATTAGAAGATAGTTTTCATCGTAAATTTTATTATTTACGACTCTCGGTTACAGATGTATGTAACTTCAAATGTACCTATTGCTTACCAGATGGCTACCAGCCTAAGGATCAGAAGAAACCTTCTTTTTTGACGCTGGATGAAATTCATCGAGTGACAGCAGCTTTTGCTGATTGTGGTACGACTAAAGTACGTATCACTGGCGGTGAGCCGAGTTTACGTCGTGACTTTACCGACATTATTCGCACTGTTGCGAGTCAACCCGGTATTACAAAGGTGGCAACCACCACCAATGGCTATCGCATGGCAAAGCATGTTCATGAATGGCGTGAAGCGGGATTAACCCATATTAACGTGAGTGTTGATAGCTTAGATCCTAAGATGTTCTACCAAATTACCGGTGAAAATATGTTTCATCAGGTAATGGAAGGCATTGATGCCGCTTTTGATGCTGGTTTTGAACAGGTTAAAATTAATACGGTACTACTTAAAGATCTTAATTCTCAAGAACTACCAAAGTTTTTAGAGTGGATCAAAACTCGCCCAATTCAATTACGTTTTATCGAGTTGATGCAAACCGGTGAAATGGACAGTCTTTTTAGTAAACATCATGTTTCTGGTGTGAGTATTCGTAATCACCTTATTGCTAATGGGTGGTTATTAAAAGTAAAAGACAATAATGATGGCCCTGCACAAGTTTTTTATCACCCTGACTATATTGGTGAAATTGGCCTTATCATGCCGTATGAAAAGAATTTTTGTGAAAGCTGTAATCGTCTTCGTATCTCAGCTAAAGGTAAATTACACCTATGTCTCTTTGGTGAAGATGGTGTGGAATTACGCGATTTGTTAGCTGATGATAGTCAGCAACCACAACTTATTGAGCGTATTCAAGCCAGTTTAAACACAAAAGCGGTGAGTCATTTCCTTGATGAGGGGAAAACGGGCATGACACCAAATTTGGCGTCAATTGGCGGCTAGATAGCACGAAGAATGATTATAAATAATAAATAAGCAATCGGCATTATAGGCTTGATTGAGTTTACATTATTGCTTTTATTGGGAATATAGAATGAATCAGTTTACCCATATTAATGCTTCAGGCGAAGCTAACATGGTCGATGTTTCGGCAAAAGCTGAAACAGTACGAGAAGCGCGTGCAGAAGCGTTTGTACACATGGCACCTGAAACACTAGCATTGATAGTTTCAGGCCAGCATCATAAAGGTGATGTATTTGCAACAGCGCGTATTGCCGGCATTCAAGCGGCAAAGAAAACATGGGATTTAATTCCATTATGTCACCCATTATTACTGACGAAAGTTGAAGTCCAATTGCAAGCAATACCGACTGAAAATAAAGTTCGTATTGAGTCTTGTTGTAAACTTGCCGGTAAAACTGGTGTAGAAATGGAAGCATTAACGGCGGCATCTGTTGCGGCATTAACCATTTATGATATGTGTAAAGCTGTTCAAAAAGACATGGTTATTAGTCAGGTCCGTTTACTTGAAAAAACGGGCGGTAAATCGGGTCACTTTAAGGCAGAAGCATGATTAATGTATTGTTTTTCGCTCAAATTAAAGAGTTAGTTGGTGTTGATAAGATTGAAGTTGCTGCAGAATTTGCAACGGCAGATGATTTACGTCAAGCCTTGCTAAGTCGCGGTGATAAGTGGCAGTTAGCATTAGAGTCAGGCAAATTATTAGTTGCAGTTAATCAAACTATTTGTCGATTAGATACTGTTATTAAAGACGGTGATGAAGTTGCCTTTTTTCCTCCCGTTACAGGGGGTTAATATGATTTCAGTACAACATGATGATTTTTCTGTTGCCGAAGAATACGCGAAACTTGCTGAAGGTAATGAAGCGGGTGCTGTTGTTACGTTTATTGGTAAAGTACGTGATTTTAACCAAGGCGATGCGGTTACTGGGTTATCTCTAGAGCATTATCCTGGTATGACAGAAAAAGCACTGCAAGAAATTATTGTGCAAGCACGTAGTCGTTGGCCATTATTACAAACACGTGTGATTCACCGTGTGGGTGATCTTGATTTAGGTGATCAAATTGTTTTTGTTGGGGTTACAAGTGCTCACCGTGGTGCAGCATTTGAGGCTTGTGAATTCATTATGGATTACTTGAAAACCAAAGCGCCATTTTGGAAAAAAGAGCAAACACCATCAGAAAATCGTTGGGTTGATGCTCGAGAAACAGACAATTCAGCGGCTGATAGATGGTAGCTGTAATATTTTGATTTATATAAAAAAGGAGCTAATTGTAGCTCCTTTTTTTATAGGTAAGTGTTAACGATAAAGATTATTTTTTATTTTTATTCTTATCTCGATTTGCGGTGGTCGTTGGAACATAACTCGTACGAAAACGGGATGGACTTGGTCGTGAAATGCAGCCTGTAGGTCTCATAATTTTACTCTTATTCTCACTGTATGAAATGACAGAGGTATTACTAAGAAATTGACGTTAGAACAGGATATATTTCTTAGTGGTTAAATTGTAGCGAGCTTATTAGCTAAATTATAGGATCCTTACCAGCTTATGATATTGTTTATTAAAATAATCTATCTGTTACTTTTTTAAGATCTTTTTGTTATTAATAAGCGACGATTTGGTAAATGACGCGGTGAAGTTGTTATTTATGTGCCATATTTAAATGGTGGAAATGAAGGAAAACACTATTTAGCTGGTGTAAGGCCAAACAGTTGAAGAAGTAGTAACGGTCTACTAGCATCATTTAACAGCGGAGAGGTTAATAATGCATAAACGTATACCTTGTAAACGAATCAAGCAAATGATGGCTGATATTGGAATAAATGATAACAACCATGATAGTGAAGAGCAGCTATTACTCGAACAAAAAGAGCAGGCGGTAAGCCAAGATAAGCAGCTAATTGAATTAGATAGCGAAAGTAAGTAAGCATTATGCGTCATTATTATGGAAAGGCATTACTCAGGTAGTGCCTTTTTTTATGCTTCTTTTTGTATCTAGTTTGTAATGCTAGTGTTTATTTTATGCTCGGTAATGCTGGGTTTAAGTGGTTTTTTATTCTGATTCTGAATTGATGTACAAATTATAACCTTAAAAAAGGCCAAATGAGCCATTTTTACTAATATTAATAGCTTTAACCTTAATGATTATAGGTGTAATTAACTATAAATGTGAGATTGATCTAGTTAATGTTGGTGGTTGTTAACCAAATGTGCAGTATGAAATGTGTTTTATTTGTCTGTTTGTGGCAAATTAATATAACTCCTGTTAATGTTTTAGACAATTCTTCGGTTTGATAGTTGTTCTCTAGGATTGAGAATAACTATTTTGTCAGTAATCAATATGACCGGCTGAAAATGTCATGGACGTTATAAATTGATGTATTGGAGTTAATGCATGTATAAGAATAAAATTACTCAAGCTTTGTTACTTGGTGCTGGTCTCGCTGTTGCCCTTCCTTCTTTTTCAATTTTTGCAGCACAAGTTCCCGCTGATGTTAAATTAGCTAACACACAAGAGCTCGTTCGTGCCAATGGTACTGAACCTGAATCTCTTGACCCTCAAAAAGTATCAGGTGTCCCTGAATCAAATGTTATTCGTGATTTACTTGAAGGCTTAGTTAATCAAGATGCGGATGGCAATCTAGTGGCTGGCGTCGCAAAATCATGGCAGACAACGGATAATAAAACGTGGATTTTTGAACTACGTGACGATGCAAAATGGTCAAATGGTGATCCTGTTACTGCGGATGATTTTGTCTATACATGGCGTCGTCTCGCCGATCCTAAAACAGCATCACCTTATGCGTCATACCTTGATATGACTACCATGGCTAATGCGACAGATATTATTGCAGGTAAGAAATCACCAGCAACATTAGGTGTCGAAGCTGTTGATGCTCATACATTAAAAGTGACATTAGAAAAACCACTGTCCTATTTTGCCGCGATGTTGGTGCATACCTCAATGAAGCCTGTTAATAAAAAGGCGGTTGAAAAGTTTGGTGATCAATGGACTAAAGTAGGCAATTACGTTTCAAATGGTGCTTACCAGTTAGATCAGTGGGTTGTAAACGAGCGTATTGTATTAACCCGCAATACTAATTATTGGAATAATAAAGAGACGGTAATTAACCAAGTTACATTTTTACCGATTGAAAACCAAGTTGCTGCAATGAACCGTTTCCTTGCCGGTGAAGTAGATATGACTTACGAAATGCCCAATGAGCATTTCAAACGGTTAACTAAAGAGTATCCGCAAGATGTAAAAGTAACACCTTACTTATGTTCTTATTACTATGAGTTTAATACTGCACGTAAGCCATTTAATAATGGTGATGTACGTAAAGCTTTATCTTATGCTATTGATCGTGATGTGTTAGCGAAATTTATTGTTGGTAAAGGCGAAACACCTGCGTATAACTTCACGCCGTTAGCGACGAATGGCCTTGATGTTGATATGCCAGACTACGCTAAATTAAATCAAAAACAGCGTCTAGAAAAAGCAAAAGCATTATTAGCTGCAGCAGGTTATGACCAAAATAATCCACTGACATTTAAGGTGCTATATAACACCTCTGAGAACCACAAAAAAATTGCAGTTGCGATTGCATCAATGTGGAAAAAAGGCTTAGGTGTTGAAGCGCAACTTGAAAATCAAGAGTGGAAAAGTTATTTAGACAGTAAGCGTCAAGGTAACTTTGATGTTTCGCGAGCAGGTTGGTGTGGTGATTATAACGAAGCATCGACCTTCTTAGCGATTATGCGTACTGGTCACTCACAGAACTACCCTAAGTATGCCAGTGTTGATTATGACAAAGCGATTGATGATGCAATCCTTGCTCCAACAGCCGCTGAACGTGCTGCTGATTACAAGCGCGCAGAAGCAAGTTTAGCGCAAGATATGCCAATTATGCCTATTTATCACTACGTCAATGCGCGATTAGTGAACCCACAATTAGGCGGTTATCCAATGAAGAATGCAGAAGATAATATCTACTCTAAAGATCTGTATTTCATCGCTAAATAATTTTGTCATCATAATAATTAGCTGCCTTTGATAATAAAGGCAGCCCTCGCTTGCACAACTAATACGGTAGCTTTATATGATTAAATTCATTGCTAAAAGGATTTTTGAAGCGATACCGACACTGTTGGTATTGATCACTATCTCATTTTTTTTAATGCGCTTCGCTCCCGGTAACCCATTTACTTCAGATCGCCCTTTACCGCCGGAAGTTCTCGCTAATATCGAAGCAAAATATGGTCTAGATAAACCCGTATTTGAGCAATATACGACGTATTTAGGCAATATTGTTCAAGGGGATTTTGGCCCATCATTTAAATATAAAGATTTTACAGTTAACGAATTAGTGTCTAAAGCGTTACCTGTATCAGCAAAAATAGGTTGTTTTGCTTTTATTTTTGCGCTCGTAATGGGGGTTTCCGTTGGTACTCTCGCTGCGTTAAAACAGAATACGTGGCTTGATTATACCATTATGTCTACAGCGATGGCTGGGGTAGTGATGCCCTCCTTTATCCTCGCACCCGTTTTGATTTATATCTTTGCGATTAATTTACAATGGCTTCCTGCTGGTGGTTGGCAAGATGGATCGCTCAAGTTTGTTATTCTGCCAATGCTAGGAATGGCATTATTATATGTTGCGACATTTGCTCGTATTACGCGTGGCAGTATGATTGAGACATTAAACAGTAACTTTATTCGTACAGCACGAGCGAAGGGATTAAGTTACCGCCATATTATTTTAAAACACGCATTGCGACCTGCATTGTTACCTGTGGTGTCATACATGGGACCTGCTTTTGTCGGCATTATTACAGGTTCTGTTGTGATTGAAACAATTTTTGGTCTGCCAGGTATTGGTAAGTTGTTTGTTAATGCTGCCTTTAATCGTGATTACTCATTAGTGCTTGGTGTTACGATTTTGATTGGTTCGTTAACGATTATCTTCAATGCTATTGTCGATATTGTATTAGCGATGATTGATCCTAAAATTCGTTATTAAGAGGCTGATAATTATGATTTTAACAAAAAAAGATAATGTCGAGGCTCTTGAGAAATTCTCCGAAAACCTTGAAATAGAAGGCCGTAGTTTATGGCAAGATGCCCGTTCACGTTTCTTTCGTAATAAAGCGGCAATGGTCTCGCTAGTGATTTTAGGATTAATTACACTGGCGGTAATATTTGGCCCAATGATGAGCCAGTATGCATTTGATGATACTGATTGGTATGCGTTGCATGCCGCGCCATCATTAGGTGCTGAAGGACACTTTTTTGGAACTGACAGTCTGGGACGCGATCTTTATACACGTACCTTAATTGGTGGCCGTATTTCACTGATGGTGGGATTATTAGGTGCTTTAGTTGCAGTGATTATTGGTACGCTTTATGGTGCCGCATCAGGGTTTATTGGTGGAAAAACCGATCGAGTCATGATGCGTATATTGGAAATATTGTACTCCATTCCGTTTATGTTTTTTGTGATTGTATTAGTGACCTTTTTTGGTCGTAATATCATGCTGATCTTTATCGCCATTGGTGCTATTTCTTGGCTGGATATGGCACGTATTGTTCGTGGACAAACCTTGTCATTGCGGGGTAAAGAGTTCATAGAAGCGGCGCATGTTTGTGGTGTTAGTCGCTGGCGGATTATTACTCGTCATATTGTGCCAAACGTACTCGGTATTGTGGCTGTTTATTCAACATTATTAGTCCCAGCCATGATCTTAACTGAATCATTCCTAAGTTTCCTCGGATTAGGGGTGCAAGAACCGATGACGAGTTGGGGAGCATTATTAAATGAAGGCTCACAAACAATGGAAGTCGCTATTTGGCAGCTCTTATTCCCCGCGGGATTTATGGTAATCACCTTGTTCTGTTTTAACTATGTTGGTGATGGTTTACGTGACGCGTTAGATCCTAAAGATAGATAAAAATAGGTATCGCCAATATCATTTACTTGATAATAAATAATAACCAAAGTGAATGTACGGCGCTTATTGTTGATAACAAGGAAGTAGTATGAGTTTGTTAGAAATTAAAGACTTACGAGTTGAATTTACCACGCCTGATGGCAATGTTACTGCTGTTAATGATCTCAATTTTTCGTTAGAGCAGGGGCAAACTTTAGGTATTGTAGGTGAGTCCGGTTCAGGCAAAAGCCAAACTGTATTTGCAATCATGGGGTTATTGGCTAAAAACGGCATTATTAGTGGTAGTGCTAAATTTGAAGGTCGTGAGATTTTAAATTTATCCGAAAAAGAATTAAACCGTATTCGTGCAGAACAAATAGCGATGATTTTCCAAGATCCAATGACGTCACTCAACCCTTATATGAAGGTTAGCGAGCAGTTAATGGAAGTACTAATGCTGCATAAAGGCATGAGTAGATCTCAAGCGTTTGAAGAATCCGTAAGAATGTTGGATGCAGTTAAAATTCCAGAAGCACGTCAACGTATCACTATGTATCCTCATGAGTTTTCTGGTGGTATGCGTCAACGGGTTATGATTGCAATGGCGTTATTATGTCGTCCTAAGTTGTTGATTGCTGATGAACCGACAACAGCACTTGATGTAACCGTTCAAGCTCAGATTATGACATTATTAAATGATCTTAAGTCCGACTTTAATACCTCGATCATTATGATCACCCATGATCTTGGTGTGGTTGCGGGCAGCTGTGACAAAGTATTAGTGATGTACGCTGGAAGGACCATGGAATATGGTGATATTAATGATATTTTTTATCGTCCGAGCCATCCATATACCGAAGGGTTGTTACGCGCCATTCCTCGCTTGGATACCGAAGGTGACGATTTACCAACGATTCCAGGAAATCCACCCAACCTATTATCTCTGCCTGTTGGGTGTCCATATCAAGAGCGTTGTCATCGCGTATTGTCGCGTTGTAAGCAAGAATCACCAATATTAATGCCATTTGCACAAGATAGATTACGTGCTTGTTTTGCTGATATGGGAGCATAGTAATGACGACGGAAAAGAAAGTATTATTGAATATTACTAATCTAAAAGTTCATTTTAGTATTGCGTCTAAATCGGCATGGCCTTGGAGTCAACCAACAAAATTAAAAGCCGTTGATGGCATTAATGTCAGTGTTTATGAAGGTGAAACGTTAGGTGTTGTTGGCGAATCAGGTTGTGGTAAATCAACATTTGCTCGCGCTATTATTGGTTTGGTCGAAGCGACGGATGGCCAAGTGGTGTGGTTAGGACAAGATCTCACAAAGTTAAATCACAGTGCTTTACGGGAAAAACGAAAACAGATTCAAATGATTTTTCAAGACCCATTAGCATCACTTAATCCTCGTATGACGGTTGGTGAAATTATTGCTGAGCCGTTAAAAGCATTTTATAGCCAATTAAGTGCCGATGAAGTAAAGCAACAAGTGCAAGCAATGATGACTAAGGTAGGGTTATTACCAAATGTTATCAACCGTTACCCACATGAATTTTCTGGTGGGCAATGTCAGCGAATTGGTATTGCACGAGCACTCATTTTAAAACCAAAAATGATTATTTGTGATGAGCCTGTTTCAGCACTTGATGTATCAATTCAAGCACAGGTAGTGAATCTGCTTAAATCATTACAAAAAGAGATGGGATTAAGCTTAATCTTTATTGCTCATGATTTATCAGTTGTTAAGCATATTTCTGATCGTGTTTTAGTTATGTATCTAGGTAATGCTGTTGAAATGGGAGATAGTAAAACATTATTTGCTAATCCTCAGCATCCTTATACCAAAGCATTAATGTCTGCGGTGCCAGTTCCTGATCCCGAATTAGAACGTAATAAACAGATTGAATTGTTAGAGGGGGATTTACCATCACCAATGAATCCACCATCGGGATGTGTATTCCGTACTCGTTGCCCTAAAGCTGTTGCTCTTTGCGCCCAAGAAAAACCGATATTAGTAGGCACTCACCAACATGCTGTTTCATGCTTACAAATTTAAAGGAAAAAATATGAGTAACGCTTTAATTGACTATGTGAGCGTTACTCTTTTTTCGAAAAAGAGGGCGGAGATTTAAAAACATAATTTTTTAACTGTTGTTGTAGGGCTTTTCTATTTTCAGATTTATTTTTTTTATTTTGATATAACGCTTTATCAGCACGTACTAATGCATCATGTAAGTTTTCATTAGCTTTAATCACCGTACAACCAGTAGAGATCGCTACTTTTATATGATAATGACAAAAATAGCCGCTAAAAATAGCTAACTCAAGGCGATCTGCCATTAGTAAGGCTTGTTCTAAATCGGCATTGGGTAAAATAATACAAAACTCATCACCACCGAGTCGAATACAAATATCACTATCGCGTGTTATATCGCTAATGGTTGATGAGATATGTTTTAATGCTAAGTCGCCAATATCATGTCCATAAGTGTCATTAATTGTCTTAAAATCATTGGCATCAAAAACAATTATTGAGATTGGTTTATTTATTTTTCTATTTTCTTCGAGTGTTTCTTGGATAACGGTATCAAGCACTCGACGGTTGAATAATCCTGTTAATTGATCTGTATATGCCTCTAATTGATAATATTGTTTTTGATATTTATATTTTCGTAAAGTGGCATTCATATAATTTAGCGTGATCAAGATAAGCACTCCAAACGTTATAATTTGGATAGCAAAAGAAATAAAAAACGCTGATGAAATATTCGCGTGTATCAGAATATTATTACTTAAACGAGTATAAACCTCTATTGCTGGCAACAAGGTTGATTTATATCCTTTATAAATATCAATCCTCTTTTCCTTATTAACATCATATAGATATAAATTTAATGAAGATTTTAATTTATTAGGTAAGGTGATTGACGATAACAATGATTTAACAGGAATGTCAACCCCAATATCACCGACGACCTGATCTTTATTATAAACGGGTGATTTAATCGTAATAACCATGCGGTTAGAGAAAAAATCAAGATAAGGCGCCGTATAATAAAAGCCATTATATAATGATGTTACAGGCTGAGACTCCGAACGCTGATCTTGATATTTTGGCGATGAAAAAAACTTTTTAGTGGCATTAAAATTAATTGCATTTGATTTTGATGAGAGGTAAAAATACTCCAATGCATGAGAGATATAATAATAATTATAAGTAATTGCATGGTGTTGCTGTTCAGCCCACAGATCATCAAGCAAAGCAAAAATATGGGTATCATTTTGGATATATTCATTCGGCTGTCCTGGGCCAAGTAAAGTTCCGTTAAGGAGATTATCGGAATAGATACCACGATTGAAACCAAATTCTTTTAATTGAGGGTAATAATGTATAGTAACTAAAGCCTGCAATTCTTGATTTTTTAACTCATTAATTGCTTTTGTTACTGTGCTAGCATAACGCTGATTTCGAAATGCTAACGTATTCATGGATTTTTTTATTTGATTTAAATTTTCTTGAACGTATAGTTTTGTTTCATGTACATCATTACGAATACCAATAGTTAGCAACCCTATTAATATTAGTATGTTACATAAAATAATAATTGTTTTTTTAACGATTTTATTTTTGCAAAAAAAATGATTAAATTTTCGCTCAGAATCGTTTTTTTGTAAAATATGATGCTCTATTTTAGACATGAAAATGTTTATCGTTAGTTAACAAGTTAAATGGCATTGGTTTGCTATATAAGAAACCTTGGTGATAGCGTATACCAATATCAAGTAAAATATCAGCCTGTTGTTGTGTTTCAACGCCTTCAGCAATGACTTCTACTTCTGCTTTTTCTGCAAATGCGACTAATGATTTAATGATAGTATTTGCGGATAATGAGTTAATATCATCAATAAATACTTTATCTATTTTAATCGTCGTCGCTTGTAATTTTTGTAGTGATAGTAAGTCATTATGACCATTTCCAATATCATCGAGCTTAATTTGAATTCCCATTGCATTTAGCTTTTGACAGTTTAATTCTGCTTGCTCAATATTATCTATTGGAGTTCGCTCTGTTAGTTCAAAAGCTATATTATGAGCTGCAATATGATAGTGAGCTAATGCTGAACGTGTAATATCAATAAGTTCTGGGTCTTGCAATACGCTCGCGCTGATATTAATACTGAAGTAGTAAGGCAGTGTTTTGCCATGTATTACCTCTAATTTATGAATATCACGTGCCACTGTATTAATTAATTGAAAGGTTAGTGGTGTAATAACACCATTTGCTTCACATTGAGGAATAAATTCATCAGGTAAGATTACGTTACCTTTCTTTGTCTCCCAGCGAATCAACACCTCATAACCGCAAGTTAAATGTTTTTCTGCGTCAATAATTGGCTGGTAATAAGGCACTAAGTTATTCTGTTTGATTGCATTAAGTATTAAATATTTAATAATACTCGTGCTGCGATAGCGACGGTGTAACATCACTAAGACGATAACAATTAACCCACCTAATATCAGTAATAAAAAGGGTTTGATTTGAGCACGGTAGTCAGTAATAACTTGTGGTGTAACATAATATTTTATCAATGCACTATTATAAAAAGGCATTGATAAAATAGGCTCTATCTCCTTATTTAAGGGGCGATGTTTTACTGTTGGTTGTTTAAACCGAGTCTGGGATGCATTTTCTGTATTACTGGTATATAGGGTAATGTCGCCACTTTCTATCGTCTGGATCCAGCATTTATTACAGGCATTGGCTAATAATATATCGGTGGGTTGCTTTTCGATATCAACAGTAATAGTACCACCAACAAACTTCTTACTATATTGAAGGATAGATTCGGTATTATTTTCATTCGCGACCATTGTTAGATTGCGATTCAATTGAATTTTTTTAGTTGGAGAACCATACATCTGACTAAGATTGGTGCGATCGCCACAGACTTTACCTGAATTAGTTGTAAGGCTGATATTACGAATATTTGATGAATAATAGCTTGTTCGTTCAAGCTCTGATATATCTTCATTATCACAGGTATAGGACAGGTGATATTGTAGATTATCAAGTAGAACAGCAGTGGATTGAATGCTTTGTAAGTAGTTGTTACTTCGCTTATGTTCAAATGATTCGAGATTATATTTAAATAACTGGCGGCCAATTGTCTGTGAAGTAAGTGCTAACGTCACGAAACCTATAGCTATAAATAACGTCGTTAGTACAATGCTATATAACGAGATTGAAGGACGTTTGATAGTCACGATGAAAGAGCTCCACTATTTTTATTTTTTAATTATCATAATTAAAATAGCAAAAACAGATCTAAGATGCTCCTGAAGAGTTATGAAAACAATAAAAACATAAACAACGAACTATTTATTATTTTTTATATATCTCTAAGGCGTTGTTTTGGCGTTGGGTGAATATGTTATTTATAAATAATAATGCTATAAATATTTACTATAACGGATACTATTAATTAATGAAGAGAAGTATAAGATAAAATAATATTGATAGCGTCAACAAACCGTCAATAAATTATCAGTGTACCGTTAATAAAAAAGGACGTTATTAAATAACGTCCTTATTTCATTAATTATAATCTATGACTGAGTTATAGATTATCGGTTAATTTAACTGCGTCGCCAATATAGTTAGCCGGCGTTAAAAGTTTAAGACGTGCTTTTTCATGTTCAGGTAATTCTAAACCATCAATGAATGTACGCATACCTTCGCCATCAACACGCTTGCCACGAGTTAGCTCTTTTAGCTTCTCATAAGGTTTTTCGATGCCGTAACGACGCATAACGGTTTGCACTGGCTCTGCAAGTACTTCCCAATTACGGTCTAATTCAGCAGCAAGAGCTTCTTGATTAAGTTCAAGCTTGCTAATACCTTTAAGTGTTGATGTGTAAGCAATGATTGCATAACCACAACCTACACCAAGGTTACGTAAAACAGTTGAGTCAGTGAGATCACGTTGCCAGCGAGAAACTGGTAGCTTCTGTGCTAAGTGACCAAAGATAGCATTTGCTAAGCCAAGGTTACCTTCTGAGTTTTCAAAATCGATTGGGTTAACTTTATGTGGCATGGTAGAAGAACCAATTTCGCCAGCAATTGTTTTTTGTTTAAAGTGGCCTAAAGCAATATAACCCCAAATGTCACGATCGAAATCAAGCAAGATAGTGTTGAAGCGAGCAAACGCATCAAATAATTCTGCGATGTAATCATGTGGTTCGATTTGTGTTGTGTAAGGGTTGAATGTAATCCCTAGCGCAGTGACAAATTCTTCGCTGTATTGATGCCAGTCGATATCAGGGTAAGCAGATAGGTGAGCGTTGTAGTTACCCACTGCGCCATTGATCTTACCTAGAATTTCAACGTTTTCGATTTGCTTATATTGACGTTCCATGCGGTACGCCACGTTTGCCATTTCTTTCCCCATTGTTGATGGAGATGCTGGTTGGCCGTGGGTACGGGTAAGCATTGGAATATCACGGAATTGATTAGCAAGTGCTTTAATCGCATCAATAACATTACGTACTTCTGGTAGCATTACTTTTTCACGTGCTTCAGTCAGCATCAGCGCATGAGAAAGGTTATTGATATCTTCTGAAGTACATGCAAAGTGGATGAATTCATTAACCGCATGGAGTTCAGGTAATTCAGCTACTTTTTCTTTTAGAAAATATTCAACCGCTTTTACGTCATGGTTTGTTGTACGCTCAATTGTTTTAATACGTAGCGCATCTTGTTCACTAAACTCAGCAGCAATACTATCTAAGAATGCATTTGCTTCAGCGCTGAACGCAGGAACTTCCACGATAGCATCAGTAGCAGCTAATTTTTGTAACCAACGGATCTCAACGATAGTACGGTATTTTAGTAAACCGAACTCACTAAAAATACTGCGTAATACGCTTGTTTTGCTTCCGTAGCGGCCGTCTACTGGGGAAACAGCTGTCAGTGCTGACAGTTCCATGTTGATTTCTCCTGGTGTATGAGAGTTAAAACAAAATTAATATTCAGCCTGATATTTCAGGCTGAATTGAAGTTAGCAATGCGTTAATTTAGTTTCGAGCGAGCAATATTTTTGCTTGTTCTAGCATTTGCTTACGACCAAATAATAAATGACGACGTTTACCGCCGACTTGGTTCCAAAGTACAGCACTACGAACGGCAGCAAGTAGCAATGCACGAACACGATGCTGAACATGAGGCAATTGTAATTGCGCAGGCGTACCAGACACTTGAATACGAGGTCCTAGTGGACTGATAATATCCAGGTAAATACTGGCAATATTACTCAACATTTGTTCGTCAAGTAGTTCAAAATGGACCGTTTGGCGCTTCAATGTGTCAACACGATCACTCAGTTGTGCCATGCTATCGCGACGAGCCGATAGTTTACGTTCCAGTGCCATAACACCTACAAGGTAACGTGTTATTTCACTGCCAGATGATGAACCATCAATATCACGCACCATAGCTTCTAAGCCAATGCGTAGATCAGCTTCGCTGCCGTAGACACCTACGGTGTTGGCTGGATCTGTTGCCATAATGCTATTGAGCATTGTGCTTAATGCTGCTGAATCGCAATTGCCATTACGGGCAACGTCTTGAACTAATTTGACTGCTTGGCACATACCAGCAAACGCAATCGTTCGATCATAAATAGAGTAAGCCACGCGCAAAAACTCCTTTAAATTCGCTCTTCAATAATGCCGCCACCAAGACAGATTTCACCGTTATAGAACACAGCTGATTGTCCCGGCGTTACTGCAATTTGAGGCTCATCAAAAATCACTTTAATAGTTTCATCATCCATTGGAATGACAGTACAAGGAAGATCTTGCTGACGGTAACGTGTTTTTACCGTACATGCCATTGTCTCGCGAATAGGTTGACGATCAACCCAATGCAACTGAGAGGCAATCAAACCGTTTGATTTTAAACGAGGATGATCTTTACCTTGGCCCACAATAAGCACATTACGCTTTAGATCTTTATCAACGACATACCATGCATCTTCAAGGCCATTACCGCCTTTTTGACCACCAATATGTAAACCTTTACGTTGACCTAATGTATGGTACATCAAGCCTTGATGTTCACCGATAACAAGGCCTGTATCTGCCACTTCAATTTTACCCGGCTGAGCGGGTAGGTATTTACCTAAAAACTCAGTAAATTTACGCTCACCGATAAAGCAAATGCCAGTTGAATCTTTTTTCTTTGCTGTGATCAAACCTTGCTCTTCGGCAATGCGGCGCACTTCTGGTTTTTCAAGTTCACCAACAGGGAATAAGCTGCGGGCGATTTGCTCGTAGCCTAATGTGTATAGGAAGTAGCTTTGATCTTTGTTGTTATCGACACCGCGCAACATTTGAGGTTTTTCACCTTCAACGGTTGGGAAACTACGACGGGTATAGTGGCCCATTGCAATATAGTCGGCAGCCAGCACTTCATCTGCAAATTCGAGGAAGGCTTTAAATTTGATTTCTTTGTTGCACAGAATATCTGGGTTTGGCGTACGGCCTGCTTTATATTCAGCAAGGAAGTATTCAAACACGTTATCCCAGTATTCAGCTGCAAAGTTGATGGTATGCAGCGTAATACCAAGTTTGTCACATACCGCTTGTGCATCAGCGAGATCTTCTGCAGCAGAGCAGTATTCGTCGTTATCGTCTTCTTCCCAGTTTTTCATAAACAAGCCTTCAACTTGATAACCTTGTTGAAGGAGCAGGTAAGCGGATACCGATGAATCTACGCCGCCGGACATGCCGACAATGACTTTCTTTTGGCTGTTATCAGACATATTTCTCTACTGTCGCTAATTTAGTGTTAAGGGCGTAATTCTAACAGAAACCCAGCGCCTGAAACAGATCGAGAGCAGAATCACACTTCAATAAATAATGATTAACGATGGTAACGGTATAAATAAAAACCAAGATAATAAAAAAAAACATTTAAAAACTGAGGTATAGATTAAGAATGGCCATGATTTTTTATTATTACTATCTTGATGAAATCAAATAGCAAACGTTTGCTATTTGTCGCAATCATAGAGGATGTAACCAAAAATGTGTAGTTTTTTGTTGAGGAAAATAGTTTTGCAGCATGAAAGGGAATAGTGCGCTCCAATGTTAGACACAGAGCGCGAATGGCGTGAAGGGATAATTATGCTAGGTTTGGACTTGGAAGCGTAATTTCTTTCCATTCTCCCGGCGCTAAATCTGCCACCGTCCATTGTGCCATTTGATAGCGAATTAAACGTAATGTTGGAAAGCCAATATGTGCTGTCATACGGCGCACCTGGCGATTGCGGCCTTCACGTAATGTAATCGCAAGCCATGTTGTTGGGATGTTTTTACGTTCACGAATTGGGGGAGTACGCTCCCATATTTGTGGTGATTCGATCACTTCAACGCCAGCGGGCAATGTCGGGCCATCTTTTAATGTCACGCCATCACGTAATTGCTGTAAATCTTCAACTGTTGGCGCGCCTTCAACTTGCACCCAATAGACTTTGGCTTGCTTTGATTGTGGTTGGGTTAATCGCGCTTGTAAAATACCGTCATTAGTTAATACCAGTAATCCTTCACTGTCTTTATCTAACCGTCCAGCAGGATAAACATCTTTAACCGGAATAAAATCCGCTAAGGTGCTATCACCCGGTTCACCTGAAAATTGGGTCAAAGTGTTATAAGGTTTGTTAAATAAAATAACTTTTTGTGGGCCACGAGGACGCTTGGGTTTATTTATTTTTCTTGACGCTCTACGCTCATTATTGGCACGAAGAGGTTGACGATTTGTGGTGTTTGGCTTCATAAATACGCGTTGTTGTAAGAGTTGATGAGTTGGACAGCCTTATTATACGTGAAAAATTACACAATTGACGTATTGATAAAATTTAAAGTATGATTTGCTCGCTTCTTACAAAATGATAACAAATGGATGCCAGGAGATTTAAAATGGATAGTAAAGTAATTATACCGACAGCGGGTCAGAAAATCACAGTAGATGCTGCAGGTAAATTGGTTGTTCCTAATACCCCGATTATTCCGTACATTGAAGGTGATGGTATCGGGATCGATGTAAGTCCAGCAATGATTAAAGTTGTTGATGCCGCAGTTAAAAAAGCGTATGCCGGCGATCGAAAGATTGAGTGGATGGAAATCTACACGGGTGAGAAATCAACCCAAGTTTACGGCGATGATGCATGGCTTCCACAAGAAACTCTTGATTTTATTCGTGAATACAAAGTCGCTATTAAAGGCCCACTAACAACCCCTGTTGGTGGCGGTATTCGTTCCCTTAATGTAGCATTACGTCAAGAGCTTGATCTCTATATTTGTGTTCGACCTGTTCGCTATTTTGATGGTGTTCCAAGCCCTGTTAAACGCCCGCAATTAACCGATATGGTTATTTACCGCGAGAATTCAGAAGATATTTATGCTGGCGTTGAATACCAAGCAGGTACACCTGAAGCTGATAAAGTCATTCAATTTTTACAGCAAGAAATGGGGGCGACAAAAATTCGCTTCCCACAACAATGTGGTATCGGTATTAAACCCGTATCAGAAGCGGGGACTAAACGTCTAGTACGTGCTGCAATTCAATACACCATTGATAATGATCGTGACTCGTTAACCTTAGTACACAAAGGTAACATCATGAAATTTACTGAAGGCGCGTTTAAAGATTGGGGCTATGACATCGCTCTACAAGAATTTGGTGCAGAATTACTAGATGGCGGTCCTTGGATGACATTGAAAAATCCAAAGACAGGCAAAGAGATTGTGATCAAAGATTGTATTGCTGATGCTTTCTTACAGCAGATTTTACTGCGCCCTGAAGAATATGATGTTATTGCAACTATGAACCTTAATGGCGATTACATTTCGGATGCTTTAGCTGCTCAAGTGGGCGGTATCGGTATTGCTCCTGGTGCTAACATTGGTGATGGTGTGGCGTTATTTGAAGCAACCCACGGTACGGCACCTAAATATGCAGGCCAAGATAAAGTTAACCCTGGTTCATTGATTCTTTCTGCTGAAATGATGTTACGCCATATGGGCTGGACAGAAGCCGCTGATTTAATTCTTAGTTCAATGGAAGCGGCAATCAGTAATAAGACGGTAACCTATGATTTTGAACGTTTAATGGAAGGTGCTAACTTACGTAAATGTTCAGAATTTGCAGATGATATGATTGAGCAAATGTAATCATTATTGCAGTTCAAAACATATGAAGCTCAGTATTTACTGGGCTTTTTTTATTGCTGTTATATGTGCTGTTGATGAGTTGTATCGATAGGCTATAAGTAACGAGATAACAAATATCATACTCTCGTGCGCTAACTCTCAAACAGAGAATAATAGAAGTTAACCAGTGTAGGCAGTGAACTAAAATTGGCATAGGATAGCAATAGTTGCAGCGTGATGTGTATTTCTTGTTAAATTTAATGTCGCTCTAGTCTTATTTTTAATATCACAATCAATGGTGTTTTTTTATGCGTGTTTTATTCAAATTTAGTGCGTTTAAAAAACAGTGATTTTATATGATTGTTGGATTTTTCAGCATAAAAGCATATGCGAAGGATTAATCGCAACAGATGACTGTCGAAGTCGAAGTGTAATTGGTATATTGTACCTGTTACTATAAAATTGGCTTCGAGTTAACAAATAAAAGGTGAGACAACTCACCTCTTAATGTGCAATAAATACGGGATCGGTTTATTTGGCTTCATCGCCTTGAGCGGGAATAATAGCGCTGGCATGGTAACCTTTTGGGCCAGTTTGAACTTCATAGTTCACTTGCTGACCCGCCTTTAGTGTTCGGTAACCATCCATCTGAATTGTTGAATAGTGAGCAAAAATATCATCCTCACCTTCTTCTGGGCAGATGAAACCAAATCCTTTGGCGTTATTGAACCATTTTACTGTACCTGTTGCCATGCTATACATCCTTTTTGCATTCAAGTTCCATTTGACATTAGTTGCTTATCGAGTAATGTTTGATTGCATACTAATGCGATTTTGATGCAGATTACATCTACTATATTTTACAATGTAGTAAAATTAACTAGTCAGTCAAGTATTCTTTGTAACATTTTGATAAAATCTTTTATTAACTTGGCTATAGCCAGCTCACGAATTAATGAACTAAGATAAAACTATGAGTAAGTTATACGAATGGATGAATCCTGAATCTGATGTCTTAGATAAAGAAGAAATCCAAGTTAAGCCGCCATCGATGTATAAAGTAGTGCTAAATAATGATGACTATACACCGATGGATTTTGTGATTGATGTGTTACAAACATTTTTTTCCATGGATCTGGAGAAAGCTTCTCAGTTGATGCTTGCGGTGCATTATGAAGGTAAAGCCATTTGTGGCACTTTCACTGCCGAAGTAGCAGAAACAAAAGTTGCGCAAGTAATGATGTACGCTCGGGAAAATGAACACCCGTTGTTGTGTACGATGGAAAAAGCATAATCTTTTTCCGGCACGCCATATTGAGTGGTTTTTAGGGGAGGTGCCTTATGCTAAATAAAGAACTTGAAGCAAGCCTGAATGGTGCATTTGCACGAGCAAGGGAAAAGCGTCATGAATTTATGACGGTAGAACATTTATTGATGGCACTGTTAGATAACGTAGCCACACAAGAGGCGTTATTAGCGTGTCGTGCTGATCTTGAGCTGTTGCGTAAAGAGCTAGATTCTTTTATTGAACAAACAACACCCTTAATTCCAGTGGATGATGAGAGCCGAGAAACCCAACCAACATTGAGTTTTCAACGGGTGTTACAACGTGCCGTATTCCATGTTCAATCATCAGGCCGCAGTGAAGTTACTGGTGCGAATGTATTGGTCGCTATTTTTAGTGAGCAAGAATCACATGCTGCATACTTACTTAAGAAAAGTGATATTAGTCGTCTTGATGTGGTGAATTTTATTTCTCATGGCACGGTGAAAGGCAGTGATAATGATGATGTAAATCCGTCAGAGATTGGCAATAACGAAGAACAACGTACCGAACAAGCAAGCTCCGAAGACAAACTTGAGAATTTTGCCACAAACCTCAATCAACTTGCCAAATCGGGTGGTATTGATCCTCTGATTGGTCGAGATAAAGAACTTGAGCGTACGATTCAAGTTTTGTGCCGCCGTCGAAAAAACAACCCTTTATTAGTGGGTGAAGCGGGTGTGGGTAAAACCGCAATTGCTGAAGGTTTGGCTTGGCGTATTGTTGAAGGTCAAGTTCCTGAGATTATTCAAGATTGCGTGATTTACTCGCTTGATATCGGTTCTCTTTTAGCGGGCACAAAATACCGTGGTGACTTTGAAAAACGTTTCAAAGGTATTTTGAAGCAGCTTGAAAAAGAAGAACATGCGATTTTATTTATTGATGAAATCCATACCATCATTGGTGCAGGTGCAGCCTCTGGCGGTCAAGTTGATGCTGCTAACTTACTAAAACCATTATTGAGTAGTGGTAAGCTTCGCTGTATGGGGTCAACAACTTATCAAGAATACAGCAATATTTTTGAGAAAGAGCGTGCCTTATCGCGTCGTTTCCAAAAAATTGATGTGGTTGAACCTTCATTGGATGACACCACTAAAATATTGATGGGCTTGAAATCTAAATATGAAGCGCACCATGAAGTTCGTTTTACCAATAAAGCGATTCGTGCCGCGGTTGAGTTATCAGCCAAATACATTAACGAGCGTCATTTACCTGACAAAGCGATTGATGTGATTGATGAAGCGGGTGCGCGTTGTCGTTTAGCGCCTGCAAGCCGTCGTAAAAAAACGGTTAATGTCGGTGATATTGAAGCGATGATCGCTCGCATGGCGCGTATTCCTGAAAAATCAATTTCAAGCAGTGATCGTGATGTACTCCAATCTCTTGATACTCGTCTAAAAATGCTAGTCTTTGGTCAAGATAGTGCGATTGATGTACTAACCGAAGCGATCAAGCTTAGCCGTGCAGGACTTAGTGCTGATAATAAGCCTGTTGGTTCATTCTTATTTGCCGGTCCTACTGGTGTTGGTAAAACGGAAGTAACAGTCCAGTTAGCACGTACAATGGGTATTGAGCTGCTACGTTTTGATATGTCTGAGTACATGGAACGTCATACAGTAAGCCGCTTAATTGGTGCACCTCCTGGTTATGTAGGTTATGACCAAGGTGGTTTATTAACGGATGCCGTCATTAAAAATCCTCACTCCGTTGTTTTACTTGATGAAATTGAAAAAGCGCATCCTGATGTGTTCAATTTACTATTACAAATAATGGATAACGGCACGCTTACCGACAATAACGGTCGTAAAGCGGATTTCCGTAATGTTATTTTTGTGATGACAACTAACGCCGGTGTGACGGAAACAGTACGTAAATCGATTGGTCTTATTCAGCAGGATCATAGCCATGATGCGATGACAGAGATCAAACGCGTATTTACGCCAGAATTCCGTAACCGTCTAGATAATATTATTTGGTTTAACCATCTAGAAAAAGACATTATTGGCCAAGTGGTTGATAAGTTTATTGTGGAATTACAAGCACAACTTGATGCGCGTGGTGTATCAATGGAAGTCTCTGAGCGTGCACGAGAGTGGATGTCAGATAAAGGTTATGACAAGGCGATGGGTGCGCGTCCGATGGCGCGTGTGATTCAAGAGAACCTTAAAAAGCCACTTGCGAATGAATTATTGTTTGGTTCATTGGTTAATGGTGGTTCTGTTCGTGTTGACTACATTAATGGTGAACTTGATTTCCAATTCAGTAGTGAAATGGAAGCTGCCCACTAACAGCACTTTGTTAGGGTATGTTGCATAAACAAAAACGCCGTAGATAGTAACAACTATCTGCGGCGTTTTTATATTACGACTCTTGGTACCGTCATTCGCTAAAATAAAACCCAGCAAATAGGCTGGGCTTTATTTGCAGCACTAATCTTCTAGAGAAAGATTAACGTGCGCGGAAGACGATGCGACCTTTAGTTAGATCGTAAGGAGTCAGTTCCACTGTTACTTTGTCACCAGTAAGGATACGGATGTAGTTTTTACGCATCTTACCAGAGATATGAGCAGTAACAACGTGACCGTTTTCCAGCTCAACACGGAACATAGTATTTGGTAGTGTATCTAGTACAGTACCAGCCATTTCAATTACGTCTTCTTTTGCCATTGAATCCTCTTAGGCTACCAGCCATTCATCTTGATCGGGCTGGATAATGCCTTGAAACTGTTTGAGTGTAAAGTTTAGGACGTAATTTTACCCTCGCTAGCTGTTTTTGTCAGCTTTTGTTCGCGATTAATCCATTTTTTCTCAGCTAATTAACAAAAGCAGATGTAAAACATCAGTTGTTGCGGTTATTTTAACCGCTTTGTTTTTTTTATAATAATGAAGAAATCCATTCACCATTGATTAATTTCTGATGTGGCGTGAAGCGAATTTTATAGTTCATCTCGCGACATTGATCAATTTGATAGCCAGGGTAGAGCCATTGACGCTGTGTTTGGTTACAGACTTCAACTTGTAATAGGACACATAATGTACCTAGAGAAAGTTTGTGCTCAGGTTCAAAAAAACTGTAAACCGCGCTGAGAGAATCAGGAAAAACATCAGTAACAGCAATAGCTATTAATTGATTATCTTGATAAAGATGTAAAAATGCCGTGTTCATCCAAGGTGCACTAACAAAATCAAAAAATTGTTCTTTATTGGCTGGAAACATTGAGCCACTGGCATGGCGACCATTAATATAGCGCTCATAAAGCTCAAACCAATTAGGATCGAGTTGTTGTTTAAATTCCCATTGCAGCTTTTTGAGTTGGTTTTGCTGCCGTTTCTGGCTTTTTGATGGTGTAAATTCAGTGCAATTAATCCGTAATGGAGTACAAGCATTACAGTTTTTACACATGGGTTTATAAATAACACTACCGCTACGACGATAACCCGAGCTAATTAAGAGATCATAGCCATTAGGGTTTAGCCACGGTTGATCCATTACAATACCAAGCTGATCACGTTGTTGTGGTAGGTAATTACAATCACTTTCTGGTGTTAGGCCTAGCTGTAAGGATAATTCTTTCATCATTAATTCATTTATAGCACTAAAGTTTGAGGGTGATAACAGGCTGCGGGTAAGGCACTATCTCGTTGTTGATGTAATTGGCGAATAAAAGCTGAGCGGTTTAATTCGCATGCTCCTAAAGAGGCTAGATGTGGATTCATCATTTGGCAATCAATGAGAGTGCCACCATGGTTTGAAAAATGGTGACAGAAATACCATAACGCAATTTTTGAGGCGTTATCAGCCAAGGAAAACATCGATTCTCCACAAAAAATACTCCCTACGGCAACCCCATAAAAGCCACCGACTAATTGCTGATCTTGCCATACTTCTACTGAGTGACAGTCACCCTCATTATGTAATTTTTGATAAGCCGCAATCATAGCTTCAGTGATCCATGTGTGTTCAGGGCCACGAGACTCTGCACAGTGGCGAATCACCGCATGGCAAGCATGATTTAAGGTGATGGTATAAGGCGCTTTTCGCATAAACTTGCGTAAGCTTTTACTGGGGATGAATTGCTGTGGAACAAAAATTCCACGTGGAGTTGGACTCCACCATAAAATAGGCTCGCCTTGTGAATACCAAGGGAAAATTCCATGACGGTAAGCTTGACGTAGACGTTGTGGACTAAGATCTCCTCCAAAAGCCAACAGACCATTGGGATCAGCAAGGGCGGTATTTGGATCAGGAAATTGTAATGATGAGGGTTCAATTTCAGGTATATAAATCGTCATTTATTATCAATAACATGCAAGTCAAAGGTTACTAGTGGCAATATAACATTTAACGGTAAATAAAAAAAACGCCAATAATCACGGGGATTATTGGCGCTAGTTTCGTTCTAAAGGGTTAATGCTTGATTAAATTCGGCGACATAATTCAGCATAGCGACCATTTTGAGCCAGCAATTGTTGATGCTGACCGCGTTCAATGATCTCACCTTCATCCATTAAGCAAATTTGATCCATGCTATCGAGTCCAACTAAACGGTGAGTAATAAAGAACACTGTTTTGTCTTTGGCAAACTCAAGTAATAAACTTAATATTTGTTGCTCAGTTCGACGATCAAGTCCTTCGGTTGGTTCATCTAATAACAGAATCGGAGCATCATGAAGTAATGCGCGTGCAATACCGATTCGACGACGTTCCCCCCCTGAAATATGTCGGCCACCGTCACCAAGCCATGTATCTAAACCATTGTCATCAAGCAAACCGCTTAAACCTACCTTATTGAGAGCATCCACAAGTTGTTGCTCGGTAGCATTAGGTTTGGCTAATACAAGGTTCTCACGTAGTGAACCATTAAAGATATCGACACGCTGGCTTACAACGGTTATTGCACTGCGTAATGCAGGTTCGCTCCATGTCGGTAGTGGTATACCATCAATGGAAATTGATCCTTGTTGTGGATCCCAGCTGCGAGTGAGTAATTGTAATAAGGTTGATTTGCCACAACCTGTACGGCCAAGTAAGGCCAGTTTTTCACCTTGCTTAATTTCAAGAGATAAGTGTTTAACAACGGGTTTATCACTGCCGTAATAGGTGTAACTGATGTCACTAAAGCAAATATCACCTTGGGCTACTGCGTCATAACCTTGAGGGTCAAACACCGTATCTGGTGTTGCTTCAATAATTTCATTAAGACGCTTTGCTGATGATAATGTTTGGCCTAAATATTGAAATGCACCCGCAACAGGCATCATCATTTCAAAACTTGCCATGGTAGTAAAAGCCACCATTGCCACAAACGGATCCGGTGCATGCCCTGCAATACCGTTAGCTGCAATCCACAGGATAATCACTAATGTCCAGCCTGTAGCTGCCATTAATAAGCCGTTAGCAATACCCGTTAATCCCGCCATTTTTCGTTGAGCATCAAGTAGTTTATCTTGTTCTGCTTCTGCTTGCTGACGGTAGCGTTCTTCTGCATTAAACAGTAATAATTCAGCGTGACCTTGAATCCAATCTAATAGTGTAATGCGGTAGTTTGCTTTGGCATGAGTTAATGTTTCACCGTTACGTTTACCTAAACGATAAAAAACGATAGGTAAAATAATCATTAAAGCCAATAAGATGCCACCAAGAGTAAAACCAATAGTGGGATCAAACCAAGCTAAAAAGCCAGTAACAATAACAATGCCTAGCACACCGATAATCAGTGGGCTAACTAAACGCAGATAGACGTGATCCATTGCATCAACATCCGCGACTAAGCGGTTAAGTAAGTCGGCATCACGTAAATTAGCATGGCGGCCGGGAATTAATGGTGTCAGTTTACGGAAAAAGAATAACCGCAAATCAGCGAGTAGTTTAAAGGTTGCATTATGGCTAACAACCCGTTCTGCCCATCGCCCGGCTGTACGTGCCATAGAAAAGCCACGTACGCCAGCCCCTGGCACCATGTAATTAAATGTTTGACTACTAAGCAGAGTTAGACCTGCTATAGCAGAGGCGGCAATAAACCAACCTGATAGCGTTAATAGACTGATGGCTGACAATAATGTCAATAAACCTAAAATCATGCCTAAGGTTAAACCAAACCAGTGTTTACGGTAGAGTTTAAGGTAAGGGATTAAATCATGCATCGAGATCCCTCTTATCAGTAGATGTGAGCATGTCAGCTAATAAACCTTGGTGACTAATGGTATCAAAAGCCCCGTTTTGAACTAATTTACCGTTATCCATAACAAGAATTCGGTCCATAACATGCAATTGATCTAAACGGTGACTCACCATCAGTGTGGTGCGATCAGTAACCGCAATAGCTAAACTTTCTAGCACTAAGCGTTCACTGTTAGCATCAAGGCTTGCTGTGGGTTCATCAAGTAGCCAGAAAGCGCCGTTTTGTAACATTGCACGGGCAACTGCAATACGTTGTGCTTGACCGACAGACAAGCCACCTGAGCGATCACCAACATGATGTTCATAGCCTTTTTCAAGACGTTGAATAAATTCATCAGCGTAGGCTTGGCGAGTAACTTGGTCGATATCGGCATTACTGGCATTTGGATTACCTAATGTAATGTTATCGCGAACCGAACCATGGACTAATAATGGATTTTGACCGACCCAGCTGATCGCTTGACGCCATTGATCATGTTTAAGTTGATTGAGTTCAACGTCGTTTATTTTAATACTGCCGCGGTAAGGCAAAAAGCCAAGTAGGGCATTGAGTAAACTGGTTTTACCCGCGCCACTTGGGCCAATTAACGCCACATGTTCTTTGGTATTAATAGTAAAGCTTAGTGGGCCTGCCAATATTTGACCTTCAGGACTCAATACCTCAAGATCGGTCACTGTTATGTGAATTGCATCAGGGTTTGGTAATGGTGTATCACCGTCACTCATTTCATCTGCTTCAATGTTTAAAAACTCAACAATTGATTCTGCAGCACCAATGGCTTGTGCTTTAGCATGGTAGAAGGTACCCAGATCACGCAGAGGTTGATAAAACTCAGGTGCAAGCACTAATACAAATAAGCCAGTAAAGAGTGATACAGGAATACCGTAGTTACCAAAATTAAGCTCGCCAATGAAAGCGAAACCAAAATACACAGCGACAATGGCAACAGAGATTGCTGAGAAAAATTCTAATACCGCGGAGGATAAAAAGGCGAGTCGTAGTACTTCCATGGTGCGTTTACGTAGCACATGAGAAGCCGCGTCTAAATTTTCAGCTTCCGCATCAACGCGATTAAATAACCGTAGGGTTGATAAACCTTGCAAGCGGTCATAAAAGTGGCCAGATAAACGTTGTAACGCTTTAAAATTACGACGGTTAGCATCTGCAGCACCTAAACCTACTAATGCCATAAAAAAGGGGACTAACGGCGCAGTGATAAGGAAGATTAAACCAGCCGCCCAGTTAAGTGGGAATACCACCACTAAAATCACCACCGGAATTAATACCGCGAGTGACATTTGTGGCAGATAGCGAGCAAAGAAATCTTGCATTTCTTCTACTTGCTCAAGCACTAAGCTTGCCCATACGCCAGCGGGTTTGCCTTTTATATAAGCAGGACCAAGATTTTGTAAGCGGTTGAGAATGAGTTGACGAATATGGAGTCGAATTTGTTCACCGCAGCGGTAACCACAAACTTCTCGTCCCCAGCTACATAAAGCACGTAAACCTACGATAACAATAAGACCAACAAACTGATTAACAAGCTGGTATTTATCGGTATGCTCCATGATCAGCTGATGCAAAATATTGGCTAATAAAGCCGCTTGCCCGACAAGCAATAATCCCGAAATAAACCCTAAGCTGATGCTGAACATCATCCAACGTTTGGCGAGTTTACTTTGGGATTTTAACCATTTGGTCAAATCGCGTTGTAATTGTTTATCCATATAAATAAGGTTTCATTACGGTATTTATGGTAAATGCTCTTACAGCAACATCCGTTGAGATAGATGTTGCTGTAAGGAAAAAAGCCACTGTATAACAGCTGCTTGTTGTGACTTATTGTTGGTCTGCTAGGGCGTCTAAATAGCGTTCAGCATCCAGGGCCGCCATACAGCCAGTTCCTGCTGATGTGATGGCTTGACGATAGGTATGATCCATAACATCACCTGCGGCAAAAATACCTTCAATACTGGTTTGAGTGGCATTACCGTGGATACCAGATTGAACTTTAATGTAGCCATTTTCCATTTCTAACTGGCCATTAAAAATAGCAGTATTAGGCTGGTGGCCAATGGCAATGAATACGCCCATTACATCAAGTTCTTCAGTTGCATCTGATTGAGTATCTTTAAGGCGCAAACCTGTTACACCCATATCGTCACCTAAGACTTCATCAAGGGTACGATCTGTGTGCAAAATGATATTACCATTTGCGACTTTGTCCATCAGACGGTTGATTAGAATCTTCTCAGAGCGGAAACTGTCACGGCGGTGAACAAGGTGAACTTCTGCAGCAATATTTGATAGATATAACGCTTCTTCCACCGCAGTGTTACCACCGCCAATAACCGCCACTTTTTGGTTACGATAAAAGAAACCATCACAAGTTGCACAAGCGGATACGCCGCGGCCTTTAAATGCTTCTTCAGAATCTAAACCAATGTATTTTGCAGAAGCTCCCGTTGAAATAATAAGCGCATCACAAGTGTATTCACTGTTTTCGCCTTTTAAGCGGAAAGGGCGCTGACTAAAATCAGTTTCACTAATAAAGTCAGTGATAATTTCAGTCTCAAATTTTTCTGCATGGGCTTTCATGCGATCCATAAGTGCTGGGCCTGTTAGCTCATCAGCATCACCTGGCCAGTTTTCGATTTCAGTGGTCGTCGTAAGTTGACCACCTTGCTGCATACCTGTGATCATTACTGGTGAGAGGTTTGCACGTGCAGCATAGACAGCAGCAGTATAACCGGCTGGTCCAGAACCAAGGATGAGTAGTTCACAATGTTTTACGTTACTCATTTTTTCTCCAGGCTGAATATTATTATTATGGAAGACTGATTGTAGGTAAATTGCAGTCGTAAAGGAAGAGGATGTGAGACAATCAATTATTTGCTTGTCCTATTAAATACGGGCGACAAACGTTTAATACCGTTTCAATTTTCATAAGGAATGAATGTTAAATTAAGTACAAAAATACCGTAGCAAGCCGTATTTTTGAAGTGTTAAATGTGAAAAGTCAGATCGTGTTTATTTTGATCTAGCACAAATTTCATTAAGAAAAACCCCCTATATCTGTGATTCTAAATTTTTGAATAATGATTGTATAACTATTGCTGTAATAGGTAGATAGGTGATTAAAACGCGCAGTTGTTAAATTATGTTAATGTATTTGGATTGATATGATTAATTTACTTTGATAATCCGTTTTGTTTTGGTACAACATAGTTAAATATTTGTTTTTGATGAGCTGCTGCTAGTGAAATCCTTAAATATTTGAGGGTGGTCATAGTCATAGGTATGAAATAAAATCTAACAATATCGTAACTAAATAGCATGATCGTCTTATATTTATCACGGATTGTTTGACTATTAGAGTATTTGATTCTAAAAATAGATAAGATGTAGTATATTTTTTTGCAAGGAAGTGAGAAGGTGGAATAAAAAATGGTAGATACCAAAAAGAAACCATCCAAGGAATTGGATCGCATAGACCGTAATATTTTGAATGAACTTCAAAAAGATGGTCGAATTTCAAACGTAGAGCTTTCTAAGCGTGTTGGTTTGTCACCGACACCTTGTTTAGAGCGTGTACGTCGATTAGAGCGTCAAGGCTATATCAGCGGTTATACTGCATTGTTAAACCCACAGTTTCTTGATGCATCACTACTTGTGTTTGTTGAGATCACTCTCAACCGTGGTGCGCCAGATGTTTTTGAGCAGTTTAATAAATCGGTACAAGAACTAGAAGATATTCAGGAATGTCATTTAGTTTCTGGTGATTTTGACTATTTGTTGAAAACACGTGTATCTGATATGTCGGCTTACCGTAAATTGCTTGGTGAAACCTTGCTACGTCTTCCTGGTGTTAACGATACTCGTACCTATGTTGTTATGGAAGAAGTTAAGCAAAGCAACAACTTGGTTATTAAAACACGCTAGATATTTGTGCTTTAAGCAATCGAAGATTGAAAAATATATACACCCTGAATAACGTGATTGTTATTCAGGGTGTATTTGTTTATGCGCTATAAAAATAATAATTGGTGATTAATCATCCAAACGATTCTACAAATTGACATAATGATGAATTTATTTGATGGCAGACCGTCTAAAATAAGTAACGACTAGCCATTTGAGATAATTGGCTTTTATTGCTGACTATATAAAAATAATTTTATTTTAAAGGGCGACGAACACAGACAATGTGGTCTTTTAGTATAGAATGATGGCATTAAGACATTTACTTTATATTTGTGAGTTTGCCGACAACGTGGCTGGGTATTGGATGTAGCGTTGTTGTTAGCAGCAAAGTCGTCACTTTGGTCGCTGAAAATATCAGCTTGTTGGCAAAACATTCGAATTTGATAGAAACACCGGAGTTATTCTTGAGGAAGTTTAAAGGTAAAAAACTGCCCAAAATGCGTTTATCGGGTGGGCAACGCATTATTGAAGGTTTTTTGATCATCAGTATTTTAGTCGCCATTTATATGATGGTAGCGTTAGTCACATTTAATCCGGCAGATCCATCTTGGTCGCAGACTGCTTGGGAAGGTGTCGTTCAGAATAAAGCTGGCTCATTTGGTGCGTTAGTCGCAGATACCCTGTTCTTTATTTTTGGGTCACTGGCTTATGTTATTCCTATTATTTTAGTGTCGTTAGGCTGGTTTGTTTTTCAGCGTCGAACCAAAATGCTGTCAATGGATTATATGGTCTATGGCACGCGCTGGTTAGGATTGATTTTATTAATTTTAAGCAGTTGTGGTTTAGCTGATCTTAACTTTGATGATATTTGGTATTTCTCATCAGGCGGTGTCATTGGTGATGTAGTCGCTAATATATCGTTACCATTACTTAATGTTTTAGGTGCGACTTTACTTCTCATGTTTGCATGGGCGATTGGCTTCACCTTATTTACTGGCGTTTCATGGACAACAATTGTTGATCAATTGGGTGAAAAAACACTATCAAGTCTAACTTGGCTATTGAATAAATTACGTTCAGATAAACATGAAATGATGCGTCCGTTTGCCACTGAAATTGCAGCTGAGGCTGATATGCCTTATGCCAAGCATTTGCAGGAAGTTAATGACGAACAAGATGATCCTTTATTATCATCTTATGCGCATTCATCTGATGAAGAACCGTCTGCTGCTCACTCTTTTGAGCGTAAAGTGCCGGTTTATAATGCAGCACAACAAACTCCGATTATTCATTCAACAACCGCTATTGCCGCTGATCCATTAATGGATACTGCAACACCACAAGTTGAACCTCAGCCATATGTTGCGCCAGTAGAACACGTTGCGCCACAGGTTGAATCTCAGCCATATGTTGCGCCAGTAGAACACGTTGCGCCACAAGTTGAACCTCAGCCATATATTGCGCCAGTAGAACACGTTGCGCCACAAGTTGAACCTCAGCCATATATTGCGCCAGTAGAACACGTTGCGCCACAAGTTGAGCCGCAGCCATATGTTGCGCCAGTAGAACAATCGGCACCGATACAAGGTTTATCTGTTTCAGCACTTGAGCGCGAGCTTGAAAAAGATGAAGATTTTACTGTTGCGGTTGATGAGCAAACACAGCATGTAATTAATGCTGTCGTTAGTGAGCAACCTACTGCATCACAAGTCTATGCTGAACCTGTTGCGGCGTCTTTTGCACCGACTGCGGCTGTTGATACTTCAGAAGAGGGGTTAACAGACGAGGAAATTTTCCTAAAACGTATTCGTGATAAACAAAAAGAACAAGCACACCTTGCAGGATTAGATAATCCTTTCTTAATGCAAAAAGAGCCTGATCTTCCGGTTCCAACATCACCAATGCCAACATTAGATTTACTACAGCCAGCACGTAAAACGGTTGAAAAAGCATCTGATGAAGAGTTACAAGCGACAGCGGCACTAATTGAATCAAAACTTGCTGATTATAAAATCAAAGTACAAGTTAAAGGTATTTATCCAGGCCCGGTTATTACACGCTATGAGCTTGACCTTGCCCCTGGTGTAAAAGTGAGTCGTATTTCTGGGCTATCAAAAGATTTAGCGCGTGCATTATCAACCACATCAGTACGTGTGGTTGAAGTGATTCCAGGTAAACCTTACATTGGTTTAGAGCTGCCAAATAAGAGCCGTGAAACGGTTTATATGTCGGAAGTGGTTGCGAGTGAGCAATTCCAGCATGTTGGTGGTGCACTACCTATCGTTTTAGGTAACGATATTGCGGGCGATGCTGTTGTGGCTGATTTAAGTAAAATGCCACACTTATTGGTTGCAGGTACCACAGGTTCTGGTAAATCAGTTGGTGTGAATGTCATGATTCTGAGCTTACTTTACAAATGTAAACCAGAAGATTGTCGTTTCATTATGATTGACCCGAAAATGTTGGAGCTATCAATCTATGAAGGTATTCCGCATCTATTAACCGAAGTAGTTACTGACATGAAAGATGCTGGTAATGCGCTTCGTTGGTGTGTCGGTGAAATGGAACGTCGTTATAAAGTGTTAGCGGCTTGTGGTGTACGTAACCTTGCAGGTTATAACGCTAAACTTAAAGAAGCAGCAGAAGCTGGTCACCCAATTCATGATCCATTATGGAAACCGGGTGATACCATGGATGAGTACCCACCGTTATTGGAAAAAATGCCAAGTATTGTGGTGATTGTCGATGAATTTGCTGATTTAATGATGGTTGTGGGTAAAAAAGTAGAAGAACTGATTGCTCGTTTGGCTCAAAAAGCTCGAGCGGCAGGTATTCACCTTGTATTAGCCACTCAGCGTCCTTCTGTTGATGTAATTACAGGCTTGATTAAAGCTAATATTCCAACGCGAATGGCATTTACTGTATCAACTAAAACTGACTCACGCACTATTCTTGATCAAGGTGGTGCAGAAACATTGTTAGGCATGGGTGATATGTTGTACTTACCGTCAGGTCAAAGTCATACCATTCGCGTTCATGGTGCATTTGCATCTGATGATGACGTGCATAACGTGGTTAACGATTGGAAAGCACGTGGCAGACCTCAATATATCGATAGCATTTTAAACACAGATCAAGGTGCCGATAGTTTGCTTCCGGGTGAAGCACCATCGGGTGACGATGATTTAGACCAGCTATTTGATGAGGTGGCTGCTTTTGTAGCAGAAACGCGTCGAGCATCTATTTCAGGCGTACAGCGTCGCTTTAAGATCGGTTATAACCGCGCCGCTCGTATTGTTGATCAATTACAAGCACATGGCATCGTGAGTGCTCCGGGGCATAATGCTAACCGTGAAGTATTAGCGCCGCCACCAGTACAGCATCTCGATTAATGGCTAGCGATAAATAGCTACGTATGCTGTAAGCACTAAAGTGTAAATAAAACCGCTGTGATAGAGATTGTCACAGCGGTTTAATACTAAAGAGGTTAGCGAATATGATGAAGAAACTCGTAATGAGCATGTTAGTTGCCGCACCAATGTTGGTTGCGTCAAGTGCATGGGCTGCAACACCACAACAAGTACTAAGTAGCCGTCTTGATAAAGTGAATGCATTTAGCGCTAACTTTACTCAAAAAGTCACCAGCCCTGATGGTGACGTTTTAGTAAATGGTACTGGCGATTTATCGATTAAACGCCCTAATTTATTTCGCTGGAAAACCGTAACACCGGATGAAAGTTTATTGGTTTCTGATGGTAAAACTGTATGGTATTACAGCCCGTTTGTTGAGCAAGTAACAGCAATGTGGCTTAAAGACGCCACAGAGCAAACACCATTTGTATTGTTAACCCGTAATAGTGCCAGTGATTGGTCAAAGTATAATGTCGCTCAGTTAGTGGATACTTTTACCTTAACTCCAAAAGATAAAACATCATCAATGGATAAATTCGTGGTCACGGTATCAAAAGCAGGTGATGTACGTAATTTCTCAGTGATTGAAACTGATGGACAACGTAGTCAGTATGTCTTGAGCGATTTTAAACGCACAACGCCAGCTGCCAGTTTATTTACCTTTACACCGCCCAAAGGTGTGGAGTTGGATGACCAACGTAACTAATTGTTATTCTAATTAATTATTATGAGAAGGTGGCGAATGAGCCACCTTTTTCTGTCTTAGGGGAGTCATTATATTGAATAATTTCAGCCTAGATTTTTCCTCAGATTTTAGACCTTTGGCAGCAAGAATGCGGCCACGAACGGTAGAGGAATACATTGGTCAACAACATATTCTTGGTGAAGGTAAGCCATTACGTCGAGCATTAAAAGCAGGCCATCTGCATTCGATGATTTTATGGGGACCACCCGGTACAGGTAAAACCACGCTGGCTGAAGTTGCGGCTAATTATGCCAATGCGGAAGTTGAACGTGTCTCTGCAGTTACCTCGGGTATTAAAGATATTCGCGCGGCGATAGATAAAGCGCGTGATAATAAAATGGCAGGCAGGCGGACTATTTTATTTGTTGATGAAGTCCATCGGTTCAATAAAAGCCAGCAAGATGCATTTTTGCCACATATCGAAGATGGCACCGTAACTTTTATTGGCGCAACCACTGAAAATCCTTCGTTTGAGCTTAATAACGCTCTGTTATCCCGTGCGCGGGTGTATAAATTAAAATCCCTTGAAGATGATGAAATTCTTGAAGTGATTGAACAAGCGTTAACAGATAAAGAGCGTGGTATTAGTGAAACCGATTTTGAATTTGTTGGTGAAGTAAAACAGCAATTGGCTGAATTTGTACGTGGTGATGCAAGAATGTCACTCAATTATCTTGAACAGTTAATTGATATGGCTGAAGAAGATGAGCAGGGCATCAAACAAATCACGGTGGAGTTATTAGCTGAAGTAACCGGTGAAAAAGTTGCTCGGTTTGATAACAAAGGCGATCTTTGGTATGACATGATTTCTGCGGTACATAAATCTATTCGTGGTTCTAATGCTGATGGTGCGCTGTATTGGTTTGCGAGAATGCTGCAAGCTGGCTGTGATCCACTGTATGTTGCGCGTCGATTATTAGCCATTGCGTCAGAAGATATCGGTAATGCTGATCCACGAGCAATGCAAGTGGCAGTATCGGCATGGGATTGTTATACCCGTGTTGGTGCCTATGAAGGTGAACGTGCTATTGCGCAAGCGATTGTGTATTTAGCCTGTGCAGCCAAAAGTAATGCGGTGTATGTTGCGTTCAATCTTGCTAAAGCCGATGCGCGTGAATTTCCAGATTTTGAAGTACCGCCACATTTGCGTAATGCGCCGACCAAACTGATGAAAGAGTTGGGCTATGGTGAAGGGTATCGTTATGCTCATGATGAACCAGGTGCTTATGCTCCCGGTGAAGTGTATTTACCGCGCGAAATTCGTGATCGAGTTTATTATCAGCCTTCAAAACGGGGCTTAGAGATAAAAATATCAGAAAAGTTGGATTATCTTGCTTCTTTAGATGCAAAAAGCCCGCTAAAGCGCTACCAATAATAAGGCTTTTTGGGTATCGTTAAGTGATTGGCAACAATTTGTTATGGTTGCCTCCCAACTACAACTATTTTAATAAGAAATGCCTAAATAACGCGCATTTCAGACTATTAAGAGCACAGGATTAGCATGCTAGATTCTAAATTACTTCGAACTGAGCTGGATGAAACAGCTGCAAAACTCGCGCGTCGTGGTTTTAACCTTGATGTAGAAACTTTACGCAACTTAGAAGAGCAACGTAAGTCTCTTCAAGTAAAAACAGAAGAGCTTCAAGCACAGCGTAACTCGCGATCGAAGTCGATTGGTCAGGCAAAAGCAAAAGGTGATCACGCTGAAGCTGAGCGTATTATGGCGGAAGTCGGCAACCTAGGTTCTGAGCTTGATGAAGCAAAAACAGCATTAGCTGAACTTCAAACTCAACTTGATACTATCACTCAAATGCTACCAAACATTGCTGATGAGTCAGTACCAACGGGTAAAGATGAGTCAGAGAACGTTGAAGTTTCACGTTGGGGTCAGCCAAAAGCGTATGACTTCGAAGTGAAAGATCACGTTGATCTTGGTGAAATGGCTGGTGGTCTAGATTTCGCAAGTGCTGTAAAAATCACTGGTGCACGTTTCATTGTAATGAAAGGCCAATTTGCTCGTTTACACCGCGCAATTGCACAGTTCATGCTAGATCTTCACACTGAAGAGCACGGTTACACAGAAATGTATGTACCGTACCTAGTGAACGCTGACAGCCTATTTGGTACAGGTCAATTACCTAAATTTGGTGAAGATCTATTCCACACTCAACCGCTAACTGAAAAAGTGAACGATGAAGAGCCTCGTGTGCTTTCATTAATTCCAACAGCGGAAGTGCCTGTAACAAACATGATGCGTGACACTATTACTGATGAAGCAGATTTGCCAATCAAGATGACTGCACACACACCATGTTTCCGTTCAGAAGCGGGTTCTTACGGTCGTGATACTCGTGGTCTAATCCGTATGCACCAGTTCGACAAAGTTGAACTTGTACAGATCACTCGCCCTGAAGATTCAATGGCAGCACTTGAAGAACTAACAGGTCACGCTGAAAAAGTACTACAACTTCTAGAACTACCTTACCGTAAAGTTGTTCTTTGTACTGGTGATATGGGCTTTGGTTCTTGCAAAACTTACGACTTAGAAGTGTGGGTTCCTGCTCAAGAAACTTACCGTGAGATTTCTTCATGTTCAAACATGTGGGATTTCCAAGCACGTCGTATGCAAGCGCGCTTCCGTCGTAAAGGCGAGAAGAAGCCTGAGCTACTACACACACTAAACGGTTCTGGTCTTGCTGTTGGTCGTACTATGGTTGCTATTCTTGAAAATAACCAAGAAGCTGATGGCCGTATTATGATCCCTGAAGTACTACGTAAGTACATGCGTAACGAAACACACATCGGTTAATTACTGATGCTGTAAGAAAGCATATTGCTAAAAACCCAGTCGATAAGGCTGGGTTTTTTTATGGGCGAAAGGTGGTGAAAGGGTTACAAGCGAGAGTAGTAGATGGTGAAGGTTGAGCCTTAAAGTAATAACTAATAAATCGATAAGTTATTGTTAGTGTAATAATAATGAGACAAGTTGGTTGAAAATAATACAAAATCATTAGCGACATGAAGCAGTTCTGAGACAGTATGAAGTATCTCTATTATTCACTTGTATATAATGAACTCGAATTTTATTTATTATTGGTTTTATGGAGAATTTCATGGATAAGAAATGTCAATATTGCGCGCTTCCACAAAATGAATGTACTTGTGCTGATTGCAGTGTTTGTCATAAGACAAAAACTGAGTGCACTTGTGTTGAATGTGGCGTTTGTCATAAAGCGAAAGCTGAGTGTTCATGTGTAACTTGCAATGAATGTGGTGCAAAGGAAGTCGATTGCTGTTGTTAATATGCCTTTTTCCAAGATAACATTAGGCCGCTTTATTGCGGCTTTGTTCTATTACTTAAAACGTCACTCTGACACTTAAATGTAAATTTCCGACTATAAATCACATAATTATTATGAATTTTAGGAATATTAATACATTTGCCTGTGTATAATTATGCTCTTATGTCATAGGTGATTTAAGTCAACAGATGAGTAATTTAAGTAATGAATAAGAACATTTATAAAACGGTATTATTTTCTCTTCTAGTCAGTTCACCCGCTGTATATGCAGAGCAAGTCGATATTACGATTTTAGGTACATCTGATCTTCATGGGCGATTTATACCTTGGGATTACACCACTGATAAACCTAATTTATCTGGCAGTTTGAGCCAAATAGCGACCAAAGTTGGCGAACTAAGAAAGCAAGATCCTGAAATTATTTTGGTCGATGCTGGAGATGCAATTCAGGGTAACAATATCGAAACCTTTAAAAACGATCCTATCAGCCCGATGATGTTAGGCTTTAATCAATTAAAATATGATGCTTATGTATTGGGTAATCATGAATTTGATTTCGGTTTAAAGGTACTTAAAAATACCATTACAACCTTTAATGGTACGCCACTAGCCGGTAATATTTTCCATAATGCAACCTCTCCTTTTTTACCGTCTTATAAAATCGTTGAACGTAAGGGCGTTAAAATTGGCATTATTGGTATGGATACACCAATGATCGCCGCTTTTGCTAATGGTAGTGATCGTTTGCAAGATTTGACGTTTAGTAATCCAAGTCTAGAAGTTAAAAAAGTCATTACGCAAATTAAAGATAAAACTGATGCCATCATTTTAGTGGCGCATATGGGTATCGATAATGAAAATAACATTGCTGATACTGGTGTGGGTGATATTGCACGCGCCAACCCAGAGTTAGCCGCTATTGTTGCGGGCCATATGCACGTTAAAGTGGATAAGGCGATGATCAATGGGGTAATTATTACTGAACCGTATAAATATGGTCGCGCGTTATCTCGCATTGATTTGAATTTCAAAAAAGATGCGCAGGGTAAGTACACCCTCATTAATAAAGATAGCTTCACTTATAATATGAATGGATTACCATCAGACGTGACGATGGAAACTATTTTTAAGCCTTATCACCACAAACTTCAGCAAGATGCGAATAAAGTTATTGGCCAATTAGAAGGTCAAGATCTTGTGCCGAAAAATACCATTACAGGCATTCCTGAAAGCCAATTACATGACACAGGATTAACGTCATTATTTCAAGAAGTCGGTTTTTATTTTGCTCCTCAGGCCAATGTTATTGCGGTTCACCTTGATAATATGAATCCATCGTTACCTGTGGGCGATATTAAAGTTAAAGATATTAATTTTAACTATGAATATGCTGGTGGTGAATACACAGTTTATGAAATGACAGGGAAAGATTTAAAAACCTACATGGAATGGTCTGCTGGATACTTCAATAGTGTTAAGCCTACTGATCTAACCTACAGCTTTGATGCTAAACGTCGCTCATCAAAATATAGCACTCATGATATTTTTGGTGGCGTAACATACCAAATTGACTTAACCAAAGCGGCAGGCCACCGTATTACCAACCTTAAAATGAATGGCAAGCCCGTTACGGATGCACAAACTATTAATTTAGGCATGAATAGCTACCGTATGGGACATTTAACGAAAAAAGGCGGAGTACTTGAAGGCCGTAAATTTAAGGTGCTATTTGATTCAAAAGCCCATTACGGCACTGAAGCGGGCACTATTCGTCAATTAACCATGCGTTATATTCATGAGGTTAAAAACGGTCATATTACGGGTAAAGCTGAAAATGATTGGTCTGTTATTGGTTTATCAACCTCAAAAGCTGATCAACAACGCATCGCTAAACTGGTTAATAGCGGTAAAGTTGCATTACCAAGTATAGAGAATGGTCGTTACACCAATACTGCGGCATTAACAGCCGCTGATTTAACCCGTAATACGCACTAATTTTATCAACGATAGTTATTGGTTGTATTATATTAAGTACGCTATGAAAGGGCACATTATGTGCCCTTAATATATTTTACTTATGTTGTTTTTTGTTCAATAAGTGGAATATATTAAGGCGATATTGAAGGCTCATTAATAGACCTTGTAAATAATAATGTCTTTTCCTTGTTTGACTTTAATAGAAAAAAATGTAATTTTGAGTGTTAATGTGGTTTTTTTTTCTATATTCACTGTGAAATTTAGAAGTAAATGAAACTTATTTTTCCGATGACGTCTTTATACTGTAATGCATTATTATCGCGCTACAGAATGATAATTTAAATAATTATTAATCGGGAACATTATGAATTCAAAGCTACTTACTATCTTTCTTTTTACCTCGGTTTGTTTAATTTGGGGAACGACTTGGTTTGCGATGGAAGTCGCATTGAATTCTATCCCACCTATTTTTGCCACGGGGCTACGCTTTTTAGTGGCAGCACCTCTATTGGTGGTGTTGACGAAGGTCTTTAATCAACCATTGCTATTTCCAAAAGGTAAGCGTCGGTGGTTATTTATTGTTGCACTGATGTACTTCGCGATTCCATTTACGTTGATGATCTTTGGTGAGCAATACATTTCATCTGGTTTAGCATCAATAATCTTTGCCAATATGCCCGTTGCAGTAATGCTGATGTCAGGTCTGTTCCTCAGTTTAAGATTGGCAAAGCACCAAATATTTGGGTTAATTACTGCTGTTGTGAGCTTATGCCTAATTCTTGCAAATGAAATGCAGATGGGAAGCGATGATTATCTCGTTGGTACTGTTTGTTTAGGCGTTGCTGTTGCTATGCACGCGACTATGTATGTATTGGTACAAAAATACTGTAAAGACATTGAAGTGCTGACCTATAACGCGCTACCAAGCTTCATTGCTTCTCTATTTTTATTTGCAGTTTCAGCTGTGACTGAAAATGTAAATGTTGAAGCTTTTAGTTGGGATTCAATTTCAGCGGTTGTTTATCTTGGTTTGGTGGCGAGTGTTGGCGGTATTGTTGCTTATTTCAAATTGGTGCAGGTATCAACACCTTTTAAAGCGTCTATCTGTTTTCTCATTTTTCCTGTAGTTGCGCTGTTTATCTCTAGTTATATTAATGGCGAAGCACTGTCTCAACAATCATTAATAATGATGCTGCCTCTTCTTGCGGGTATTTTATTGACTAAAGTACCTAAGGGGGTTTTCAAGCAGCGTCGAGCTTTAAAAACAGTGAATAGTCATTAATATTGATTTTCTATTGCAGCCATCAAAGGGTGAAAAGCTTGTTTTTGGCATAGACAGCTATTTGTTGTCTATGCCTTTTGATTATTGATTTTCGTGAATAACTCTAATTAATTTTGCAGGTGTACCACCATAAAGAGAATCGGCGGGTACATCACAATTAACCACAGAATTTGCGGCAATAACAGAGCGTGCACCAATGGTCACACCTTGATTGATTACTACGTTGCCGCCAACCCATACATCATCTTCAATCGTAATTGTATTCCAGATGGTTTTCCAATTACGACGATTACGATAATTTAAGTCATGACTAGCGCAGTAAAATTGTGTGTTTGGACCAATTAATACATTATTACCAATAGTGATTTTAGCACCGTCTAACATAGTGACATTCATGTTGATGTAGGTGTTTTCTCCAATCGAAATTGTTTTACCAAATTCACAATAAAACGGCGAGCGTACAATACTGGATGGTGAAATATTCCCCATTAGCTGTTGAAACAGTTCATCACGCTGAGAGCTATCTATATTTTGGTTAATAACTTGCAATAGATTTAATGCATTTTGACGAATATTTTCAATACAATCTGAGCCCGCATCAAAATCTTCGCCTGCAAGCATCTTTTCAAATTCAGTCATGTTGTCTCTCAACTTATTTTGTATGGGTTTATTTAACGATAATTCTATCACTGGTGATGTTATTTATTTATCACTCGATATTATAGATGAGACAGTGAGTCATATTTTTGCTGTTTATTCGAAAAGAGTAAGAGTGAATGCCAAGCCCAACCTCGTCACTTTCTATAGTAAATGCCAACCCCAACCCTAAATGCCAAATCACTCCGTCATTTCCTACAGTGAATGCCCGCGAGGGCGATAGGGAATCTACTGTCCGCGCGTTGTAGAGTCAGTATTTTTGTTGGGATTTTAGCGTATTTTCATTGGTGTTTTTGAGGCTCAATCACGAGGTGAGTCGATCCCGAATAGCCTCGACCGTCAACTTTCGGGATGACGATAATGGGCTGAGTGAATGCCAAGCCCAATCCCGTCACTCTCTATAGTAAATGCCAAGCCAACCCCGTCATTCCCTACAGCGAATGCCCGCGAGGGCGATAGGGAATCTACTGTCCGCGCGTTGTAGAGTTAGTATTTTTCTTGGGTTCTAGCGCATTTTTATTGGTGTTTTTAAGGCTCAATCACGCGGTGAATAGATCCCGAATAGCCTCGTCCCTCAACTTTCGGGATGACGATAATGGGCTGAGTGAATGCCAAGCCCAACCCCGTCATTCCCTACAGCGAATGCCCGCGAGGGCGATAGGGAATCTACTGTCCGCGCGTTGTAGAGTCAGTATTTTTGTTGGGGTTCTAGCGTATTTTCATTGGTGTCTTTAAGGCTCAATCACGCGGTGAGTCGATCCCGAATAGCTTCGTCCCTCAACTTTCGGGATGACGAATAATGGGCTGAGTGAATGCCAAGCCTAATCCCGTCACTCTCTATAGTAAATGCTAAACCAACCCCGTCATTCCCTACAGCGAATGCCCGCGAGGGCGATAGGGAATCTACTACTCACGTGTTGTAGGGTTAATTTTATCTATTTTAGGGATTATGACTGTTAAGTATCGCCAATTAGGTGTTTTCATTGTTGTTAACATGAGTAACAAATTAAATACACCATGTTTAGGCTAATTATTTTGAAGAAAACGTATCAAAACAAGATCTAAGCGATACTTTTTATATGAATAGAGATCGTATAGTACGGATTAAAATTTCTTACGTTAAATGACCAATGAGGGTTTTATATTGAAACGTCAATTTGTTAGTTTTGAACAGTATAAAAAAAAAGCATTACAAGACCCAGAAATCAAAAAAAGTTATGACGATCTAGCTGAAGAGTTTAAATTGATTAGTGATCAAATAGCATTACAAAAACAAAGCAATAACAACACAGCAGAGCAATAGTTGAAGTAGTAATTTGTGAATTAGGTAACATCACAACGTGGGTTTATCTCTGTTTTCACTTAGAAAAACCATTAAAACACCAGCTATTCTGTTCGTTCTAAATGAATAGCGATCATGTTGAGTACACATAAATCCCCATACTGTTAAATCCCGCCTCAAAAGGCGGTATTTTTATACTCGAAGCATAACCATCAATCAGAGAGTTGCTGTTTCTCGTCCCTAATACCTCGCTTCTATAACCCTATTCAAACCAAAAAAAAGGGCACGAAAAGTGCCCTTGAGTTATGTTGTGTTCGCAAGTTTTTACTCGCTGTTATGATTTCTGTGCTTGAGGGGTTGAATGGAAACGAACCGCTTCATCTTCTGTCGCTGCGAGTGGATCGTTGAAACGTTCAACATCCATTTCACCTTCTGATTTAGCAACAATACAGGTTACGACGCTATCACCCGTGATGTTAACGGCTGTACGTACCATATCAAGCAGACGGTCAACACCCATAATCAGTGCGATACCTTCAACCGGTAGACCGACTTGGTTAAGTACCATTGCTAGCATAATGAGACCAACGCCTGGAACACCTGCCGTACCGACGGAGGCTAGTGTTGCGGTTAGAATAACCATGATGTAATCAGTCATTGTAAGGTCAATATTAAACGCTTGGGCAATAAATACTGTTGCCACACCTTGCATGATGGCGGTGCCGTCCATATTAATGGTTGCGCCAAGTGGAACGGTAAATGAGGCAATCTTGTTGTTAACACCTAAACGCTTAGTCGCCGTTTCCATCGTTACAGGAATGGTGGCATTTGATGATGCGGTTGAGAATGCA
This sequence comes from Photobacterium sp. S4TG1, assembly GCF_036040035.1. Classification (NCBI taxonomy): domain Bacteria; kingdom Pseudomonadati; phylum Pseudomonadota; class Gammaproteobacteria; order Vibrionales; family Vibrionaceae; genus Photobacterium; species Photobacterium sp. S4TG1. The sequence continues at coordinate 149,978 of NZ_JAYXUH010000003.1, forward strand.
AACATCACTGCATCTTCCATTTTCTTTAGGAAGGTAATTGGGCTTAAACCTGTAAAGGCTTTTAGCATCACGCTGTAAGTGACCAATGCATGCAGTAATAGTGCAGCTACTAAAACAAGGAAGTAGTTAATTAAGCTATAAATAGCGTCAAGACCTAATCCTGTAAACAGCTTCGCCATTAAGAAGAACACACCAAATGGTGCAATGTTCATCAATAATGCTACCAGCTTCATGATCACTTCATTTAAATCAGCAAAGACTGCTGCCAGACGCTCGCCCGGTTTACCTGCGGCACTGATTGCAATACCAAATAAAACGGCAAAGACAATAATTTGAAGAGTGTTACCACTTGCCATTGCGCTAATAGGGTTAGTTGGGAACATGCCTACAATAACGCTACCTAGTGATGGCGCTTCTTTAGATGCAAATGTTGTTGCTGCACTTAAATCAGCACCGGCACCAGGTTGGAAGATATTTGCCATGGTCAGTGCAAGGGTAATGGCTAATGCCGTCGTTGTTAGATAAAACGCGAGAGTCTTACCGCCTAAACGCCCCAGTGTTGCTAAATCTTTTAATGAACTAGTACCACAAACTAGCGATACAAATACTAGAGGAACAACTAACATTTTTAAGCTGGCAATAAAGATTTTACCACCGACATCAAACAGGCCATTTACGATATAGTCATGAATAAAAGCGACATCAGCAAAAAGGGAACGGATCATAAATCCTGTCAGAATACCTAAAACCATACCGAGGATCACTCGGCCAGTCAGTGACATTTTTTTCTTTTCTGTAGTCATTAGAATTTATCCTTAATATTTATTTCTCTCTGTCCATCGATTATCAGAGTCGTTCGGAGAGTAGCAGTTATTTGTCTGTTAACGCGAAGTAATAATTGTTATTAATCTCTAAAATCTGCGTCAAGTCACAAATTTTATACCGAATTAATGTTTATAAAATCTATTTTTAACTAATTTTTAACAGAAAAAACGATTTGAATGTATAAGTTGGTAATAAAACGTTGTTTTTTCGAGGTGTATAATCGGAATTTTCGAGGGATAATAAGTGATGGGAAAAATGATGAATAACAGCTTTGTTTGTAAAAAGATTAAAATCAGAGACAAAAAAGAGGGGCGTAAGACAGCCACGTATTGTGCGGTTGAAACTTTATTAAAATACGTGACTGTAAGTTACAGGTCGGTGTGGTTAGAGCGGAGGATTATTTAGCAACATTACCAGCGACATTCATGATATCCCAAGTACGGGCAAATGGCGGTGCATAAGCAAAATCCATCATGCCTAATTGTTCCGTTGTTGCGCCAAGGCTGATAGCTACGGCAAGGGCATCAACACGATGAACCGCTCCTTTATTACCGATCATTTGTCCACCAAGTAAATTTTTATTATCAGAGCGGTAAACCAATTTAATATAAAGTGGCGATTGACCTTCACAGTAGTTGGTGTGGCATTTATCACTGATATATACGGTGTTGTAATCAATATTTGCTTGTTGAGCTTCACGCTCAGAAAGTCCAGTGCGTGCAGCTTCTAAACCTAAAACTTTGACACAACTGGTGCCTAATGTGCCGTCATAACTGAGGTTTTTTCCTGCGATATTTTCACCGACTAAACGACCCATTTTATTGGCACCGGTTGCGAGTGGAATATAAACAGGTTGTTGTAATTGTGCATGCCAAATAGTGGCGCAATCGCCAGCTGCCCAAATATTATCTAGTGATGTTTTGCCTTGTTGGTCAATGATTATTGCGCCATTGGCTAAACGTTCAATGCCTGTTGCTGCAATAAAATCTGTATTGGGCTTCACACCAGTACAGCAGATAACGAGATCTGTTGTATAAATATCTTTATCGGTTTTAATGCTAGTAACACGATCGTCACCAATAATTTCACACACCGATTCTTTAAGGTGAATTTGCACGCCGGCACGTTCAAGTTCAGGTTGAATATGTTGGCTGATTTCAATATCAAACGTATCAGGAATTAAACAAGCGGCACGCTCAATTAAGCGTACTGTTTTACCCTGGTGGATCATGGCTTCAGCGACTTCTAAACCGATAAAACCAGAACCAATAATCGTGACGTTTTGGCAATGCGGATCGGCAAGAGCGGTTTTAATATCAAGACCATCTTGCATACGACGTAATGAATAAACCCCTTGTTTTTCAAGGCCTGCAATTGGGGGTAATATTTCTTTTGCCCCTGTTGCAATCATTAAACGATCATATTTAACGGTGTGTATTTCCCCTTGATGTTCAACCATTAATTGCTGTTGTTGTGGGTCTAGATTAACAACTCGGTGCTGCGTTAATACTTGAATCCCTTTTTCTGCAAATTGTGCTGGAGTGAATTCGGCCATGAAGTTGGCATCAGAAAATTCATCACCAATGTAATACGGTAAGCCACAAGCACCAAAAGAGATCACATAAGACGCTTCATAAACAACAATCTCAGCGGTTGGATTAATGCGTTTTGCTTTTGCTGCTGCGCTCATGCCAGCGGCTTCACCACCAATAATGATAATTTTCATATGATTGTTTATTCCTTGCAATAGAGAAAGGGAGGCAATGAACCTCCCTTAAAACGAGTGTTTAATATTGATTAAGCCGCTGATTCTTCGCCATCTAAGTTAACAACGTCATCGCTGTTAAAGATAGCCATATCTGTTTCGCCCATTACTTTACTGGTGATTGTGCCAGCAGTAATTGAGCCTGAAACGTTAAGCGCAGTACGACCCATATCAATTAAAGGTTCAATTGAGATCAGAAGACCTGCAAGTGCTACTGGCATATCCATCGCTGATAGCACAATCAGTGCTGCAAATGTTGCACCACCACCAATACCGGCAACGCCAAAAGAGCTTACGGTAATGATTGCGACTAAAGTACATAGAAAGCCGATATCCATTGGGTTAATGCCGACTGTTGGTGCAATCATCACTGCCAGCATGGCTGGGTAGATTCCTGCGCAGCCATTTTGACCGATAGTTGAACCAAATGAAGCGGCAAAGTTAGCAATACCAGATGGAATACCAAGGCATTTTTCTTGGGTTTGCACGTTCATTGGAATTGAACCTGCGCTTGTACGTGATGTGAAAGCAAAAGCCAGTACTGGAATGATTTTCTTTAAGTGGCGTAGAGGATTAATACCAACAAGCGCTACAAGTGCTAAGTGAATCATAAACATCAGAATTAGTGCTGCGTATGATGCAAAAACAAAGTTCGCAAGGTTAACGATATCGGTATAGTTTGAACCTGAGATCACTTTAGTCATCAGTGCTAATACGCCAAATGGTGTTAGACGTAATACTAACGTTACCATACGCATAACAATCGCTTGGGCTACTTTAATGAAGCCTTCAAATTGTGCGAAAATTTCAGGTTTTTTCTTAGCAATGCCCGTTGCTGATAAGCCAATGAAAATAGAGAAGATAACCACTGCGATAGTTGAAGTACGACGTGCACCTGTCATATCTAAGAATGGGTTGGCAGGAATAAACTCAATCACTAATTTAGCAAACGACATTGCTTCTACATTAGAAAGGGTTGATTCAAGACTTTTAGCACGTGCCATTTCAGCCGCACCTGATGTTAGTCCTTCTGCGGTAAGCCCAAAAAGGTTAGCCATTAGAATACCGACACAAGCGGCAATCATGGTAGTAACAATCAGAACCCCTAGAGTCAGGCTACTGATTTTACCAAGTGAGGTGCCACCGTTAAGCTTTAAAATGGCGGAAATAATAGACACCATTACTAATGGAATAATGATCATTTGTAATAGACGCACATAGCCTACGCCGACAATGTCAAAATACTCAATCGATGTTTTGATGACCTCAGAGCCAGCACCATAAAAAACTTGTAGCGCAGCACCAAAAGCAATACCTAATCCTAAACCGGCAAACACACGTTTAGTAAAACTGTAGTGTTTATTTTGCATATGATATAGAAATGCTATCAAGCCAACAAATATGGCGAGGTTCGTTACAATACCTAGAGTCATCATGAATCCTTCATATCAAATAAAAAAGTAGGGTATTTTTATTGTTCCTATCTATTTAGGGTTAAATTTTGCTGGTTTTATAATTAATTACAAGCAAATTAACGCAATTAATGTAAGGGATATTGTCAGAAGGGAAAACGATCAAGATCGCTAATTATGAACGAGAGATGAATGTTTTTTTATAAAATTAGAGTTTGCAGCGGAGCTAGATCAATATTCAACAATCTATTAACAATGACAAATAAGTTGATGTATTTGATGCGATATAAGAAGGGGAATGTATAAAAAAAAGACAAAAAAATACCGACAACAGAGTTATCGGTATTCAGTATTAAAATGTAGTGTAAATTACATTACACGCATACCTGGTTGAGCACCTTCATGGGGTTCTAAAATCCAAAGATCTTTACCACCAGGGCCAGCTGCAAGGATCATACCTTCAGACATGCCAAATTTCATTTTGCGTGGTTTTAGGTTAGCAACCATTACTGTTAGTTTGCCAACAAGCTCTTCTGGTGTGTAAGCTGATTTAATACCAGAGAATACTTGACGCATTTCACCACCGATATCCAATTGGAATTTCAATAGTTTGTCTGCTTTTGGCACGGCTTCACAAGAAACAATCTTCGCGATACGCATATCAATCTTAGCGAAATCATCAAATTCGATTTCAGCTTCAATTGGCTCTTCTGTTAATGGGCTTTTTGGTTGAGCAGCTTCAAGTGCAGCTTTATCAGCCGCCGCTTCTTCTTTTGATGCTTCAACCATTGCAGCAACATGTACAGGATCGATACGATTAAACAGTGCCTTGAACTTAGTGACTTCATGGTTTGTTAATGGTGTTTCGATACCTTCCCACGTTAACGTTTCGTTTAAGAATCCTTCAGTACGTTCTGCAAGTTTTGGCATTACAGGTTTTAGGTAAGCCATTAACACGCGGAATAGGTTGATACCAACAGTACAGATTTCCTGTAGCTCTTGATCTTTACCTTCTTGCTTAGCAACAACCCAAGGTGCTTTTTCGTCAACATACTGGTTAGCTTTGTCAGCTAGCGCGGTGATTTCACGAATTGCGCGGCTGTATTCACGGCTCTCATAAAGATCACCAATGCGTGCTGCTGCTGCAACGAACTCAGCGTAAAGCTCTGGTTCTGCAAATTTCTCAGATAACATGCCGTCAAAACGCTTAGCAATAAAGCCTGCGTTACGTGATGCTAGGTTAACAATCTTGTTCACAACATCGCTGTTTACGCGTTGAGTGAAATCTTCAAGGTTAAGGTCTAGATCATCAATACGGTTGTTGAGTTTTGCTGCGTAGTAGTAACGTAGGCATTCAGGATCAAGGTGGTTTAAGTAAGTACCTGCCTTAATAAATGTGCCTTTAGATTTTGACATCTTTGCGCCATTCACGGTTACGTAACCATGCACGAATACGTTATTTGGCTTACGGAAACCAGCGCCATCTAGCATTGCCGGCCAGAATAGGCTGTGGAAGTAAACAATGTCTTTACCGATGAAGTGGTAAAGCTCTGTTGAGCTGTCTTTGTTCCAGAATTCGTCAAAATCAAGATCATCACGTTTGTCACAAAGGTTTTTAAATGAACCCATGTAGCCGATTGGTGCATCTAGCCATACGTAGAAGTATTTGCCAGGTTCGCCAGGGATCTCAAAACCAAAGTAAGGTGCATCACGAGAGATATCCCACTGTTGTAGGCCTGACTCGAACCACTCTTGCATTTTGTTTGATGTTTCATCTTGAAGTGCGCCAGATTTTGTCCATGCTTTTAGCATGTCTTCAAACTGTGGCAAATCAAAGAAGAAGTGCTCTGAGTCTTTCATGATTGGTGTCGCGCCAGACACAGCTGATTTTGGATTGATCAGATCTGTCGGGCTGTAAGTTTCACCACAGTTGTCACAGTTATCACCGTATTGATCTTCAGCTTTACACTTAGGGCAAGTACCTTTTACAAAGCGATCTGGCAAGAACATTTCTTTCTCAGGGTCAAATAACTGAGAAATAGTGCGGCTAGTAATAAAGCCTTTTTCTTTTAACTGGGTGTAAACAAAAGAAGCAAGCTCACGGTTTTCAGGCGAGTGTGTGCTGTGGTAGTTACTAAAGTCAATATCGAAACCGGCGAAGTCAGCTTGGTGCTCTTTGCTCACTTCTGCAATCATTTGCTCAGGTTCCATACCCATCTGCTGGGCCTTAAGCATGATTGGAGTACCGTGTGCGTCATCTGCACAGATAAAATGAACTTCGTTGCCGCGAAGGCGCTGGTAGCGCACCCAAATATCCGCTTGAACATGCTCTAGCATGTGACCTAAGTGGATAGAACCGTTAGCGTACGGCAGGGCGCAGGTCACCAGAATTTTTCTTGGATTAGCAGCCATAATTACTTCTTTCGCTCATGATGGGTAGAAAAACATAGCCATAAATACTACCTGATGGACAGCATATTGACTAGCATCGGATACTGATTTATCTGTTTTAGGACGGGGGAAATCGGGCAGAAAGGGTACTTTGGTGGTAGCATTAGGAAAAAGAGGGAAAAATTACCCCGCAGCATCAACGTTACTGGTTGTTTTCTATACTAATACTGTGACGTAGATGTTGCTAATAAGCTATGACATTTATGTGGAGTGCTAATTTATGGCAATAGAAACAAACCATTTCGATAGCGTTGGTGATATCAGTCAATGGCTAAATCAATTTGAACATCCACTTTTGAGTGTGGAATGGGCTGATGTGCCACACTTTGTCTCGGTATCGGCCGAGGGTGTTATTGTTATCACGATTCCATTTGCAGCCAACGAATTAGCGCAACAATTGCGTCAATGGATTGCAGAGCAACAGCAACAAGGTATCGTTAAAGCAGCGCTAAAATTTGATGTTCGTTGTCGAGTGGCGACGTTAGCTGTTGCAGAAAAGCAGCCTCTTAGAGGTGTTAAAAACATCATTGTTGTGAGTTCTGCAAAAGGCGGCGTGGGTAAATCAACAACGTCGGTTAACTTAGCGTTAGGTTTACAGCAGCAAGGCGCAAAAGTGGGGTTACTTGATGCTGACATTTATGGTCCTTCAGTACCTATGATGTTAGGCACAATGGATGCTAAGCCGCAATCGTCTGATGGCAAAATGATGTTACCGATTGAGGCTCATGGTTTATATACCAATTCTGTGGGTTATTTAGTGCCAGCAGAAAGTGCCACTATCTGGCGTGGTCCTATGGCATCAAAAGCACTGGCGCAGATTATCAGTGAAACATGGTGGCCAGATCTGGACTATCTTGTGATTGATATGCCACCGGGTACGGGTGATATTCAGTTAACGCTATCACAGCAAATTCCTGTAACTGGAGCGATTGTCGTAACTACGCCACAAGATCTTGCTTTAGCTGATGCGATTAAAGGTATCAGCATGTTTAATAAAGTTGATGTGCCTGTGCTGGGTATTGTTGAAAATATGAGCTATCACATTTGTAGTAATTGTGGTCATCAAGAACATATTTTCGGTACGGGTGGTGCGGCTAAAATGGCACAAGACTATGCCGTGCCATTATTGGCTCAATTACCACTAGATATCAAAATTCGTGAAGATATTGACAACGGTAAGCCGACAGTTATTGCAGCTCCTGAGTCTGAACAAGCCGGCGCATACATTCTGTTAGCTGCAAATATAGCCAGCCGATTATATTGGCAGGGTGAAGCTGTGGCTGAGCAGATTACTATTCGTACAATGTAGTTGTTTGGTAATCAAAAAACGCTTAGATTATAATCAGATATGACAGAGGCCTCATTTTTGCTGGTATCTGTCATTGCAACTGCTTATAATCGGAGGGTTTAATTTATCCATATTCGCCTTGCTACGTGGTCTAATAGGTACTTTCTGATATGTCTGAAACTTCACACCAATGCGTTATTATCGGTATTGCAGGCGCTTCTGCTTCCGGTAAAAGTCTGATTGCCAGTACAGTTTACAAAGAGTTAAAAGAAAAAGTCGGCGATCATCAGATCGGTGTAATCACGGAAGATTGTTACTATAACGATCAAAGTCACCTGACTATGGATGAACGAGTTAAAACTAACTACGATCATCCAAGCGCACTAGATCACAATTTATTATGTGATCATTTAGAGCAGTTAATGAAAGGTGAAGCAGTAGAAGTACCACAATATAGCTACAGCGAGCATACTCGTTTGCAAGAAAGTACCACGATGACACCTAAAAAAGTGATTATCTTAGAAGGTATTTTATTGTTAACTGATCCTCGTTTACGCGACATCATGCACGCAAGTATCTTTATGGATACACCACTTGATATCTGTTTGTTACGCCGTCTGCAACGTGATGTTGCTGAACGTGGTCGTACAATGGAGTCAGTGCTGGTGCAATACCAAAAAACTGTACGTCCAATGTTCATGCAGTTTATCGAGCCTTCAAAACAATATGCGGATATTATCGTCCCTCGAGGTGGTAAAAACCGTATTGCAATCGATGTGTTAAAAGCACACATTGCTAAATTGCTGCGTTCGTAATGATTTGAAATGAATAAGGCTGACAATATGTCAGCCTTATTTTTATGGTTATTATTGTTGGGTATAACCCCGTTACCCTTTGCTGACCCATCAACGACACTGAGTCTTATTGATGTGTTTTGGTATACCACTCGCATGTGCTAAGCACTAACAGGATCGAGTGTGTATTATGCAGGAGAGAGTTTAAATGAGACTTTGTGATAGAGATATCAGGGCTTACCTTGATGAAGGTAAAATCAGCATTGAGCCTCGACCTTCAGATGATTGTATTAGTGGTTTAACGATTGATGTAAGTCTTGGAAATAATTTCCGCGTCTTTAATGATCACGGTGCGCCATTTATTGATCTATCGGGTAAAAAAGAAGATGTAGCCGCTCAGCTTGATAAAGTCATGAGTGATGAGATTGTGGTTGCAGAAGAAGATGCATTTTTCCTTCACCCAGGTCAATTGGCATTAGCGGTGACTCATGAGTCTGTTACTCTTCCCGATAACATTGTAGGTTGGTTGGACGGTCGTTCATCATTAGCCCGTTTAGGTTTAATGGTGCATGTGACAGCCCACCGTATTGATCCGGGTTGGTCTGGACGTATTGTGCTTGAATTTTATAACTCAGGTCGCCTACCTTTAGCATTACGTCCTCACATGCCAATTGGCGCGTTAAGTTTTGAGACCTTGTCTGGTCCGGCGGAAAAGCCATATAACAAGCGTACTGATGCGAAATATAAAAATCAGCAGGGCGCAGTGGCAAGTCGTATTAATGAAGATGACAAACAAAGTTAACCTGTTTAGGTGCTAACTGTTATTGTTATTATTTATCCATATTATTAAAGGCAGCCTTCGGGTTGCCTTTTGTTTAGCTATTCTATTTATGATGAACTAATCTTGACGTTAATGGTCTTAATGACATTGATTTGTAGGGTTAATTTTCAACCAATTATTTTTGCATAGCACACGACGCATTGTAATGTTGCATGCATATCCGAGGGCATAATGAAAAAAATACTTTATATATTACTCGGGCTGATTTTATTAGTCGTGATTGGTATTGGTGCGCTAGTAACCTTTGTTAATCCTAATCAGTTTAAGCCAATGTTGACTGAGCAAGTGAAGAAAATGACGGGCCGTGACCTCGTTATTAATGGTGATATTAGCTGGCGTTTCTTTCCAACATTGGGGCTTAGTGTTGGTGAAACTGAATTTCGAAATCCAGTAGGGTTTGCTGAACCAAATTTGATTCAATTTAAACAAGCAGATCTATCTGTTTCAGTTCTACCGTTGTTATCTCAACACCTTGATATTGGTGAAATGCGGTTAGATGGGGCGCATGTTTTTGTTCAAACATTAAATAATGGTGCGACCAATCTTGATGGTTTAACTGCTAAAACTGCCGTTGATGAAAAAACAACAGCTGGAAATACAGTGACGCATGGTGAGAAAAGCACGCCTTGGAATGTCTCTGTTGCAGGTATTAAATTAGTTAACGCCAGTGCAGAACTGCGCAATGATAAAACCAAAATGGTTGCGCAACTTGATCATGTTAATTTCACCCTAGATAGTTTTCAGCCGCAAACATGGACTAAAGCAACTTTTGATGTACAAGGTAAAGTTAATGCATTGACTTTTAGTGCTAAAGGCAGCACTGAAATTAACCTTGCAGCTAATTATAAGAATGTACGATTAAAAGCATTATCAGCGACCATGAACATGGTTGATGGCAATACAGAGATTAAAAATGCACAACTAGGGCTAGACCAATTTAATCTTGGTCAATGGTCAAATATGACTTTTTCTGTTAACGGTAAAGTACCTAATCTACACTTTGATACTCACGGTACAGCGAAAGTAAAATTATCAACAGATCATAATGTTATTAGTCTGCAAGGGCTAAAAGTCACCAATGACTTAGAGGGTAAGACATTACCTCGTCCTACAATCAACTTAGTGGTTGATGCTGATGCAACGTATGACATTAGCCAAAAATTAGCGTTAGTGAGTCAGGTTTCTATTAATGCTGACGGCACGAAAGCGTCAGGTTCCGGTTCATATTTAGCAACGGCTATTCCTGATGTTCGTTTTGCTTTATCAAGCGATAATATTAATCTTGATAGTTGGTTACCGGCAACAAATACCGTGACTAATGCTAACAACAGTACTTCAGCCGCTGGTGCTGCTGCGATGAATGCACCTGCCGTTACGGAACCTGCCTCAACCTCAAAATCCTCACCGGCGGAGCCTGATCTTAGTGCGCTAAAAAATATTAATCTTGCGGGTATGATCGCGATTAAGCAATTAACCGTTGACCACGCTAACGTGACAAATGTTAAAGTGGTGACTTCAATTAAACACGGTGTTGCAACCATTAATCGTTTTGAAGCGAATTTATATGGCGGTAAGGTAACCGGTAATGCATCTATTGATGTAAATAGCGCATTGCCAAGTTATCGCTTAAAAAATACCATTTCTAATGTCGATCTTTTACCGCTCCTTAAAGCTGTTGCGAATAATAATCTGCTAGCAGGTAAAGCTAATATTACGACGGATTTAAGCGGACAGGGGCTATCTGATACAAATATTCGTCATAATATTGCGGGTTCAATTAGGATTAATGTTTCTGATGGCGCAGTATATGGGGTAAATATTCCTGACTTGTTGCGTAATGCTAAAGCTAAATTGAAAGGTCAGGCTGACACTGGGAATGATACGGCGAAAAAGACCGACTTTTCAGCATTAACAACAACGTTAACACTGCATAATGGCATGGCATCAACGGATAATTTTAACTTAGCTTCACCATTAGTGGCTATCACTGGTGAAGGTAATACGAGCCTTGTTAATGAAAGTATTGATTTGATGATCAATTCTAAGATTGTGGCAAGTGGTAAAGGGCTCGATGAAATTAAAGGTATTGCAGTGCCAATTCATGTGACAGGTACTTGGAATAAACCAAAATATAACTTAAATATTAAAGACTTATTTAAAAATAACGCGGTACTAGAGAGTAAAGCTAAGAAAGAAATTAATCGAGGCTTAGAAAAACTGTTTGGTGATAAAGCTAAAGATGAAAACATTAAAAATGCCGCAGATAAGTTACTGAAAGGATTATTTAATTAATCCTTCACCAGTGGCGTGGCTAGCGTAAACGACAGTAGAAAAGGTTTGCCGTTATTGGCAAACCTTTATTTTTTAATTATATAATCAATTATGTAGCAGGTAGCTAATGACTTGTTATTATTAGATTGGGTTTGTTTTTATCCATTGCTAATATTGTTGAGTATTTTTTATGACACACCCAATCAAATTATGACTAATAAAACAATATCTTCTGAAAAATCGACATTTCTCTCTAAAATCATGGGAGTGCTTACTATTATTGGTAATGCGATCAAAGCGTTACCTCCGATTGATCATTTTATTCGCGCAGCGGATCGTTTTAATGATCGTTTAGGTAGTCAGTTTGGTGCAGCAATCACCTATTTTTCTTTTTTATCATTGATACCCATTTTAATGGTGCTGTTTGCTGCAGCTGGTTTTGTGTTAGCGTCCAACCAAGTGTTGCTGACCAATATTATTGATAAAATTGTTGCCGGTGTCACTGATCCGAATTTAGCTAATACGCTTAAACAAATGGTACAAACGGCAATTAACCAGCGTACAACAGTGGGTTTGAGTGGTTTAGCGATTGCATTTTATTCTGGCATTAGTTGGATGGGGAACTTGCGTGAAGCCGTTCGTGCACAAACTCGTGATGTGTGGGAACGTAAACCGGAAGACAAAGAACATATTTTATTGCAATACTGTAAAGATCTTATTGGTTTAACTGGGTTGGTTGCCGCATTGATTTTTACCGTGGTGTTAACCTCTGTTGCAGGCTCGGCACAAGCGGCAATTGTTGATGCACTAGGGTTAGGTGGCATTAGTTGGTTACGCCCAGTACTTACCACTATCGCATTGACTATTTCTATCTTAGCAAACTATCTGATGTTCTTATGGATATTTTGGATGTTACCTCGTCGCCGTTTTAACCGTAAGACATTAATGCAGGGAACATTACTTGCTGCGGTTGGCTTTGAAGCGATTAAATTCGCGATGACATTCTTATTACCCAAACTAGCAAGTTCACCTTCAGGTGCTGCTTTTGGTTCTATTATCGGTTTAATGGCTTTCTTCTATTTCTTTGCGCGCTTAACGTTGTTCTGTGCAGCTTGGATTGCGACGGCAAAAGAAAATCGTCCTGGTTATGGCGTTACAGAAACGCCTGCTGATGGTGATAGTGAAGAGCCGTTGTAGCAATAACAATAAACTAAGTTTATAAATTAAAGGATAGCGTTAGTGCTGTCCTTTTTTTTACATTTTTGTTACGGATGATGAGGTTGATACTATTTATATATGGATATTAAATGCAAATTGATGAGTATTATTGTTGTTGTATAAAGCATCGCTACGATCCATTTGTCAGCTATTCAGGTGTTTGAGGTTGCTGAGTGGTGATCAATTTGTAATTTAGTGTGATTTGAATGGTGATAAAGTTGTTTTTCTGTGGCAGCAGTTATTTGTGATAGTTCTCAGAAGTGAAATTAAGCGTTGGTTGCTATTAAGTAGTTTGATATTTATCAATATATCTGATGAATATAAGAGGCATTTTGCTCCTAATAATCGGTACTGTGGTTAACAGAGTATCAATGATATATAGGGAGATAGGTCATGTTGTATTTGGAATTTTTATTCCTGTTGTTAGTGTTATATGCAGGTAGTCGCTTTGGCGGTATTGGACTTGGGGTTGTTTCAGGTTTAGGTTTGCTGGTGGAAGTGTTTATCTTCCGTATGCCACCGACATCGCCACCTATTACCGTAATGTTGATTATTCTTGCTGTTGTAACGTGTGCGTCAATTCTTGAAGCTGCAGGCGGTTTAAAATACATGCTGCAAATCGCAGAGCGTATTTTACGTAGTAATCCCAAACGCGTCACTATTGTCGGCCCGTTAGTGACTTACGTGATGACGTTTATGCTAGGTACTGGTCATGCGGTATATTCAATTATGCCAATCATTGGCGATGTTGCTCTTAAAAATGGCATTCGCCCTGAGCGCCCAATGGCGGCTTCCTCTGTTGCCTCTCAACTTGCTATAACAGCCAGTCCTATTTCTGCAGCTGTCGTTTATTATCTTGCTCAACTGTCAACGATCACTGAATCAATTCATTTATTATCCATTTTGATGGTGACGGTTCCTGCAACGCTAGGCGGCACATTACTATTATCATTGTACAGTTTACGTCGTGGTAAAGAGCTGGCTGATGATCCTGAATACCAACGTCGATTACAAGATCCTGTATGGCGTGATCAAATTCTTCATACCACAAAAACCTCACTGAATGAGCAATTACCCCGTTCTGCTATGCATGCTGTAATGCTGTTTGTTCTTGCATTGGTGACAATTGTGATTGTGGCGATGGTGCCAGAAATTCGCACTATTGGTGACGCTAAGCCTATTTCCATGTCATTAATTATTCAAATGATGATGCTAGGTTTTGGTGGTTTGATTCTGTTAGTGACACGTACTAATGTGCAAAAAGTGCCTGAAGGGGTAGTGTTTAAATCGGGTATGGTTGCTGCGATTGCTATTTTTGGTATTGCGTGGATGAGTGATACCTATTTCCAATATGCAATGCCATCGTTCAAATCGGGCATCACGGCAATGGTACAAGATTACCCGTGGACCTTTGCATTAGCGCTATTTACTGTTTCTGTGGTTGTTAATTCACAAGCAGCAACTGCACGAATGATGTTACCTGTTGGTTTGGCTATGGGATTAAATCCTGCGTTATTAATTGGTTTAATGCCAGCGACATACGGTTATTTCTTCATTCCTAATTATCCGTCAGATATTGCAACGGTTAACTTTGATGTTACGGGGACGACTAAAATTGGTAAGTGGTACTTCAATCATAGTTTTATGATGCCAGGTTTAATCGGGGTTATCTCTGCCTGTTGTATTGGTTACGTGCTCGCTCAAATGATCATCTAACCCATTTATTATCCATAATAAAAAGGCACGGTGAGTGCCTTTTTTTTATACAAAATAATTAAATATATTTTAATAAGTGTTTTGTTTGATATGTGTGTTTAGATTGATGATTGATATCATATTATTGCTCTAATTTGTTTCAAAATGTTATTTTAATTTTTAATATTTAATTTTATCTTGTTGTTATTTATCAATAATTTTAGTTAAAGTTAAATATTAACGTTTGCTTGAGTTATATATCGTTGACTATCTTGTTTTTATAATCATAATACGCGCCGTTTATCCATGGCATCGAGCTTAATTTTAATGTTTGTATTAGATTGTGGTGGTAAGAATGGCAACTGATAATAATTATAGTCTTGGGCCGGTTCCAATGACGGCGAGAAAAGGCGTGATATCGTTAACCATGGTAATGCTTGGCTTAACGTTCTTTTCTGCCAGTATGTGGACAGGGGGGGCTTTAGGTATTGGGCTTTCTTTTGATGACTTCTTTCTTGCTGTCGTTATTGGCAACCTTATCCTCGGTATTTACACTTCATTTCTTGGTTATATTGGTGCTGCAACGGGCCTTTCGACACATCTTCTTGCACGATTCTCTTTTGGTATAAAAGGCTCTTGGTTACCTTCGGCATTATTGGGTGGCACTCAAGTCGGTTGGTTTGGTGTGGGGGTGGCAATGTTTGCGATTCCTGTCCATAAAGCGACTGGCATTGATACCAATATTTTGATTGTGGTCTCAGGATTACTGATGACGGTGACAGTCTATTTTGGCATGTCAGCGTTAATGATTTTATCGGCAGTTGCCGTTCCTGCCATTGCTTTATTGGGTGGATATTCTGTTATTGATGCCGTTGTTAGTATGGGAGGCGTAAGCGCAATTAAAGCATTAGAACCTGAAGTCAGTATCGATTTTTCTGTTGCAGTCGCAATGGTTGTTGGTTCTTTTGTCAGTGCGGGAACGTTAACGGCTGACTTTGTTCGTTTTGGTAAAAAACCAACCAGTGCTGTGTTAGTGACCATGGTGGCTTTCTTTATCGGTAATTCATTGATGTTTATTTTTGGTGCTGCAGGTGCTGCGGCAACAGGTGAGTCCGATATCTCTGAAGTGATGATTGCACAAGGATTATTGCTTCCTGCGATTATTGTGTTGGGGTTAAACATTTGGACCACGAACGATAATGCTTTGTATGCTTCTGGTTTGGGCTTTTCAAATATTACAGCATTCCCAAGTAAATACATTTCAATGGTTAATGGTGTTATTGGTACATTATGTGCGCTATGGCTATACAATAATTTTGTAGGTTGGTTAACCTTTCTTTCATTGGCCATTCCACCTATTGGCGGCGTGATTATTGCTGATTTTGTGGCGAACCGAGATCGTTATAAAGATTTCGCGACGGCTGAATTTAAAACGGTCAATTGGGCTGGCATTATTGCCGTTGCCATTGGTGTGGCAAGTGGGCATTTTTTACCGGGTGTGGTACCTGTTAATGCTGTTCTCGGCGGTGCATTAAGCTATTTAATTATTAATCCTCTTCTGACTAAAAAGCGTGCGGCTGACATTCAACCTGCGTAAGGACATATCATGACAACTTTATTAATTAAAAATGCCACGCTACAAGGTGAGGCGACGTTAAAGCAAATTCTGATTGAGAATGGCCAATTTAAACGAATCGAAGACAATAATCTTGATTTAGGTTATCAAGGTGAAATACTTGATGCTGAAGGTGGACTTGCTGTAGCCCCTTTTTGTGAACCTCATATTCATTTAGATACGACCCAAACAGCAGGCGAACCAAGCTGGAATATTTCAGGCACTCTATTTGAAGGTATTGAGCGTTGGGCTGAACGTAAACAGACGTTATCGATTGAAGATGTGAAATCTCGCGCGAAACAAACACTGAAATGGCAAATAGCTAATGGTGTACAACATGTTAGAACGCATGTTGATGTATCTGACCCAACTTTAATTGCGCTAAAAGCAATGGTTGAAGTGCGTGAAGAAATGAAGCAATGGGTTGATATTCAGATTGTGGCTTTTCCACAAGAAGGGATTTTATCATACCCAAATGGTAAGCAATTATTAGAACAAGCAGTGCAATTAGGTGCTGATGTTATTGGTGCAATTCCTCACTTTGAATTTACCCGTGAATATGGTGTTGAGTCATTGCATTATGTGTTTGAATTGGCACGTAAGTATGATTGTTTGATTGATGTTCATTGCGATGAAATTGATGATGAACAATCTCGTTTCGTTGAGACTGTTGCAGCATTAGCCCATAAATATGAGATGGGTGAAAAGGTGACAGCGAGTCATACTACTGCAATGGGATCTTATAATGGAGCATATGCGTCTCGATTGTTCCGCTTATTGAAAATGTCTGGCATTAATTTTGTTGCCAACCCTCTAGTAAATATTCATCTTCAAGGACGTTTTGATGATTACCCTAAACGTCGTGGTGTCACGCGTGTAAAAGAAATGCTGAATGCTAATATCAATGTTTGTTTTGGCCATGATGACGTGTTTGATCCTTGGTATCCGTTAGGGACAGCGAATATGTTGCAAGTGCTGCATATGGGGCTGCATGTGTGCCAAGTTATGGGGTATGAGCAAATTAATCAGTCATTGGATTTGATTAGCAAAAACTCAGCACGCACACTGAATATTCAACATCACTATGGTATTGAACTCGGCAAACCGGGTAGCTTACTGATTTTACCTGCGGAAAATGGATTTGATGCTGTTCGTCGTCAAGTACCTGTGCGCTATTCGATTCGTCAGGGTAAGGTGATTGCAACAACGCAACCTGCTATTACTCAGATTCATTTAAATGCAATAGAATCGGTATCATTTAAACGTTAGTTCTTGCAGTAATAACCAGGAATGATAAAAGGGCGAATGATACCATTCGCCCTTTTTTGATCTTTATTATTTTGCTTTAAGTCGATTATTTACAGTCACTATTAATCGTCAGATTGTTTCTTACCTGGCTCTTCCGGTTCTTCGTAAGGCCAATAGTGATGACCAATTCGAATTAAAACAGTCGCTGCGGCAAGAATAAATGCTGCCAGTGATAACCAAATAATAAATGTACCATCAAGCTCTTTCATACCAAGAGTGATATAACGCGCAATGGCCATTATGGCGATATACAGTGGATATCGTACTGGAATCTTACCGTGAGCTACAAATTGCTGCACCATGGCGAGGATTTCAAGATAGATAAACATTAATAATATGTCGGTTAATTGAATATTACGGTTAACAAACACATGGATAAATTCATTCACCATTGCAACAACGGTTGCTAGGGTGATAGCGATTAATAATATAGCTTCTAAAATATGAAAGACTTTTAGAAACGGTTTACTAAATGAGCGGGGTAAATGAGACGGCATATTTTCTCCAGCTATAACGCTGTTTATAATTTTAATAGGCATTGCTGTATTATAAAATGTAACGCTTATTCTAATAGTAAAATATCATCCACTTTAAAAGAGTGTTACTTTATTGTTCGAGTTGAGCTATTTTTAAGCGTATTAAGGCTTGGTTATTTTTACCAATCAACGCCTTTACGGGCTTTTATTCCTTGCTCAAAAGCATGTTTAACATTACGTACTTCAGAAACCGTGTCGGCAATATCAATCAAACGACGATGGGCCGCACGTCCCGTAATAATTACGGTTTGGTGTGATGGTCTGGCGTTGATTGCGTTAATGATTTCATCTAAATCAATATAGTCGTAAGTCACCATGTAAGTGAGTTCATCTAATAATACGACATCTAATGTATTATCCGCTAACATTGCTTTACAGTCAGACCATGTCGCTTGAGCTGCAAGGGTATCTGCCGCTTTATTTTGGGTTTCCCATGTAAAGCCTGTCGCCATAACAGAAAACACCACGCCGTGTTGTTGTAGCAAGTTACGCTCACCACAATCCCAGGTGCCTTTGATAAATTGACCAACACCACATTGCTGATCATGACCAACGGCGCGCGCAATCATGCCAAAACCAGAGGTTGATTTTCCTTTACCGTTGCCCGTAATAACTAGCACTAAGCCTCGTTCTTGTTGGGCTGCATTAATTTTATTATCAACCTGTTGTTTTAAACGTTGTTGACGAGCTTGGTGACGTTCATCCTTGGTGGTTGAATCAACCATAATTTCCTCTTTGATAATATTGCTGTATTTAGCATAAATACAATCATAACGTATTGGTGATTATAAACGAAAGCCCGTGCAGTCATAGGACAACACGGGCTTTATTTTGATATCTAAAGTGATTAACCTAGCACATCTGTTGCAACTTTGTAGGTTGGATCTTCAAGCATATCGACTTCCACTAGGTTACCTGCTTTTTGTAGTAATCGACGACATTCAGGGCTTAGATGGCGTATATGAAGATTTTTGTTACGGTTTGCATAACGTTCAGCAAGGGTATCAATCGCTTCAATTGCGGAGTGATCGGCCACACGAGAATGGGCAAAATCAATGATCACCGTTTGCGGATCGTTGGGCGCATCAAAGAGTTCAAGGAAATGAGAAACCGAACCGAAAAACAGTGGGCCATTAACTTGATAAACTTTAGCACCGTTATCATCAATGTGTGAGCTTGCATAAATTTGCTTAGCATGGTTCCACGCAAAGACTAGTGCTGAGTAAATAACACCAACGAACACAGCTACAGCTAGATCCGCAGCCACCGTTACGCAAGTTACCAGAATAATGGTAAAGAAGTCATGTTTTGGCACTTTACGCATCATACGTAAGCTTGCCCATTCAAAGGTACCAATAACCACCATAAACATCACACCAACCAGTGCTGCAAGTGGAATCATTTCAATGAATGCTGATCCAAATAAAATAAATACTAGTAAGCCAATGGCTGCAGTAATACCGGATAAACGGCCACGACCACCGGAGTTAATGTTGATCATTGACTGACCAATCATTGCACAACCACCCATTGCACCAAAAACAGAACAGGTGATGTTTGCCATACCTTGACCGACACATTCACGGTTACCATGACCACGGGTATTGGTCATTTCATCAATAACTGTCAGCGTTAGTAATGACTCGATTAAGCCTACCGCAGCTAGAATTAAAGAATAAGGCAGAATGATTTTAAGGGTTGCTAGATTGAAACCAACATCGGGTAGGGCAAAAGTGGGTAGTGAGCCTGCCAATGTTGCATTAGCGTCACCACTCATTGTACGTACGAAATCGACGACTGTACGTGAATCTAGACCTAATATATGCACCAGTGCTGTTACGGTTAAAATGGCAACTAACGAAGAAGGGACCGCTTTGGTGAGTTTAGGTAAAAAGTAGATGATAGCCATGGTTAACAATACTAAGCCCAGCATAATGTAAAGCTGAGTACCTTGCATCCATTCTAAGCCACCTGTTGTAGAAGGAACTTTAAACTGACCAAGTTGTGCTAAGAAGATAACTATCGCAAGACCGTTTACGAAACCAATCATAACGGGGTGCGGTACCATACGAATAAATTTACCGAGGCGGAATACACCTGCCAGTATTTGAAATACTCCCGCTAACATTACTGCGGCAAACAGGTATTGAATACCATGCTGAGCAACAAGGCTAACCATGACAACAGCCATTGCACCTGTTGCACCAGAGATCATGCCAGGACGACCACCAAAGATTGCAGTAATTAGACCAACAATAAATGCAGCATACAGACCAACCATAGGATCGACACCTGCGACAAAAGCAAAAGCAACCGCTTCTGGTACAAGGGCAAGTGCGACAGTTAATCCAGAAAGGATATCATTTTTGACTGATTGTTGTGAGACTTGAGGAAATTCAGGCATATATTAGGCGTTCTTCTCTTCGCTAAAATGAATGGATAAGTTAAATAGATTGAGTAACAGAATGTTACCGAAAGATTTACAACGCTTCAACTTACGGCGTCAAATGATGTAAAGATATGCTTTTTAACTGTGCTAATGAAGTCAAACTCACTGATTGTTAAAAAAGCTGGTTATTTTTGACTCAAAAGCGGAATAATAAAAAAGCCATGCAGATGCATGGCTTTTTATTGGCAGGTTACATTGACTTAGTCAAAAGATGGCTTAGTCATGGGTGCTGCTGCTGTGTTGGTTGCTGTTTGGCTACCCGCAGAGCGTGTCGTTGCAAGCTGACGTAATGGTGCTGCTTCAACGTGAACTTTTGCTACTGTTTCTACAGGCGCTGGCGCTTTAGTCATCGCTGCTACCGCATGGAAACCACGTGGTGACGTTGCTGTAACTGCTACTGTCTCAGTAACAATTTTCGTCATTGGCGCAGATGCTGTTTTAACAACTGGTGCTTCAACAACAGGTGTTTCAACAACAGGCGCTTCAACAACAGGCGTTTCAACAACAGGCGTTTCAACAACAGGCGTTTCAACTACAGGCGCTTCAACAACAGGTGTTTCAACAACAGGCGTTTCAACAATAGGTGCTTCAACAACAGGCGCTTCAATAACTGACGCTGCACGTAATGGGAATGCTTTACCCATTGCCAGTTCAGGCATAGCAACACCACCTAGAGCGGGTTTTGACTCTACTTCAGGTAATGCTTTCGCGATTTCTGAGTCATTAACAACAATAATATCATCGTTGGTTTCAGCAACAGCTTCAGTCACAACAGGCGCTTCAATTGTTGGCTTAATGCGAGACCATACTTTACCCATTGCCATTTCCGGTGTTGCTACACCTGAAGTTTGGCGTGGTGCCTTAGGTTTCTCAACAATAGAAACAACATTTACCATATCGCTGATAGTGTCTGTTGCTTCAACAACGGCGTGCTCAACAGCATCAGCAACGTTGTAACAGCTTGGATCTTCATGCTGTTCGTAATCTTGTTTTTCAACACGAGTATCACGAATACGACGACGGCGTTGGCCGCTAGCGCGCAGGTGGCGTGGAGAACGACGATTACGACGTTGATTGTTGTCTTGCTCATTTGTTTCTGATTGCTCATCAACAATAGCGTTATCTTTTGTCGATGTTGTTTGTGCTTCTTTAGCAATCGTTGTACCCATTTCCATTAATGGTGATGGCGTCGCGATGGCTGCAGTTTCAACAATCAGTTGCTCTTCAACAACAGGTGCTGCTTTGTCAGTAATACGAATTTTCTTCTGTAGCTGACGACGTTGACGACGCTGTTTTACCTTAACAACATTTTTGTCTTCGGTTTCAACTTGATCTTCAACGACAACGTTTTGAGTTGCTTTTGCTTTAACTTCGTTTGCTTGTTGGCGTTGTTGCTTCTGCGCTTGAATCTCTTCTTTACGAGACTGGCGTTGCTGCTCTTTCGCTTCTTCAGAACGAGGTTGACGCTGTTGCTTCGCTGGACGTTCTTGAGGCTGACGGTTTTTGTCCGTACGCTCATTGCGACGACGAGATTGACGCTGCTCGTTGTTGCGATCTTGCTGTTCAGCTTTGTTGTCTTGATCACTCTCTTGGTTGCCATTACGGCGAGTGTTGTCGCGGTTACCTTGACGGTCATTACGACGATTATCATTACGACGGTTATTGTTGTTGCGACGATTATTATTCGCTTGTTCTTTTACTGGTGCTTCTACTTCTTGTTTAACTGCGGCTGTCTGCTCAGTACCGTTGTTAAAGAATGAAGAAATTGCAGCAAAAATACGGCTAAAGATGCTAGGCGCTTGAGCAATAATCGTTTGTGGTTTAATCGTTGGTTGTGCTTCAGGAGCACTTGCCACAGGTGCAGGTTGTTTTGGTGCAGCAAAACCATGTAGAACAGGTTCTTCACGTTTTCTTGTACTGCGCTCTTGTTGAGGAGCCTCAGTCGCTTCTGCTTCTTTCAGAGCATCAATCGCATTAGGAAGATGGTATGAAAGTGTATCTTGCTCTTCGCCTTCACGAATACGTAACACTTCAAAGTGTGGCGTTTCCATGTTTGCGTTTGGCACGATAACAACATGCACATTATGGTATTTCTCAATGTGCTGTACCGCAGGACGCTTTTCGTTTAATAGGTAAGAGGCAACGGGCACAGGTACAATTGCAAGTACTTGTGAGCTGTTATCTTTTAATGCTTCTTCTTCAATTAAACGCAAGATAGAAAGTGATAGTGACTCATTATCACGCACAACACCTGTACCAGTACAACGTGGACAAACGTGGTGGCTTGCTTCAGCTAAAGATGGGCTTAAACGTTGGCGTGACATTTCTAGCAAACCAAAGCGAGAGATACGGCCAATTTGTACGCGTGCACGGTCAACACGAACAGCTTCACGTAAACGGTTTTCTACTTCACGTTGATGACGAACGGGTGTCATATCAATGAAGTCGATAACCACAAGACCACCAAGATCGCGTAGGCGTAATTGACGAGCAATTTCATCAGCGGCTTCTAGGTTAGTTTGTAATGCTGTTTCTTCGATATCGCCGCCTTTTGTTGCTCGAGCGGAGTTGATATCAATTGATGTTAGTGCTTCTGTTGGGTCAATAACAACTGAGCCACCTGAAGGTAAACGAACTTCACGCTGGAACGCAGAGTCAATTTGGCTTTCAATTTGGTAGTGGCTAAATAGTGGAACTTCACCTTCATAACGCTTAATACGCGATAAGAAATCAGGGCGAATTAATTTAATATGATCACGCGCTCGTTCAAAAATCTGTGGGCTATCGATAAGAATTTCACCGATATCACGACGAAGATAATCACGAATAGCACGAGCAATGACATTACTTTCTTGGTGAATCAAGAATGGAGCAGCTTGAGACTCAGCGGCTTCTTTCACTGCATTCCAGTGATTAAGAAGAACATTTAAATCCCACTCAAGCTCTTCACCTGATTTACCTACACCAGCAGTACGTACAATTAGACCCATACCGTGAGGCAGTTCTAAAGTGCTTAATGCGGCTTTAAGTTGTGTACGCTCTTCACCTTCGATACGACGAGAAATACCGCCAGCTCGAGGGTTATTAGGCATTAATACTAAGTAGCTACCCGCTAGTGAGATAAAGGTTGTAAGTGCAGCACCTTTGTTGCCACGCTCTTCTTTATCAACTTGAACGATAACTTCTTGGCCTTCTTTCAAGACTTCCTTAATGTTAGGACGACCTTGGTAAGAATAGTTTGACGGGAAGTAATCTTTAGCGACTTCTTTTAAAGGGAGGAAGCCATGGCGTTCTGCACCGTAATCAACGAACGCAGCTTCCAGGCTTGGTTCGATACGTGTGATGCGGCCTTTGTAGATATTTGCTTTTTTAGATTCGTGACCTGGGCTTTCGATATCAAGATCAAATAGCTTTTGGCCATCAACTAATGCGACGCGCAACTCTTCCTTCTGAGTTGCGTTAATCAACATTCTTTTCATTATATTGTACTCATTATTGTCGTTGTATTAGCGCCGCTAATTACATCAATTTTTTGATGGTGCCTGACTCCAAGTCTGATGTACGGGTGCAACCTCACGGTTGGAATGCAGGAGTGCTCTATGGCCACACGTATTAGCCAACTGTGTAGAGATGGTTAGATCTGAAACACACAGCTGGTATCACCACATCGAGGTGTGGTTGTATCTGTTACATCAAAAAAATCTGTAATCTGACGCGCTAAAAAAAACTCCGGTAACCATAACGTCTTACGCCACGTGCTGCGTTTATCACCTGAGTTGTATATAAAATAGCCGAAATGGTGAGAGTGTGCTCACCTTGTCAGTAAAATAAGCAAAAAAACTTATTCTAGAATGCAATCATAGCAGGCTCACTTTTTTGCGGCAATCTGCTTTATTTGCATGGTACAATCAAACTTATGACAGAAGATAAACCTAAAGTGCAATTCATCGATATTACTGATGATTTTGCTGGCCAACGGATCGATAACTTTCTCCGTGCTAGGCTTAAAAATGTACCAAAAAGTATGATTTACCGTATTTTGCGTAAAGGCGAGGTGCGAGTAAACAAAAAACGTATTAAACCTGAATATAAATTGCAGGATGGTGATCTCGTACGCGTCCCACCGGTTTTTGTTCCAGAAAAAGATGAACAAGCACCGATCAGTACCAAATTGAATAAAGTGGCTGAACTTGAATCATGCATTATCTATGAAGATGATCATGTATTGATTTTGAATAAGCCATCAGGCACTGCTGTTCATGGCGGCAGTGGCTTAAAGTTTGGCGCGATTGAAGCGTTACGTGCATTACGACCTGATGCTCGATACCTTGAGTTAGTACACCGTATTGACCGAGATACCTCTGGCATTTTGTTGGTAGCGAAGAAACGCTCAGCGTTACGTAAGCTACAAGAGCAATTTAGAGAAAAAACGGTTCAGAAATATTATTTTGCCTTAGTGATGGGGGAATGGAAGGCAAACTGTAAGAGAGTAAATGCACCGTTATTGAAAAATGAAGTTAACAGCATTGTACGTGTTAACCCACAAGGTAAAGCTTCAGATACTCGTTTTAAAGTATTAGAGCGTTTTTCTCAAGCGACACTGGTACAAGCAAGTCCTGTTACAGGGCGTACTCACCAAATTCGTGTACATTGCCAATATGAAGGCCATCCTATTGCTTGGGATGATCGTTATGGTGATCCACGTTTTGATGCTTACACTAAAAAAGCAGGCTTAGGACGATTGTTCTTGCATGCGGCGAACATTAAATTTACCCATCCACATACAGATGAGTTAATGGATATTAGTGCGCCAATGGAACCTGTGTTAGAACGCTGTTTAGCCAAGCTTCGTACATTTTAATGATGTTAAACAAAATAAGGCGAGCACTGTGCTCGCCTTTTTTATGATTTTTTATCTTTGTAATACCGAGTCAATTAATCAAGCTCATTAAATTAGAACTGGCACTTATTGTAATGGGCATAATACCGATTGCTGGTTTATAAAACGGCCAAATGTTCATTGGCAAGCATTTCTCGTAAAGCTATCAGCGGTAATCCAACCAATGTATTGGGATCCCGTCCTTCTAGTCGATCAAATAAGGCAATGCCTAACCCTTCACTTTTAAAACTACCAGCACAATAAAGTGGTTGTTCTTGAGCAACATAATGTGCAATTTCATTATCGGTTAATGTTCTAAAGTGAACATGGAATGGTTCGCAAATAACTTGTGACGATTGTGTACGTGAATTATATAAGCATAAGCCAGTATAGAAGGTGATGACTTTACCACTGGCAGCACGTAGTTGAGCACAAGCATTTGCTTCAGTATGAGGCTTTCCTAAAATTTCCCCATCAATGACACACACTTGGTCTGAACCTATAATAAGGTGACTGGGGTAAGATTCTGCGCAAGCGATAGCTTTTGCTTGTGCTAATCGCATCACTAAAGCTGTAGCTGACTCATTGTCTAGCATGGCTTCATTTACATTTGGATTTGCTGTTGTAAAAGGAAGCTGTAGTTTTTCAAGCAAGCTTTTACGAAATGGT
Organism: Photobacterium sp. S4TG1; assembly: GCF_036040035.1. Lineage (NCBI taxonomy): Bacteria > Pseudomonadati > Pseudomonadota > Gammaproteobacteria > Vibrionales > Vibrionaceae > Photobacterium > Photobacterium sp. S4TG1. The sequence continues at coordinate 175,994 of NZ_JAYXUH010000003.1, forward strand.
GAAGTGGATGCAAGAACAAGTGACTGGTTCATAAGTTATTTTAGTTATCGAAATCAAGTGATGTCATGAGTGTACTCATCGCTGAGATTCAAAGCCAGTAAGCTTTATTTATTGATTGTTTTGATTTCAGTGCAGACAGACGATGTTATCGTTACAGCACAATGCTATTATAAGGCGCAATTATTGATTTAAATTTTACTAAAGCCAGTATTGGCTAGCATTTAAACAATGATTGAGTGATCTTTCGTCATTTTATCAGCAATCGTCAAGTGATTGAGTGATGAAGAAATAAAAACTTTTTAATGAGGAAGGGGAATGAATGTTGAATGAATTTTCATGGCAGCACGAGAATTGTTCAAAAGCTGTTAATTCCGGCACATTTCCTTTGACTCAACCAGACTATAAGGCTAATATTCGCGCCCTATGCAAAAGGTAAAATTGCCGATAAAGGTAGATCCAGTACGCACTGCACAGAAAAGACTCGACTATGATGGCATCATCAAAGCTGATCTTCTGTCTCGTTTAGCTGGCTCAACCCAGAGCGTAATAAGTGATGCAAACGTCAACTTGTCTTTTGACCTTGACCAACGTCGTATTCCTTTCATGCGCGGAAACGCAAGTGTAGATGTGATGTTGACCTGTCAGAGATGTCAGGAAGAATTTCCACACACAATTAGTGTTGAATTCTGTTATAGTCCGGTTCGTGATGAAGAGGCTATTGATAAGTTACCGGAAGCCTATGAGCCGACAATTGTCGATGAAAATGGCGAGATTAATCTAATTGAAATCATCGAAGATGAATTGATGTTAGAATTACCACAAGTTGCAAGACATGATGATGACGATTGTAAGATCGGCACACATAACTTGTCTTTTGGTGAGATCCCCGTTGCTGATGAGCGTCCGAATCCGTTTGCAGTATTGAAAAATCTTAAAAGTTAAATTTAACAGGAGTAGGGTTAATGGCCGTACAAAAGAGCAAAAAATCACGTGCAGCACGTGGTATGCGTCGTTCACATGATGCGCTAACTACAGCAGCAGTATCTGTAGATTCAGCATCTGGTGAAACTCACCTACGTCACCACGTGACAGCTGACGGTTTCTACCGTGGCCGTAAGGTTATCAACAAGTAAGGTTGAACCTTGATGGGTCTTACCGTTGCACTTGATGCAATGGGCGGGGATTTCGGTCCTCAAGTAACAGTGCCTGCCGCCGTGCAGGCACTGTTGCATTCGCCTGAGCTCAAACTCATTCTATTTGGTGATATAAGTGCTATCACTACCCAGCTAACTCTTCTTAATAAGCTCAATCATCCTCGATTGTCTATCGTTCATTGCGATAACGTTATAGCTAATGAAACACGCCCATCACAAGCATTACGCCATAGTAAAGGCTCTTCGATGCGGATGGCATTAGATGCTGTTGCCGCTGGCGATGCAGATGCCTGTGTGAGTGCTGGCAACACCGGTGCATTAATGGCTTTATCCCGTTATGTGCTTAAACAGCTTCCTGGTGTTGAACGTCCCGCTTTAATTTCAGAAATTCCTAATCGTCACGCTAACCATACTTGGTTATTAGATCTCGGTGCCAATGTTTCCTGCGATGCAGATACTTTGTTCCAATTTGCCGTTATGGGATCTGTCGTTGCTGAACAAACATTAGGTTCACCGCCTCGCGTGGCATTACTTAATATTGGCGAAGAAGCCATTAAAGGGAATGATCTGGTTAAACGCTGTGCTGAAATGTTGAGTCAATCTTCCGATATTAATTACATTGGCTATATTGAAGGTCATCAATTGTATTCCGATAAAGCGGATGTAATTGTGTGTGATGGCTTTGTCGGGAATGTGAGTTTAAAAACCAGTGAAGGGGTAGCAAACCTATTCATTGATTGTATTAAGCGTAATATTGGTCGTAATCCATTTAAGCGATTGATTGCTAAATGGCTATTTCGTGAACTGTTTGATAGCTTACAGCAATTGAACCCCGACCAGTATAATGGCGCAAGTCTGTTAGGATTACGCGGTATTGTCGTTAAAAGCCATGGAAGTGCCGACACCACAGCTTTGGAGAATGCCATAAGCCAAGCGGTTTATGAGATTAAACGCCAAATACCGATGAAAATCAGTGACCGTCTAGAAGAGGTCTTATTAGAGAGGCATTATTAGTCTTCATGTATAGCAAAATTTTAGGAACTGGCAGCTATTTGCCAGAACAAATTCGCACTAATGCGGATTTAGAAAAAACGATAGACACCAGCGATGAATGGATCGTTGCTCGTACTGGTATTCGTGAGCGTCGTATTGCATCGACTGACGAAACAGTGGCAGTGATGGGCTACCATGCTTCTTTAAACGCGATTGAAATGGCAGGCATTGATAAAGAAGACATCGATCTTATTATTGTTGCGACATCTAGTGCGAGTCACTCATTTCCATCAGCGGCTTGCCAAGTCCAAGGCATGTTAGATATTAAAGGCTGTCCTGCTTTTGATTTATCTGCGGCATGTACTGGCTTTGTTTACGCGTTAAGCGTTGCTGATCAGCATATTAAAACAGGCATGGCGAAAAATGTATTAGTGATTGGATCTGATGCACTTTCTCACCACTGTGATCCAGAAGATCGTTCAACTATTATCTTGTTTGGTGATGCAGCTGGTGCGGTTGTTCTTGGCGCAAGTGAAGAGCAAGGTATCATTTCAACGCATTTATATGCTGATGGTCATTTTGGTGGTTTGCTAAGCCTTGCTGTACCAGAACATGATAAAGACTTTGATGCAAATACTTGGCTTTACATGGCAGGTAACGAAGTATTTAAAGTTGCTGTAACGCAACTGTCTAATTTGGTTAAAAATACGCTTATTGCTAATAATATGGATAAATCCGAACTTGATTGGTTAGTACCGCATCAAGCGAATATGCGTATTATTTCAGCAACAGCGAAAAAATTATCAATGTCGATGGATCAAGTGGTAGTTACACTGGATCGACATGGTAATACTTCGGCGGCAACGGTACCGACAGCATTAGATGAAGCGGTACGTGATGGCCGTATTCAACGTGGTCAAACGTTATTACTAGAAGCGTTTGGTGGCGGTTTTACTTGGGGCTCTGCACTAGTGAAATTTTAAACTAAATCAAGAATCGATTTAGTTGTACGCGTTAAAAGAATTTTGCGATAAGGCAGAAGGTTGAATATAGTTAACGCTGTCTTATTAGCCTATTAATTTACTGAACGATCAGTATATAAAGAATAAGGATTCTCAAATGTCTAAGTTCGCGATTGTTTTCCCTGGACAGGGTTCTCAAACTGTTGGCATGCTTGCTGATTTAGCAGAGCAATTTGATGTGGTTAAGCAGACGTTTGCTGAAGCCTCTGATGCGTTAGGTTACGATCTATGGGCATTAGTTCAAGATGGTCCTGTTGAAGATCTTAACCAAACTCAGCGTACACAGCCTGCGTTATTAACCGCGTCTGTGGCAATTTGGCGTGTATGGCAGCAACAAGGTGGTGAGCAACCTGTTGTTTTAGCTGGCCATAGCCTAGGTGAATATTCTGCACTTGTTTGTGCGGGTGTGATTGATTTTCAAGCAGCCGTTAAATTAGTTGAGCTACGCGGTAAACTAATGCAAGAAGCTGTACCTGCTGGTGTGGGCGCTATGTCTGCAATTATCGGTCTAGATAACGACGCTATTGCCGCTGCTTGTGCGCAAGCTGCAGAAGAGCAAGTCTGTTCTCCAGTTAACTTTAACTCGCCAGGCCAAGTGGTTATTGCGGGTAACAAAGAAGCAGTAGAACGTGCCAATGTATTGTGTAAAGAAGCCGGTGCTAAGCGTGCATTACCATTGCCAGTTTCTGTTCCTTCACACTGTGCGTTAATGAAACCAGCTGCTGACAAATTAGCTATCGCATTGGAAGGTATCGCATTTAGTGCCCCTACAATTCCAGTGATTAACAATGCTGATGTGGCGACTGAGACTGATCCTGTTGCGATTAAACTGGCACTTGTTAAGCAACTATATAATCCAGTACGTTGGACAGAGTCTGTTGAACGTATGGCGTCTGAAGGCGTTGAGGAATTGCTAGAAATGGGACCGGGTAAAGTATTAACCGGTCTGACTAAACGTATTGATCGTGCACTTGGCGGCGCAGCAGTAAATGATGTTGCATCATTAACCGCTGCACTAGCGAAGTAATTAAGCTTAAAAGAGGATTTACAATGAGTCTGGAAGGTAAAATTGCACTAGTAACAGGTGCGAGTCGTGGTATTGGCCGTGCTATTGCTGAAATCTTAGTTGAGCGTGGCGCGACAGTGATCGGTACAGCAACGTCTGAGAGCGGTGCTGATGCGATTAGTGCGTATCTTGGCGATCACGGTAAAGGTTTTGCGTTAAACGTAACCTCACCAGAGTCAATTGAAGTAACATTAAAGCAAATTAAAGAACAATATGGCGATATTGACATTTTAGTGAATAATGCCGGTATTACTCGTGATAATCTGCTCATGCGTATGAAAGATGACGAATGGCAAGATATCATGGATACCAACCTAACGTCGGTTTTCCGTCTGTCTAAAGCCGTGCTACGTGCTATGATGAAAAAACGTAATGGCCGTATCATTAGCATTGGTTCTGTTGTTGGCACTATGGGCAACGCAGGTCAGACAAACTACGCAGCTGCTAAAGCAGGTTTGCTAGGTTTTACTAAATCGATGGCACGCGAAGTTGCTTCTCGTGGAATCACCGTTAACGCAGTTGCACCCGGTTTTATTGAAACCGACATGACAAAAGCGTTAAATGATGATCAACGCGCAGCAACGTTAGCAAATGTTCCTGCTGGTCGTTTAGGCGATCCGCGCGAAATAGCAGCGGCTGTTGCTTTTTTAGCCTCTGATGAAGCTGCTTATATAACAGGCGAAACATTGCACGTTAACGGCGGCATGTATATGATTTAAGCAAATTTGTTGTAATACTTCATGATTCAAGTCAAATTGAACTATTTTTCTGGTTAAATCGTGGTTTGACCAGCATTATGAGTGTTGCAACTTTTGCTGTAATGAATAAACTACAACAAATCGCATTAGCGAATTCTTGTTAAAGGAAATATATTAGTATGAGCAACATCGAAGAACGCGTAAGAAAAATCATCGTTGAGCAACTAGGCGTAGACGAAGCAGAAGTTAAAAACGAAGCATCTTTCGTTGACGATCTAGGTGCTGATTCTCTAGATACAGTTGAACTAGTAATGGCTCTTGAAGAAGAATTCGATACAGAAATCCCTGACGAAGAAGCTGAAAAAATTACTACTGTTCAAGCTGCAATCGACTACGTAAACAGCGCACAGTAATATAAAAATGAATATTCACAGGCGGTCTTTATGACCGCCTGTTTTTTTTCACTTCCTGTTTTATCCTCAATTCCCGGAGAAATTAATCGTGTCTAAGCGTCGTGTAGTTGTAACTGGCATGGGTATGCTTACCCCGGTTGGTAATTCTGTTGAATCTTCTTGGAAAGCTTTACAATCTGGCACTAGTGGTATCAGTACCATTCAACATTTTGATGCAAGCGCATTTGCTACTCAATTTGCCGGAATGATCAAAGACTTCAATTGTGAAGATTACATGTCTAAGAAAGATGCACGCAAAATGGATTTATTTATCCAGTATGGCGTTGCAGCTGGCGTACAAGCATTCAAAGATTCTGGTATTGAAGTTACTGAAGAAAACGCACCGCGTATTGGTGTCGCTATTGGTTCTGGTATTGGTGGTCTAGGTTTAATTGAAGCTGGCCATCAAACATTGATCGACAAAGGACCACGTAAAATCAGTCCGTTCTTTGTACCATCAACAATTGTTAATATGATCGCTGGCCACATGTCTATCATGTACGGTCTACGTGGTCCAAATATCGCGATTTCTACTGCGTGTACGACAGGCCTTCATAACATTGGCCATGCTGCACGTATGATTGCATACGGCGATGCTGACGCAATGCTAGCGGGTGGTGCAGAAAAAGCATCAACGGAGCTAGGCATGGGCGGCTTTGCTGCTGCAAAAGCATTATCAACGCGTAACGATGATCCTCAAGCGGCTTCTCGTCCATGGGACAAAGACCGCGATGGTTTCGTATTAGGCGATGGTGCTGGTGTGATCGTGCTTGAAGAGTACGAACATGCTAAAGCACGTGGCGCGAAAATTTATGCAGAGCTTGTTGGCTTTGGCATGAGCGGTGATGCTTACCACATGACTTCACCAAGTTCAGATGGTTCTGGTGGTGCATTAGCTATGGAAGCATGTATTCGCGATGCGGGTATTAATGCTGATAAGATTGGCTACATTAACGCACACGGCACATCAACGCCTGCGGGTGATATCACTGAAACATTGGGCATCAAGCGCGCGCTAGGTGCTGCTGCTGACAATGTGATGGTTTCATCAACTAAGTCGATGACAGGTCACTTATTAGGTGCTGCTGGCTCGGTTGAATCAATCATTACTATTCTAAGTTTGATTGATCAAGTAGTACCACCAACAATTAACTTGGATAACCCAGGTGAAGGTTGTGATCTTGATTATGTTCCCGGTGAAGCTCGTCAAGCTAACCTAGAATACGCGCTATGTAACTCATTCGGTTTTGGCGGCACTAACGGTTCGTTATTGTTCAAGAAAATTTAATTCACTTATTTGCGTGTTGAGCAATAAGTGCCATAACCTGATATGATTAAATAGCCTGATATTTCGATATCAGGCTATTTTTTTATCTGTACAAAGGAATGATCAATGGCCTCTGTGAATGGTTGTGAACAGCAGCAACTCGCTATTACCGATAGAGCAACACAATATGGTGATGGTTGCTTTACAACAATGTTGGTTGAGCAGCAGCAGGTTCAATTGTGGTCATTACATTTAGCACGTTTAAAAGTAAGCCTAGAGAGACTGGCGATTGCTGCGCCTAATTGGCAACAGGTATATAATGATGTAGCAGCGCTGGCATTAAAATACCCACATCAAGGTGGAATCAAAATTTTAATTAGCCGTGGCAGCGGTGGCCGAGGATACAACCCTATCGGCTGCAATGATACTCAAGTGATCATCACCCATTTTGAATGGCCACGGCATTATCAACACTGGCAACAGCAAGGCATTATATTAGGAGTATGTCAGTTACGAATGGGTAATAGCCCCATGCTCGCAGGAATGAAGCACCTAAATCGGCTTGAGCAAGTATTATTAAAACAAGAAATTGAAAAAGCAGGTTGGGTTGATGCCATTGCATTAGACTGCGATAGTCGCGTTATTGAAACAACGGTAGCGAATCTATTTTGGCGTAAAGGCAATACTGTATATACTCCAGCGCTACAGCGTGCCGGTGTCGCCGGGGTTATGCGTCAACACGTATTTGATATGCTTAATGAATTAAATTACGACTATCAAGTGGGTGACTTTGACCTTGCAGCAGTACTTGCCGCTGATGAAGTTTTTATTACTAATGCATTGATGACGTTAGTACCTATAAATCAAATACAAACAACACAATATAGTGAACGTACAATGTTCAAAATACTATGGAAGAGGTTACATTCGTGCTAAAGAAGTTGATTATTGTGATTTTTATATTGCTATTATTAATAGCAAGCGCGGCTGGTTGGGGATATTTTCAAGTAAAATCAACGCTTGATAAACCAGTACTGACGGAACAACAAACATTTATTACCGTTAAAGCGGGAACTTCTTTCCGCGGACTATTAACACAATTAAGTAATGACAAGCTGATAACGATATCACCATGGTTACGCTGGGTTGGATATTTAGAACCTGTACTAACAGACATTAAAGCGGGTACGTATGCTATCAAACCGCAAGTGTCTTTGTATTCCGTCTTAACCATGATCACAGAAGGTAAAGAATACCAATATGCGATCACGCTGGTGGATGGTGAACGTTTTAGTGAATGGCGTGAGTTGTTACAAGCGGATCCTCATTTATCTCATACCACCGATGATATGACTCAAGCACAAATTAGCACTGCGGTTGGTATAGATAATGATAAAATTGAAGGGTATTTTTTGCCAAATACATATCACTTTACTGCGGGCACGAGTGATATCAGTATTTTAAAACGCGCTCATAATGCAATGATGAAAGAGCTTGATCTTGCATGGCAGCAACGCGCGTCAGATTTACCCTTAAAAACGCCATACCAAGCATTGATCATGGCATCCATTATTGAAAAAGAAACAGCTGTAGCCAGTGAGCGTGGTTTAGTGGCGTCTGTCTTTATGAATCGTTTACGGGCCAACATGCCATTACAAACCGATCCAACGGTTATTTATGGTATGGGCGACAAGTATCATGGCAACATTACGAAAAAAGACCTACGGACACCAACGGCTTACAACACCTACACCATGCGTGGCTTACCGCCAACGCCGATAGCAATGCCAAGTAAGGCTTCTATTATGGCTGCGGTTGATCCTGATAATAGTGACTTTTATTATTTTGTCGCTGATGGTAAAGGGGGTCACAAGTTTTCAACTACGTTAGTCGAGCACAACCGCGCGGTTCGTGCCTACCTTAAAATATTAAGAACACAGAAATGATCGGTAAATTTATTGTCATCGAAGGCCTTGAAGGGGCTGGTAAAAGTACAGCCATTGCACAAGTGATAGCAACATTAGCGCAGCATGGTATTACAAATCCACAATCAACGCGTGAACCTGGTGGTACACCGTTGGCAGAGCAAATGCGCGCGTTAGTTAAACAAGGCCACCCAGATGAGCCTTTAACCGATATGGCTGAGTTATTACTGTTGTACGCAGCGCGTATTCAATTGGTTGATAATGTGATTAAACCAGCCCTAGAAGAAGGGCGTTGGGTAGTCGGTGATCGTCACGATATGTCATCACAGGCTTATCAAGGTGGTGGTCGTGGCTTTGATCAAGCATTGATGGAAAACCTGCGTGATACTGTTTTAGGCGATTTTCGTCCTGATCTGACTATCTATATGGATATTGATCCCGTATTAGGCTTGCAGCGTGCACGTGGCCGTGGAGAGCTTGATCGTATTGAACAAATGGATATCAGTTTCTTTGAACGTGCTCGTGAGCGCTTTTTAGCATTATGTCACAATCAGCCCAATGTGATTATTATAGATGCGAGCCAAACTTTAGAACAGGTTACAGCCGATTTAACCCAAGCATTACAGTCTTGGTTGGAGCAACAATAATAATGATTTATCCATGGCAACAAACTTTGTGGCACAACTGGCAGCAGTTGCTTGAGCAACGACGTTTACACCATGCTATTTTGTTATTAGCGGCAAAGGGCAGCGGGCGTGGTGTATTAACTCGACAATTATCTAAAACCGTACTTTGTCAAAACTCACAAACTGAGCCTTGTGGTGTTTGTCATAGCTGCCAATTATTTGATGCTGAAAATCATCCTGACTTTCATGTAATTAAGCCTGAACAAGAAGGTAAGCAAATTGGTGTTGATGCGGTTCGTCAGTGTAATCGCTGGGCTGTTGAGACCTCACATTTAAATGGACAGCGGGTTATTTTAATTGAAGATGCGGATGCACTGGGTGAAGCGGGTGCGAACGCGATATTAAAAACATTAGAAGAACCGCCAGCTGGATGCCAATTTATTTTGACGGCACAAAGTTTAGATCGGCTATTACCGACAGTGGTGAGTCGTTGCAATAAGTGGCGTTTAAATCCACCTGAAGAAGATAATGTTAAACGTTGGGTTGAAAGTCGCTTACAACAATCTATCTTTTTAGAAAGTGTTCGGCTTAACAATGGTGCGCCATTAGCAACGTTAGCCTTCATTGAAAGTGGATTAGATATTCGTTATGGCCATTTAGTTAAAGCGTTTACTGAATTTGTACAACCACCACATATTGGCATTTATGATGTGGCAGCAATGTGTACCGCTGATGGTATTGTGACATTACAATTGCTCAGTTACTTTCTGGTGGATTGTTTAAAATGGCAACAAGGGGTGACGAAATACCTTGTTCATCAAGAATCGTTACCTGCAGTTGAAGCCGTCGCAGCGACAATATCAACGGCATTATTATTAGAGCAAGTGCGGAATATTAACAACTTACATCGTCAATTAGCTAAACATACAGGGCTAAATATTGAGTTGTTAGTGGTTGAGTGGTTAAGCGGATTTATTGATAAGTAACTTTTATCATTTAGCATCACCGTTATGAATGAAGCATAAGAAATAAACAAGAGGAAAGCCTGTGTTAGTCGATTCACATTGTCATCTTGATAAACTTGACTATGACAAATTACATACAGGGATTGATGATGTATTAAATAAGGCCAAGGAACGTGGCGTTGAATATTTTCTATCAGTAGGGGTGACATTAGCGGCTTTTCCTAAAATGATGGAAATGATCGCACCTTACGATAACGTGTTTGCATCCTGTGGTATTCACCCCTTAGATGTAGAATCAGGGTATGATTCTGAGCAATTTAAAGCCTATGCGCGCCATGAAAAAGTGGTTGCGATTGGTGAAACAGGGCTTGATTATCACTACCAGCCTGAGACCGCAGAACTGCAGCAAAAGCTATTCCGTGAACAAGCACGTGTAGCGGTTGAATTGAATAAGCCGCTAATTATTCATACTCGTATGGCACGTGAAGATACTATGCGTATTTTACGTGAAGAAGGCGCAGAAAAGTGTGGTGGTGTATTACATTGTTTTACTGAAGATTTGGATATGGCATTAGCTGCGATTGAGTTAGGCTTTTATATCTCAATCTCTGGCATTGTGACGTTCAATACTGCGAGCGACTTAAAGAATGTGGTAAGTAAGTTACCGTTAGATCGGTTATTAGTTGAAACCGATTCACCTTTCTTAGCGCCAATTCCATACCGTGGTAAGCAAAACCAACCGGCTTACACATGCGAAGTCGCACAATATATTGCGCTATTAAAAGGCGTATCGGTTGAAGAAGTGGAACAAGCCACTACTAAAAACTTCTTTACGTTGTTTTCATTAGCAAAACAGTAAGACACAGTTTTGATCTGACATTAAAGAGAGGCTTCGGCTTCTCTTTTTTTTAGTTTAAATATCTATATGTATGATTAAGTATAAATATATGGGTAAAAATAAAGCTAGATGTTGAGTTACATAGCTCCCTATATTTTTAATAATGTTAATTGTATATAAAAAATAAATATGAAGACGTTCACAAGTATGAGAACTGTTTATTTTTTATATTTTAAATAAGAGTATTTTAAAGCTTCAAAATATTGAAGATAAAAATTATGAGTGAACAATATATTAATAAAGAAGGTACTGCTGTAATTAATGTTGCTCGGTACCTGATGACTACATACGTAAATGAACGATTAAAAACGATTGATTTTTTATCTGAAGAATTTTGTGTTTCGGTTGGTTTTATTCAAAAAGCATTAACAACATTGGAATCTACGGGAGCGGTTAAATTACGTAAACAAGGTCGAAATGGAACGTTTATCGAGTATTTGAATTATAAGCTACTTGTTAAGTATGCAGGTTTTGGTCATGTGGTGTGTGCAATGCCTTTACCTTATACAAAGCATTATGAAGGAATTGCGAGTGGGCTAAAACAGCAGCTGGGACAGTTACCGTTATATTTTTCTCATATGCGAGGGGCTAATTCGAGGGCCGAATGTTTACAAAAGGGAACTTATGATATCGCAATCATGTCAAAATTAGCTGCAATGACATTGGGCTCAGATATGAAAGTTGTCATGGAATTAGGCCGTCAATCTTATTCTTTTGAGCATCGATTGATTTATCGAAGTGGTGAATTTGACAGTATTCGAAAAGTGGGTGTAGATCCATCTTCACCTGATCAAAAAATATTAACAGAAAAAGTCTTTTCTCATCATGATATTGAAATAGTTGAAATTAATTACAACAACTGCCTTATGTATTTGAAATCAGGTCAAATTGATGCGGTTATTTGGCTGCCTGAAGTATTTGATATGAAAGAAAATGGACTCAGTGAGTATTCATTAGATCATTTTCCTGAATGCCATCTAGCATCAGAAGCGGTGATGGTCGTCAATAAAACATCGCCACATATTACTGTCTTATTAGATCGAATGCTGGATAACACTCAGCTATTAAGGCATCAACAACAAGTCATTATTGGTGAAATAACACCAAGTTATTAATGGATCTTTGCAAGGAAGCTTTACTATGAAAGAACGGTTACAACTACTGCAAGAAGCCGCCGTGATTAGTGCTGAATCAGCGAATCGATGTCATAAGATAAGTGAATTGATTGAGACTCGATTGAAGGTCGATACTGAGAATGAACAGTTTCAAATGCTGATCATTCACCTTGCTCGTGCTTTTGATAGGATAAATGACGGAGTCCCTATTGATCATGGTATGGATGATGAGATGTTTGCTGAAATAATGATGGATCCAATTTTCCCTCAAGTTGATATTCTTAATCGTGAAATTATTCGTGTTATGAATGTTGTTGTACCTAAAGCTGAAAATAGTTTCTTTTTATCTAATATTCTGTCGCTTTATTACTCTGTGTCAGAGGAAGCATAATGACTATTGATATTAGAGGTTATACATATTGCCATGAGCATTTACATATTGATTTATCTAAACAAAAAAATGATATTGATTGTCAATTAAATCAATATGCATTAATTAGTGAAGAGCTTATTGCGTTAAAAATCCGTGGTGTTTTCAATATTATTGAAGTAACGAATCGTTTTATGGGTAGAAATCCTCAATTTATTGAAAATTTAATAAAAGATACGGGAATGAACATCTTATTATCGACTGGTCATTATATTGAAGGCTTTTTCCCCAAAAAAATATATAACCAATCAGCCAAAGATATCAGTGTTGATATGGTTCGAGAGTTAAATATAGGCATTGATGATAGTTATCTTAAAGCGTCGTTAATTGGTGAAATAGGTAGTAGTAATAACCATTTTTCAAAGACAGAAAAAAAAGTATTTGAAGCTGCCGCGATGGCACATTATGAAACGGGTAGGCCAATATCAACACATTTATCATTAAGCACTATGGGGCGCGAACAAATTGCGTTATTAAAGAAATTTAACGTTGATTTATCAGCAGTTACCATTGGTCATTGTGATCTTCGCGATAACCTTGACGATATTTTGTGGCTTATAGATCAAGGGTGCTACATCCAGTTTGATACGATAGGAAAGAACAATTACTACCTTGATAAAAAACGTATTGCCATGTTATGTGCACTTGGTAAGCGTCAATTACTTGATCGAGTAATGTTGTCAATGGACATCACGCGTCGCTCACATTTAAAGGCTAATGGAGGTTTAGGATTTTGTTATCTTATTGATGAATTTATTCCTCAACTTAAAGCTAATGGAATCACTGAACAGAATGTTGACCAAATGCTAAGACTTACCCCCTACACGTTATTTAAATAATAAAAGGAATTGTTATGAAAAAGATTGGAATTGCTGGTTTACAGCGTGAGCAAATAAAAGCTGAAATTGAAAAAAGTGCGCCAGGAATATTTGAGTGTTACATCCTCAATGATATGGAAGCATCTATGAAGGTTAAATCTGGTCAACTTGATTATTACATTGGTTGTTGTAATACAGGAGCGGGTGCAGCGTTGTCGATGGCGATTGCTATTATTGGTTTTGGTCAATGCTGTACTATCGCAAAACCTGCGATTCAAGCAAAACCTGATGAAATAGTGAAATTCATAGGGGAGGGGAAAATTGCATTTGGTTTGTCTGTTGAACATGTTGAGCATGCAATTCCTTTATTAATTATTCAATTGGTGAGCCAGTTGCAACCAGTTAATCAATAAGGATTTTGATCATGGATTATATGCAACTTGGATTGGTGACTCTACTCTGTTCAATGACAGCATTGCTTGCCAATATGAGCGCTTCAGTATTTCACGACGGTATTCGGCCAATTTTGCCACAGCTAGTCGAAGGTCATATGACTCGACGTGATGCTGGATCTGTTGCTTTTGGATTATCAATAGGCTTTGTTGCTTCTGTGGGGATTTCTTTTACGTTATCGACGGGATTACTTAACCCTTGGTTACTTTTTTTACCTACAGATATTTTAGGTGTCATGATTGCTCGGCGTTGGCTTGCAGCAGCAGCCGGCGGGTTATGGGGGTTTTTAGTTGTAACGTCACTTTCTGGCGTTAATGCTGTACTTACTGGATTACCTATTGATGCATTAGGTGCATTAGGTGAGCTAGGAACTCCGGTAATTACTGCTTTTGCTTTATTTCCACTTTTAGCTATTTTTTACCAGTTTGGCTGGAAATCAGGGGCTATGGCTTCGGGGGTGATTTTACTCTCTCGCTTATTAACGATGAAGTTTACTGCTATTTATCCTGAATCTATTCAGATTTTTGTTGGTATGATGATGTTAATAGGTATTGCTATTTATCGAGATATTCAAGATAAGAAAAATGGTATTGAACCACTTGATATGTCTTCTATGCACAGTCTATTTGATGAGCGTACTAAACGGATAATGAAGCATCTTCCATTACTTGCAGCTACCGGATCTTTGATTGCTATAGTGGCTAATGCTGGATTTTTTGCTGGCTCTGAGGTCTCTATATATTCCTTAGCTGAAGCATATAAGATCACTGATCCTACGGCACAGGATGTAGCAATTAAACAGGTCGCATTATCTGAATTTATGCGTGGTTTAGGCTTTATTCCATTAATTGCAACTACGGCGTTAGCGACAGGAGTCTACGGTGTCGTTGGGATGACGTTTGTTTTTGTTATTGGTTATCTTTCTCCAAACATTCCTGTCGCGGCAGTACTTGGAGCATTAACTATTTGTCTTGAGGTTATGTTTCTGCGCCGTATAGGTCATTTCCTTGAGCAATTTCCATCAATTCGTAATGCATCAGATAATATTCGTAACTCAATGAATACATTAATGGAGTTCTCATTATTAATTGGTGGTGTTTTAGCTGTAATGAAAATGGGAAGTACAACCGGACTAACTATTTTTACGGTTCTATTTTTCCTTAATGAAATAATGGGACGTCCAGTGTTAAAAATTGCTGCTCCAGCTGTTGCTGCAATTTTAACTGGTATAGCACTTAATCTTCTGTATGTCTTTGGATTGTTTTCGCTTTAGTGGAATGATAATTCTGTCATAACATCCCGTTAAGCCCGTTCTGATCTCTCTTTGTTATTTACATAAGGACTGGTTTAACTTTTTTGCATAGCAAAAGGAGTTTCTATGTTTTTATCAGCCTTACAGCAACAAAACCCAGCATTAATCGCCAGTGCCGTTCAGTTACTCAATGATGGAGTGGTACTACCTGATACTTATGTTATTGATGTTGACCAATTTAAGCTGAATGCAAAATTAATTAAACAACAAGCGGATGTATTTAATATTCGTTTATATGCTATGACGAAACAGTTTGGTCGTAATCCTGTGTTAGCTAAAATGTTGACTCAAGAACTAGGGTACGATGGTATTGTTTGTGTTGATTTTAAAGAGGCTCGATACTTTCAACAACAGGGAATTACAGTTAGTCATGTTGGGCATCTTGTACAACCACCTAGTCAATTTATTAAAGCATTGGTTGAAACCATTAAGCCAGAAGTGGTTACTCTCTATTCATTAGAAAAGGCTCAAGAGTTATCTGTCGCTGCAAGTAAAGTTAATTATAACCAATCAGTGTTAGTGAAGTTCTTTCAAGAAGGTGATTCACTTTATCCTAATCAAGAAGCTGGATTTCCATTATCCACTTTACCTCAAGTTCTGAAGTCGATTAGTGAATTGCCTAATTTGGCGATTGTAGGAATTACACATTTTCCTTGTTTCCTTTACAACAAAGAAGCTAAAACTACTCAATTAACCGCCAACTTATCAACAGCTGTTTTGGCAATTAAGCAAGCTGAAGCATTGGGTTATACAATGAGTCATTGTAATTTCCCGTCTTCAACAAGTTTTGAGACCATTCCATTAATTAACGAATATGGTGGTACTCATGGTGAACCAGGGCATGCGCTGACAGGTACGATTCCTTCAAATCAAGATGGTAGTCAACCTGAAAAAATCGCCATGCTTTATCTCACAGAAATTTCACATCAATTTGCTGATCGTAGTTATTGCTATGGCGGCGGATATTACAATCGTAGTCAAGTGGAGAGTGCTTTAGTTTTTGAACCTCAGTCTTCACAAAATCGACTAGTGCCTCTTTGCCCTAATGATGGAAGTAATATTGATTATTATTTCCAATTAGAGGGGGTAGCAGTTGTTGGTTCTCCTGTCGTCATGGCTTTTCGTACACAACTTTTTGTTACTAGAAGTGATGTTGCTTTAGTCGAGGGTATTTCAACTTCCCAGCCTAGACTACTGGGATTATTTGACACTCAAGGAAAACAAATACAGAGGTGAATGAAATGGCTAGATTTATTGTTGTTGTATTAGATGGATTTGGTATAGGAGAAATGTCAGATGTAGCACATTTTCGTCCTCAAGATATTGGTGCAAATACTGCGAGTCATTTAATTCAACATTTTTCACATCGACGTTTACCAACGTTAGAGATGTTAGGATTATTAAATACTATACCTTCGATAGATTCAGTTATGGTGCCAAATAAGAAAGCCAATTGGGGACGATCTGAATTATTTCATATTGGATGCGATACCTTTATGGGGCATCAAGAAATTATGGGAACAAAACCTATTGATCCTGTTATTACACCATTTAATGCTTCTATTGAAGCGATTGAATCAGCATTACAACATAATAATTATTATGTTGAACGTTTATATTACCAAGATCTTGCACTATTAGAGGTAAATGGTTGTGTGGTAATTGGAGATAATTTAGAAGCTGATCTCGGTCAAGTCTATAATCTGACAGCTAATCTTAATTTGATTAGTTTTGATGAAGTAAAAAAAATAGCTCAAGTTGTCCGTAAAGCAAATTGTGTTAGTCGCAATATTGCTTTTGGTGGTTGTATTGATGGTATGACTCCAATTTATGAAGCAATTGAAGTCCGTAATAATAAAGATGGGACTCCTTGTTTTATTGGTGTAAATGCACCAGCGTCAGGTACCTATGAGAAAGGTTTTCAAGTTGCACATTTAGGTTATGGTGTTGATGCTACAACACAAGTTCCTTTTTGTTTAAATCAGGTAGGTATTACTAGTTACCTATATGGAAAAGTTGCTGATATTGTACAGAATAATCAAGGTGTTTCTTATACATCAATAGTGGATACTGATCGTGTATTCTCTTTACTCATTGATGATTTGAATATTATTGAGGATGGTTTTTTCTGCGCAAATATACAAGAAACGGATCTTTCTGGTCATCAACAAGATCCTGAACGTTATTGGAATACACTTGAATTAGCTGATAATGGATTAGCAAAAATTATATCCACAATGACGTCTAAAGATATATTAGTTGTAATGGCAGATCATGGTAATGATCCTTTTATTGGTCACTCATGCCATACCCGCGAAATGGTGCCTATTCTTGTTTACCACTCTCCTTGGAAATATAAGCAATTTGGTACACTTTCTACTCTTGCTGATGTTGGTGCCAGTGTTACTGATTTTTTTAAGGCTACACGGCCACAATTTGGTCATTCATTTCTAAATTAATAGTGTTTGTTATATTACTCGGCTAAGAAACATAAATATAAATGTTCTTAGTTATTCTATGTGTATAAGGAGTTACGCAATGAAAAAAAGAACATATTTATCATTATTTATTGGATTAACATTATCTGGTCATGTGATGGCTGGAGATGGTGGCGTTCAGGAATTTCTTGATAGTCTTCGTGATTTTGAATCTGGTATTAATCCAGCATTAAGCGATTTCTATTCGGAGAATTTAGATAATCCTGTTTATACCTATGCTCAAGTGACGCGTCCTGGACGATTAGTTCGTGATTGTTCTACTGGTGTCATGATTTCTGAACCAACAACAGTTAATGAGTTTTTCACAAAGCTAGGTATTAATGAAATTTACAATCCAACAACCCCTCATGATTTAAATATGTTTAAAAATATGCAGTATAACTCTCTTAATGCATGGGGATTTGTTGGCTATCAACTTGGTGAAGCAGTTTTGATCGATGCTGGATATTACAGTCCAAAAACAGTCAAAATTGAAGGGAAAGAATATGATAATTTTTACATGTTTGTTCCTGATTCAACTTGGATTGGCTGTAAAACAGAGGTATTAGCTGAAATTCCTGGTTCTGGGGGTAATCAAGTTTATGTTACTGATATTAACCGCTGGGAAGGGACGTTTGTTGGTAAAAATGGAGTGAATAGCTTTAGTGATCTTGTAAAACCAGAAAAGCAAGAGCTAGTAATTCGTGATGCCATGCATTTCAACTATAAGATAATTTCTAAGTTATTGGCTGATGCGAATATGACATGGGAACAAGCATTGGTTAAAAGTTGGCCTGATGTTGATGATAATGGACAGCCAATTACTGTACAAGCAACGATATCTGGCGTTATGGCTGCAGCTCACTTACGTGGAGCATGGGGAACTGCAGATCTATTAATTAAAGATAAAATTACTTGTGATGAGATAGGTACTTGTATCACAAAGTATGTACATAAATTCGGTGGTTACGATACATTATTTGATGTCCCAGGAAATAGTATTACTCATGGTTCTTTGTTTGATGAGGTTATGAGTGCTGGATGGGGAGATGATACAGTTATTCTTGGTGGGGGTCATAATCAACTGCTTATAAATGAATACAATGGTGGCACCACAACAGTTACTGATTTTGTCGTAGGTACCGATTTGATTATTTTACGAGGTTGGAAAACAGTTAATCCATTAGCAACAATGACAGTATCTGACATTAATGGTAGTGCTGAATTACAATTTTCAGGGCAAACTATTCTCTTAAATAATGTTAGCGCAACTGACGTGCTTGAAAATTTATCTCAAGTTATTGTGGAATCAAAGGTATATACACTTGCTTGGAATTCTGGTAAGCAAGTTGTAGATAATTTTAATCCTGCAGTTGACCGTATTGAAGGAACTGCTGGGATTGGATTTAAGCATATGAAAGCTTATGAAACGATTAATTCTGTGGTTATTGGACCTCAAGCTGATGATGGTGGTATTTATGCATCTTACGAATTAGTTGGATTAACGCTAGCAGACTTACATCCTGATATGTTTATTAATGTTACGGGAAGTTTTGATCGTCTGGGTTATATCGTTCCGTTAGATCACCTTAATTGGGGATGGAATATGACATTAACGGTCAAAACCTTTGATACTAATAAAACAGTTTTAACAGTACCAAGTAATCAACCTGTTCCTTTTTCTGCTGTTAAATTAATGCAGAATGGCCCTAATGTAGAGTTATCATTATTAGAGCCTTTTTCTCAAGGGGATAATAAAACTGTCATTATGTTGAACACTGACGTTAATTCATTATCCGCAGCTAATTTTTCAGGATTTAGTGGTTCTTATGAAGATGTTACTATTGATATACCTGTAATGTTTAATATTACAGCATCTGTTATTGGGATCGGTGGAACAATTTCACCTATGCCAGATAGTAATGGAATAATTATTGGTCAAGGTGGTCGTGACTTTATGATTAATTTCATACCTGATACTGGATATAAAGTAAAAGATATTATTGTGAATAATGTGACTTATCCTTCTGCAAATAGTTATATCTTTTCTAATTTGTCGAGTAATCATCAATTACAGGTAAGTTTTGAACAAGGTAGTGCTTGTCCTACAGTATGGGATAGCACAGCTACTTATACCACAGGAGAGCAAGTAACTTATGGCAGCAATACTTATGAAGCAAAATGGTGGAATACTAACAATCAGCCAGATTTAGGTGGACCTTGGCAGTTATTAGGGATTTGTGAATAAGATCTCTAGTTATATAACTTAAAGCTAAGTTATTTGAATTGATCCCGAATAGTTGGACTCCTAATTATTCGGGGTCTTTTCATGTCAAAATCTAGTAGATAGGTAAAATGTATCTTAGTCAAGTAATGCTTGACAGGTGTATTATCGACGTTGCACGCTAAACAATATTCCATTTCATCGCGTAAAATACGTTATTGGGCTCAAGTTTTTACTATCCGCAATATATATTCATTTATCTTTAGGGTTCAATATTTAACGGTAACGCTAAAAGCGTTTAATTTAATGAGGACGAAAGCTGGTCTGTAACGCATACTAGTGCAGTATTAAACCTTTTCCTCTGGATACTGAGACTGAGGTATCAAAGGGCTTTAACCTTAATGATTAGGCTGGCTATCCATGAAGTATCAACCTCAATGTACACCAAAATCAGAGGACACGTGAGGAGTAGAAAGAAGCACTAGCTTACTGATATGCTGACATCTGCTATTGCAAAATTAAAGGAGGGTGAAAAATCTATTATACATAGCGATCAAGGTTAAATTAAAAGTCCTGAGTCCGATTGAATATTGAAATCAGACCTTACAAGCCGCTTAATCGAAATGTCCAACTTTATGGGATCATTTCATTTTAATTTATTCACAAGAATCACCGATAGGAAGAGACCAAGTTGTTCCATCTAGAGCTTTATTAAATTTAAGATAGGCTAATAGTCGTTTTTTAGTATTGGTCGTTATTGATTCCAGCTCTGAAGCGACACGAGCAGGGTATATTGCATTTTCCTTTGTACTATTGAATTTAGAGAATATGCAATTAATAGCTCTAGAGTTAAGCTTGTTTATTTGTTTGACTTTAAGTTTATTATCAATGTCAGCAATTAATGTTTTCTGAAGTCCTCTCGCTAATTGCTCAGCCGCTTTTTTTTGAGTCACATCTGGATAGTTAAGTTGAATGAAATTATCAATATCATCTCTAATTCCATTGTTATCAGAGTCAATACCGATTAAGTCATCTCCTCGATCTTTTAAATTTGGTATTTCAGCTAACTCTGTAATTTGATCTATTTTAGCATTATTTGTAAATCTTGAAGAAAGACCTAATTTAAGCCAAACGTTATCTAAGTTAGATAATGTAGACGTTGTCTCTATATTAAGTGAAAGCATAAAAATATAAAATAATAGTAGTTGTTTCATAGAATAGAATAATCATTAAATGTGGTGATAATTTTATTTTATAAAGCTGTTGCCATATATATATGGCTTTTCTTTTGTGAGTTATTTCTCAAAGTTATAATATAATCTCAATGTTTTGTATTATATTTTGGAGTTGCGTATAAGTTATTGAATTAAATGTTATTAACTGTAAGCATATTAGTTGTGAATATCTATATAACGACATTTTAATTGAAGTGGTATAGTTGATTAAGTTCACTTTCTATATTTTGGCTAATTTGTATTTAGTTAGAGTCCAATACTCAATAATAAGTTAAGTCTGTTAGCACACATAAAATATGTAACCTTAAGGCCATATTTTAGTGGTCTCTTGTTGTTCGTTCATCAATACGCATTACCCTTGATAAGATTGGCAATTTTTGCAGCCTAGGAGGAGACTTTGGCTAAGTGAGGTTTTTGCCGACACTAACTCCTGTTGACACTCCAGTTTCTTTATAAATGGCTTGACGTAGTGTTTTACATGTTGATTGAGATCGATGTTAATACGTTGCAGGAGGTTAATATCAAAAAATACTTCGTCAACGCTATAGCGCATCGAGCGAGCACTCTGAATGTGTTTTTTAAGAGTTGTCATGAAGCGTCTGAATGGTGCGAAAAAGTGTTGAAGTTAGCTTTGTATACATTACTTTTGGCTAATTATTTTTATGCTTGATTAACAAATAGCGAGAGTAGGATTAGTTTTTAGTGTGTCTAGATAGAAACTTATACTTGTTACCTTTCTAAGGCTTTTTTATCGCTATGGCTATTTTATAAGCATTATTGGTTGCTTATATGCGTCATTCTCAATGATTGCTAATTAATAAGATAAAACGGTATTGCATTTAGCTATGTTGAACATGGCATTGCGATTTTTTTGTATTATTTGAGTTACATTACGTTACTTACGTTTCATTTTTGTAATAAAAGTTTTATTAGAATTACGTTTTTTTGGTTTTATTATCAGTAATTTACAGCTCTTAGTGCGATCAGTGTGATCCATGTTTTATATTTCGCATGTTATTTAAGTATATTCTGGAAATATCGGTCAAAAACGAGCAATATCACCATCTGGGTTATGCTTGTTAAGAATGCTTTAATCAATTTATTATTCTAAAGAGCTAAGCTAAATTTATTAAAGTAGATAAATATTGTATATAACCCTTAATTATACCAATAAAATTAATGAGTTATTACGTACATACCAGTGAAAGATACTTGTGTCATTGGTATTGATTTGGATATATAGGGTAAAAATTATGTCGAATGGCAATAAATCCTCAGCAGAGAGAATCCTGGAAGGGGTTGGTGGTGCTGCTAACATTAAGTTTTTGACGTGCTGTGCAACGCGTTTACGTTTTGAATTAAACGATAACTCAATTGTAGATAAAGCCGCATTAGATGCTATTCCTGATGTAATGGGTTGTGTCCCTCAAAGTGGCGAGCGCTACCAAATTGTTGTTGGTGGTGGTGTTGCGACTATGCATAGCGCACTGCAACAGTTAATGGAAAAGCAAGCGAATAGTGGTAATAGCGCAAGCAATAACGAAGCTAAACCTGCTGCTGCATCTAATGATGATGTAAAAGCATCACTACGCTCTAGCGGTGTTCGCGGTAAAGTTGCTTGGGTTGATGGTTTCTTTGAATACCTTTCAGACTCTTTCCGTCCCATTTTAGGTATTTTACTGGGTGCGTCGTTAATTATTGCACTATGTGCGGTATTAGATGCGCTACACATTGTTGATTTTAGAGGTGACAAGTCTGCAGGTTGGGTCTTTGTCGATTCAATGTGGCATACTGTATTCTATTTCTTGCCAATTATGGTTGCTTACAACGCATCTAAAAAACTTAAGGTTGACCCTTGGTTAGGTGCGGCGATCATGGGGGCGTTAATGACGCCTGATTTCCAAAAGCTAACGTCATTAGCATCAACAACGTCTATTAAAGATGCAACTTTAGGCACTGTCTCTCACGTTGCTCACGTGTTTGGTTTACCAATGCAGCTTAATGATTACTCTGGTAACGTATTTGTGCCGTTGATCATGGTTGCAGTATTAGCGCTTGTTTATCGCTTTTTAAAGAAAATCATTCCTGACAACCTGCACATGGTATTTGTACCATTCCTTTCTTTGATCATCATGATTCCGCTAACTGCGTTTTTGATTGGTCCTCTAGGTGTATGGATTGGTACTTACTTAGGTCTTGGTCTAGCTTGGTTAAATACGCACGCCCCATTTGTGTTCGCGATTCTAATTCCATTACTATACCCATTCCTTGTTCCATTGGGTCTACACTGGCCACTAAATGCACTAATGTTAATGAATATTCAAACATTAGGTTATGACTTCATTCAAGGCCCTATGGGTGTGTGGAACTTCGCATGTTTCGGTGCAACTGCGGGTGTATTGTTGATTTCGCTTCGTGAAAAAGATGCCACTATGCGTCAAACGGCTTCTGGTGCGTTAGCTGCAGGTCTATTTGGTGGTATTTCAGAGCCATCACTATACGGTATCCACTTACGCTTTAAGAAAGTTTACCCACGTTTACTTGCAGGTTGTTTAGCTGGTGGTGTAACACTTGCTGTTCTTAGTTCTATGTATGGCAGTGTTAAAACTCAAGCGTTTGCATTTACGTCACTATTAACTATTCCTGTGTTCCACCCAATGTGGATTTACGCAGTATCAATCGCTGTTGCTTTTGTTGTGCCAATGGTACTGATTTTCATCTTTGATTATCGTACAGCGGAAGAAAAAGCAGAGCATAAAGAATAGGGCTAATTGCTATTAGCTACTCTTTGTACTATTAAATGAACAGAGAGGTATATTAGCTCGCCTCTCTATGAAAATCCCGTGATGAAAGTCGCGGGATTTTTTTATTTGTAAAATAGATAAAAATTAACTGTTAGTGATATTTTTGAATATTATTTTTTCTATATCTGTTAACCAGCATGATGGCGAGATAACTTAATTGAATGTGATGTTTATGTCTTTTATGTAATTTATAAATTAGGCACTGAATTTTGTGTGAATTATTATGCGGCAGTTGAAACGTAGGATATATGACAAACTTTTAACAAATATTACTTATTATTCATGTTACATAGGTTACAAAGGTTACTTATTGGAGAAGATATAAATTGTAAGAAAAGGCGGTTTTTGTGTTTTTTTAATCTTTAAAATCATAGAGTTGTAATTATATGGTGGCATTTGAGTACATTTGTTTCATTGTGATCTGTATTATAGTTTGGAATTATACTTTATTGCTTATTAGTAATTTTGATAGTCATCAAGTTATATTATTCGACGCATTTTATACTAATGCCTGAAATAGTACTGAATAAGTATTAGCAAATGACTACGGGGGTATGTCGCTAGTGCTTAGTGTTATTTCAAAATAAATATACTCAGGAGCAAACAATGTTCACTAACGCAATTACCGATGGTAATTGGAGCTGGCCTCTAACTGCGAAAGTGTTCATCACCTGCTTATTTGTTTTTGAAAATGATTTAGAAAAAGAGACGTAATTAAAGTCTTATATTTATTTCATCGACAAGTGTAGAGTCCATCTCGAGGAGACAAGGTAATGAAAGCCTTTTTCAGTAAGTTATCTCAAGCAGTAATGCTACCGATAGCCTTGCTACCAGCCGCTGGTATTATGCTGGGGCTTGGTGGTAGTTTTACTAACCAAAGTATGATTGAAGCGTATCAAATTGGTATTTTGCAAGACGGAACACTTTTAAATAGTTTCCTACAGGTTATGACCGCAGCTGGCGGTATCGTCTTCGCAAACTTACCATTAATGTTCGCACTAGCTATTGCTATCGGTTTTGCGCGTGCAGAAAAAGGTGCTGCGGCACTGGCTGCTACTATTGCATACCTTGTAATGAATGTTGCGATTGCAAAAACATTGACAGTTGCAGGTATGGTTGATACCACCAATAACACAGTGATATTAATGGGCACTCATTATGCTGGCGTACTTGCTGATGTGCTTGGTATTCACAATACACTAAGTATGGGTGTATTTGGTGGTCTTATTGCTGGTGGTATTACTGTTGTGCTTCACAATAAATACCACGCTATTAAGTTACCTGAATTCTTAGGCTTCTTTGGTGGCGCACGTTTCGTTCCGATTATTAGTGCATTTTCTGCATTATTTTACGGTATCGCGTTAGTGTTTGTTTGGCCTTACATCGGTGCTGCATTTGGTTCTATCGGTGCAACATTAGGTGAAATGACCGCTTCTGGCCATGGCTACATTGCATCGTTTATTTTCGGTATTATCGAGCGTGCATTGATTCCTGTTGGTCTACACCATGTGTTCTATCTTCCATTATGGCAGACAGAAATTGGTGGTACTGCTGAAATCGCAGGTCATGTGTTTAAGGGTACGCAAAACATTTTCTTTGGTTCTTTAGCGAATGGTGATTACTCACAGTTCTCTTCAACTAACTTTATGACGGGTAAATTCCCATTCATGATGTTTGGTTTACCAGCAGCAGCTTACGCAATGTACACTGTTGCAGATAAAGAAAATAAAACTGCGGTTGGTGGTCTACTGTTTTCTGTTGCGCTAACAGCGTTCTTGACAGGTATTACAGAGCCAATCGAATTTACATTCCTATTCTTATCTGCACCACTTTACTATTTCATCCACGTGCCACTAGCCGGCCTATCATTTATGATCATGGACTTGCTACAGGTTAAAGTGGGTATGACATTCAGTGGTGGTTTCATTGACTTCGCTTTGTTTGGTATGTTGCCAGGTCTTACTGGTACTGAAAACCATTGGTACTACATTCCACTGCTTGGTCTAATTTATGGTCCTGTTTACTTCTTCTTGTTCCGTTGGTTCATTCTGAAGTTTGATGTGAAAACACCAGGTCGTAAGGGTAGTGCTGTTGCTGTTGTGCGTAAGAAAGATTACCACGCATCAAAAGCGACGACAGGTAATGAATCTCAAGCTGATGAAATGATTAATGCACTTGGCGGTAAAGATAATATCGTTGATGTTGATGCATGTATTACACGTTTACGTATTACTGTTAAAGACGGTGATTTAGTAAAAGACAATCAATATTGGACTGAGCATTTAGGTGCGAAGGGTCTAGTGAAGATTGGTAATACGGGGATTCAAGCTATCTATGGTGCACAAGCTGCTGGCTTTAAAGCACAGATTAACGCGAAACTAGGTAAGTAAGTACGCTAATGAGCTTTAAATTGAAATACCGACGTATTGGTACCTTCATGATTGATATGGCAATTGTGCAGATGTTTGCGATGGTTGGTCGTGATATCTACCTTGGCATTATTGCTTATCTCTCTAATGGCACTGGCGCGACGCTTTCGTTAAATGATAGCATGGCATTGCCTGCATTATTGCTATTGTTTATGGGACTCATGTTGCTATTTATTGGCGTCTTTATGGGCTATCAATGGATCTGCTACCGTTTATTAGGCACGTCATTATCACGTTACTTATTAAGCGTACAAGCGGTAGCAACGGATGAGCAACCGCTAACGAAGCAACGTTACTTAAAGCGTGAGTTTAATAAAATTTACCTTTGTGTCGCAACGGTGGGATTATATCCACTCTATTGTGGAGCTCAATATTTAGCTTTCTCACATTTACCTTGGCATGATCGTACCAACCATACGACAGTCGCATTGCATTAAGTTATCACCATAAATACGCAAGCCACAGCATTATGCTGTGGCTTTTTTTTATGTATTTTTTATCGATGGTTGCAGGTAAATACAAGGTTGTTGGTTTTTTACGCAATTGCAGGTGCTTTATTTAAACAGTGTTTTATATTATTGTGTTTTCTATGAATAGTTTGTTTTGAATAAATATCATACTTAATCTAAGTGTTTTGCTTGAATTTATAGCGAAAAATTCTGGTTATTTATTAAATTTCATCTATTTTTCATTATTGGAAAGATAGCTTTCACCGCTGAGTGCTATCTTTTAAGAGGTTGGGTCATTACTCTTTTGCTGTATATACAAATAATATTCAATAATAATAAAAGAGTTAATAAAGGAAGAAGAAATGGGTTTACTAGATTTTGCGCGTGATATTGGTCATAAATTATTTTCCAATGAAGATGAAGCTCCTGTGAAAATTACGCAGCACATTGAAGAGAATAATCCGGGGATCAGCGATCTACAGATAAGTGTGGAAGATGGCGTTGCTACCTTATCGGGCGCTGCTGATTCAGCTGCGGCACGCGAAAAAGCTATTTTAATGGCAGGTAACACTCAAGGTATTGCAAGTGTTGTTGATAATATTACAGCACCAGAAGAAACCAGTGCTGTGACTTATTACGTTGTTGAAGAGGGTGATAGCTTATGGAAGATCGCTGAAAAAACACTAGGCAACGGCGCTAAGTATGAGCAAATTTTTGAAGAAAACAAAGAAGTTATTCAAAATCCAGATTTGATTTTTGCTGGACAAAAGTTACGTATTACTCAGGCATAATTTAGGCGTAACTTTTAATCACCCCACATTAATAAAGTAAACGAGGATATGTATGGATATTGCAAAAATACTAGAAATTGGCGCACAGTTATTTAGTCAGTCACAAGCAAATACCGGTGGATTAAGCCAAGGTTCTATTGTCTCAGCACTGTCTCGTTTGCTTGGTGGTGATGATAATGGTCAAGGTGTGAATTTAGAACAACTATTGTCATCTATTGATGGAGCAGGCCTTGCGAATGTTTTGCAAAGCTGGCTTGGTAATGGTGAGAATAACGCGATTTCAGCTGATGATATTGGTAATATTTTTTCAGGCTCGCAGTTGTCTGATTTTGCGAATGAATTAAATATTCCCGAGCAAGAAGCTAAAACTGGCTTAAGTGAAGCACTTCCTGCTATGGTTGATAACGCGAGTCCTGCGGGTGAAATTGCAGGTGAACTATTAAATGCCGTTGGTGGCGTTTCTGGCTTATTTAATATGGCAGCAAACTTATTTGGTAAAAAATAAGTCAAATTAGATCAATTGATTGTGATTTATGACGAGTACCTTGATAAAAAACCTCAGCTTAATTGGCTGAGGTTTTTATTTTTATAAAGATAAGAAAAAGAGAATTAAAATAGGTACTAACATACTTAAAATAAAGCCACTAACAATGGCGATAGGTACACAACGGATACCACCACAGTTCTGAATAACAGGTAAGGTAAAGTCCATTGCTGTTGCACCAGCATAACCAATTGCAGTGTTTGGATAACGGTTAATAAGTAGTGGGATCATTATTAACGCTAACATTTCACGCAGAAGCTCATTTAAGAATGCTGCTCCACCATAAATACTGCCTAAACCGTCACCAATTAATATTCCAGCTAATGAGTACCAACCAAAACCTGATGCCATTGCTAAGCCGTTATTAATGGGAATGCCAAGTAACAGCGCGGCAATAATACCGCCTAATAATGATGTTACGAGAATGACCGCAGCAATGATAACGCCTTTTTTATTGAGGATAATTTGTCGTAGTGTCATGCCGCTATTACGAAGTTGAATACCAACAAAAAATAGCAGTAATAATAAAATATGCTCACTAGCTTGTTCTACCCATGACAAATCAAGGTTTAATAACAATCCAACAATTAAACCAAGCGCCACCACGACAACTAATTTACCTGATTCAAGCATCATTTTTGTTAGCGGTAATTTTCGATGTATATGTGATGTGGGTGTGGGCCATAAACGATCTAGCCATGGTAGTGCGAGTAGATTACATACTGAGATAGAGATAAAAAAAGTAAAAGTATATAACAGAATCTGACCTAAATTCTGACTGAGGTTATCGAGTCCGGCTAAACTTAATCCCATTAATGCGAGAATCACCAATACTAAACGGCTTGTTTGTGTATTAATAAATTCAAGAATATTGGCTTTTTTTATAGGGATTAAGTATCCCAATACCAATGGTAAAAAAATGAGTAAGATCCCCGATAACATATTTATCCTTATATGTATAAAACTGCGTTGAAAATGGCACTGTGAATATCTTAATACAATGTTGCTGTAACAACATCATAATAAGTGATTAAAGATTAAGCGTTAACTTTGTGACGAATATAACATAAAAAAACAGAAAGAGTATATCTATCAACAGGAAAGAACTGAGTGAAATTATCTTAAAGTGTATGCATATATGTCAAAACGTATCGCCTAATGGGGAGATTAGACGAACGTAGAGAGAGGTTAAACATTTAGGCTGTTAAATTAAATACCGCAGCTATGGGTGATTTGTTGCAGTTGTTTCTCAAACTCAAGTTCAGACATATTGGTTAATTCATACATCACTTCTGCACCAGTAAGATCTAATTCAATTTCATGTTCATTGATCGCAGCATCATTTGTTTTGAAGAGCAAAAAGTGATGTGCCATGCGTGCAATCGTTAAATAACTGATCTCGCTATCATGGTGCGTTGTTATTGTATTTGTCGCAACTGCAATATAATCCTCATCAAATCCCCATTGTTTGAGCACCACTTTACTGGTTAATGCGCAGTTATCTTGGAAGATATATTTAGCGATATTAAAATCAAGATAATTGCCTTGTTTAATAAATTGTGAGTATTCATTGATGAGCCCAAATAAACCAATGTCAGCTAATAGACCTGTTAATAATGCTTTCTCTGGCTCAAGTTTAAAGGGTTTATTACTATAAAGGTGCATTTTTTGGCAAATTAACGCCATTGTTGCCGCAAATTGACGTGAATGAAAGGCGCTATTTTTAAGTAATAAGTTACATTCAATGTTTTCAATTGAGGTGTTTTTTAAAGAATAAATTATTTGAGCTGTAATAATATCTCTTATTCTAATAATACCTAAACGCGATACTGCTGTGAAAATATCGTTGCAAATAATATTACGGCGGTTAAAAATTGCCGAGTTTGCAGTTCGAATAATATTGGCTGTTAATACGGGATCATCAATTAATAAAGTAGCAACATCATGTACAGTTGTTTCAGGATCTTCACACAGTATATTTAAGGTTAATAGTGTATCTGGAATGGATGGTAAGGTTAACCTGTTATAGCGTGCTGCCTTTTTTATTGAATGGCAAAGATTCGACTGAATAGCGCGAATATGATGTTGGTTATTAGCTTCTAGCCAAAAAAAAGATAAATGTGACATCAAAATATTACAGTGGTAAGAGGTGTTATGAGTGTACGCATTGTTACGTCATGTACAAAGTGTAAGCTGCTATTTTTTTGACGCAGTTAACGCTTGAGTTACTGAATTACGCCATTATTTTAGATTATTAATTAAGTTATGATCTTGCAGCAGCTGTAATAGGAAGTTAATAGTAATATCTGCAGTGGGTTGGTAGATGAGCGCTTGTTTTTGTTTTATTTCGATAGGTAATATTTCTAACCAACGCTGGCAAACCCAAGTTGCATCTTGATAGTTAGGTTGCGGATAACGTTGGCTTATTTCTGGCATTGATAGAAACAATAATTTGAGTTTGTCTGCTAAAATTTGGTTGGTCATATCTATTTCAATACTGGGCCAATTATAATGATGTTCGTAGGTCGCTGTAAGCAAATTATCATACGCCATACTCAGGGCTGAAATTGAAATTTTATCAATGCCTTCAATGGTTATTTCTAATAATCCACTATTTTTGATATTAAAATCTTTAATTGCCACTATCGTTGCTATCGCTGGAATATTGGTCACTATCTCTGGCGGTGTATTTGAGTCTATCATCCCTAAAGCGAATGATGCACTATCTGCAATCGCCTCTGTTACCATTCGAATATCACAGCTTCTTGAAATAACAACTGTTAGTCGTCCTTGCGGCAATAAATGCTCACCGTGAGGTAATAATGCGATGGTATTCATAGTTTATCCTTGTCGTTATTAACTCGCTTACAAGAAACTTTATTAAGGGTAGCACTATATATTTCATTGAGGATAAGTATCAAAAGTGGCTAATTGTTAATTTGTTTCATAAATTTTCGACTAAAAATATGGGAGCAATCTCATATTCGAATGCTCGCTGTATCATCTGTTGTTGCTATGAGCATAAAATAGCTCGTCAAATGATTGACATTACTAATGGTAAATATTTGGTGTGTTTTTAGTTGTTATGGATAATATCTGGAGCATAAGCTATGACGTCAATAAAAGATGATTACTTGAATTATTTATCTAAATTTGGCCAACAAGAAAAAAGATCTATGTTTGGTGGTACAGGAATTTTTATTAATAGTGCCATGTTTGCCATTGTAACGCCGACCTCAATGTATATTCGTGGAGGGAATGAACTTGATGAGAAATTAATTCGTTCTGGTTGCGAAAAGTTTAGACATATAAAAAAAAGTAAGACTGCAACTGTTAACTATTATGAAATCAATAAACTATTTTTAACGGATCAATCTCAATGTGATTTGTTTGTAGAAGAATCAATAGCCTTTTCTTGTCGTGATAAACATTTTAGATCTTCTGAATCAAATCGTCGTTTACGGGATTTACCTAATATGCGATTAACACTTGAGCGTATGGTGAAAAAAGCTGGCGTTCTAGATGTGGATACTTTTATTAATGTTGGTGCCGTAAATGTGTTTAGACGTGTGTGCGAACATAATGGTCAAGAATTAGATCATAAACTGTTATGGATATTTGCAGGGGCTATTCAAGGTGGACATTGGCAGTTATTAAGTGAAGATCATAAGCAACAGTTACTTGATGAATACCGCCAGCAAACACATTAATAGAGTTAGCTAATTGATAATGTAAGTCTATTTAAGATGATGTAGCTGAGAAGATGCGGTTTTTTTGCTATGCTTGCAACAATTATGTTGTCGTGGCTATAGTATGCAATTATCTAAGTTATCAGGTTCTGTTCTTTCTGGATTACATTGTTTTTTGATTGCAGCAGATCAAATGAGTTTTACTCGAGCTGCTGAAATTTTGTGTTTAACGCAAAGTGCAGTTAGCCATAAGATTAAAAATCTTGAAGATATTTTAGATGTTCAATTATTTATTCGACAACATCGAAAATTAGTATTGACCGATGAAGGTCAACGCTTAAAGCAAGTCTTAGCGTCTAATTTTGGTAATATTATTCATGAAATCCGCGATTTGAAAAGTACGGAGCTATGTGGTGATTTAACCGTTTCAGCTCCTCCGACTTTTGCTCAAACATGGCTTGTTCCTCGTTTAACATCTTTTATAGATAAATACCCTAATTTACGTATTCATCTACGTACGAGGAATGACTTAGTTGATTTTCAAATTGAGAGTTATGACTGTGCAATTTATTTCGGTAATGGTATTTATCCTAATCTCGCGGTAGATAAATTACTTGAAGAAACCATGTTTCCTGTGTGTAGCCATGACTACGCATTAAAGAATAAACTTTATAACCAACCTGAAAATTTGATGCATTGTTTGTTGTTGCATGATGCAGCACCATGGGCGAGAGCGGGCAGAAATGATGAGTGGCAATTTTGGGCTCAATATTTCAATGTCGCATTGCCTGATAATAATTGTACTTTTGATCGGGCAGATTTAGCCATTAAAGCAGCGACGACTGGGATGGGAGTAGCTATGGCAAGACAATCGTTTGTGGCCGAACAACTTGCTACATCCCGTTTAGTCTCACCTTTTGATATGACGATGAACTCAGCCCATAGCTACTATGTTGTTTGCCGCAAAGAGATGCAGACATCACCCAAAATAAAAGCATTTAAAGATTGGTTGTTCAGTGAGATTAATAAGCAATAATCTAAGTAGAATTCTAAAAAAGGCGCATGACACGCCTTTTGAGTGAAATGGTAACGGCTATGATAACGATGCTGTTATTTTTTATTTAATAAGCTCATTACCTGATAGTTCACCTTTTTCAAAGCTAGATAGGCTTTCTAATGTTGTTTGCGCAATACTGCCCAGTGCTTCTTCAGTTAAAAAAGCTTGGTGGCCTGTAAATAGCACATTGTGACACGATGATAAACGACGGAAGACATCATCTTGAATAATGTCATTTGATTTATCTTGGAAGAATAAATCTTTTTCGTTTTCGTAAACATCAACACCTAATGAACTAATAATACCGCTTTTAAGTGCTTCGACAGCATCACTAGAATTGAGTAAACCACCGCGACTAGTGTTAATGATCATCATACCGCGACGCATTTTTGCAAATGCTTTACGGTTTAGCATATGATAGTTTTCTTTGCTCATCGGGCAATGAAGGGTAATCACATTTGCTTGCGCGTAAATTTCATCAAGGGTGCAGTAGGTCACGCCAAGTTCTAGGGCAATAGGATTTGGATAAGGGTCATAAGCAAGTATATTCATGCCTAAACCTTTTAAAATACGAATTGTCGCAATACCAATTCTTCCTGTACCTATAACGCCAACAGTACGACCATGAAAATTGTAACCCGTTAATCCTTCTAATGAGAAATTAGCATCGCGAGTACGTTGATAAGCTCGATGAATGCGACGGTTAAGGCTTAACATTAGTCCTAGAGTATGTTCAGCAATAGATTCTGGGGAATAAGCCGGAACAGTAACGACCTGTAAATTTAATGCCTTGGCGGCTTCAAGATCAACACGATCAAAGCCAGCACAGCGCATTGCGATAATTTTTACCCCTTGCTCGGCCAATATTTTGAGAATTGGCTCGCTAAGGTCGTCATTAACAAATGCACAAATAGCATCAAAACCTTCAGCCATTTTTGCAGTGTGGTGATTGAGTTGAAAATCAAAATAAGTGAGCTGCTGATGGAATTGTTTATTAGTATGCGCAAATGATTTTTGGTCATACCCTTTGGTGCTAAACACAGCTATTTTCATAATATCACTCCAAAAACACAGTCTGTTATTCAGTCATTATTAAGTATAAAACCTTAATATCTGACTAACTTACACGGTTATTATGTGATCAAGATAACAACTTTGTTGCAAATAGCAAACTATTTGTATGACAAAATAAGCACAATAAAATAATGGTTATGGTTATGCTGCTGTGATTAAGTGGTTCATGCTATGATTTAGGCTGTTCGTTGCAACTTACTTTATTTTTAGGATTCAATATGTTGAAAAAA
The DNA here is from genome assembly GCF_036040035.1 of Photobacterium sp. S4TG1. Classification (NCBI taxonomy): domain Bacteria; kingdom Pseudomonadati; phylum Pseudomonadota; class Gammaproteobacteria; order Vibrionales; family Vibrionaceae; genus Photobacterium; species Photobacterium sp. S4TG1. The sequence goes on from NZ_JAYXUH010000003.1 coordinate 210,191, forward strand.
ATTCTTGCCAGTGCTGGTGCCGTAGCGATTATTGCATGTGGTCCTCTAGCAACGGGTCAAATAGGGCAGAGTATCTATATGGGGGCGGTTGAAAATTACCATAGCCCTTATCTGTCTATTACTAATAAAAGTTTTGAACGCGGTTATTTATCGTCAAATGCAGTGTCTCGTATTGAGCTTAAAAATCAATTAAAAGCGGAGTTTGCCGAACAAGGTTTACCGACTGTATGGTTAGTTAATCATCATATTGATAATGGATTTTTAGGCGTTAAATCGACCAGTGAATTTGTGATTGATAAGCAGTTAGCACCGTTAGTTCATAAAATTTGGGGTGAGAATGTTGCGCCAATGCAAATCGTTACTGATTCTGGTTTTACAGGAACCACGCATTTTGTTATGACCATAAATCCAATGGATTATACGCATGATGATGGTGTAACAGCGATTAGTAAAACATTGATGGTGAAAGGTGAATTTGATCCTGAAAATGGTAAGAGTCAATTTAATTATAATTTACCAGAATTAACCATTGCGACTCCTGATAAAGAAAGCATGATCGTAAAAGGCATTAATGGTGAAGGTAAAGGCCAAATGCAAGGTAACTTTTGGATTGGACATCAAACCTTTAGTTTAGAGCATGCTAAATTTACAGCAGCAGATCAAAAGCAATTTATTGCCATCGATGGTGTGAATGTCGCGATGAATAATGCGTTAAGTCAGCCTAGCGGTGAAAAAACGCCGACTGAAGATACCCAACAAGTTACCAATACGAATACCATCCAAGTCGCGGCTTTAACCACTCTCGATGGTCAACATTATCAAGATATTGCCTTTAAACTAGCGCTAAAAGATTTAAATTATAAAGCCATTAGCCAATTAGCTGCGATGGAGCAATCACCACAAGCAGCGCAAGATCCTGCTCAGATTAAGCAAGCGATGTTGGCGTTAGATTTATTAATTGCTCATGGTGCAACTATTGATTTGTCCCAACTAAGTGTCAAAACGCCAGAAGGAACGGTTAATGCCCAATTGTTACTCAATATTAAATCAGGACTAGAGCATGCATCGACCAATCTGACGGCTGTGACTGATCAATTGAGCGGTAATATTAATATTGTACTTCCTGAAGCATTGGTTGCTAAAGAGGCGTTATTAGCTGCGAAGTTACCAGTATTAGTGAATCAAAAAATTGTCACTAAGCAAGATGGTAATTATCAGTTACAGGTAAAAATTATTGCTGACCAGTTAGAATTTTCTTCTGGTGCAAAACTACCATTAGCAATGATGGCATTATTCCTGCACTAATTGTATTTGGGTGGGTTAGAGATAATAAAACGCTTACCTTTTGAGTAAGCGTTTTTTTTGATATATAAAAACTTTAATTATCATGGGGTTACCATTTTTTTTGATAAATATGTTTAAAATGGAACATTGATATTTAGTAAATCCAGATATTTAGACTTAACTTAAAGTCATAGGTACAGGTTTATTTTAATTAACATATCAAAGGATTAAATCTGATCCACAGCAGGATACACTATGGTGGGGGAAGGTATGGAATCACTAAAAGTAAAAGACTATATGAATATTCGTCCGGTTACATTTACTGAAGGTATGTCGTTATCCGCAGCATTAGATAAATTGCTAACAGCCAAACAAATTGGTGGGCCAGTTGTTAATGAGCATAAGCAAGTCGTCGGTTTTATATCAGAGCAAGATATGATTCATAAATTGCTTAAAGTTGGCTATCACTGCCAAGATAGTCATACTGTGAGTGAGTGTATGCGTGTTGATGTATTAACCGTCTCAGGGGATGACACAATCATTGTATTAGCTGAAACCATGACTGGGCAAAAGCCTAAAATATACCCTGTTGTTGATGATGGCCAGTTGGTGGGCGTTATTACACGCCGCGATGTGTTAACTGCGATAAGTAATCAGATAGGGGCTTGCTTTAAACATCCATTGTGATCACTATAGATTAATATATTTATAGATTAGTTATAAAAAGGCGCTTTTTGCGCCTTTCTTTTTGATTGTTATGAGCCCGTTATAATGCCGAGTTGGAGACATTGTGAACAAAGAAAACGCAGCAGAAAATAGCCAAGCTAAATTTTTAACCGGTTCTATTATGCGCCACATTGTGGTGATGTCAGGAACAGGTGCGATTGGCTTAATGGCACTGTTTTTGGTCGATTTACTCGATATGTTTTTCATTAGCCTGTTAGGACAGGTAGAACTTGCTGCTGCGATTGGTTTTGCTGGTACCTTGGTCTTTTTTTCTACTTCAATGTCTATCGGTACATCCATTGCCGCTGGCGCATTAGTTTCTCGTGCGCTGGGTAAAAATGATCGTCAACAAGCTCGTATGATGGCCAGTAATGTGATGATTTTTGCTGTCATTATTAGCATTACAATTGTGAGCCTGATGTTATGGCAGTTGCCATTGTTACTTGATTTAATTGGCGCGAAAGGGGCTGTGGCTCATGCTGCTACCCAATATTTAGTGATTTTATTGCCTAGTGCGCCATTGATTGCGGTATCTATGTCTGCAGGGGCGGCGTTACGCGGTGTCGGTGATGCTCGACGTTCAATGATTGCGACATTAATTGGGGGAGGTGTTAATGCGGTATTAGATCCCTTATTTATTTTTGGTTTATCGATGGGTATGCAAGGTGCTGCGATTGCATCAGTATTTGCGCGATTAGCAGTAATGTGTTTCTCCTTGTATGCCGTAGTTTATAAACATCAATTAGTTGCTAAACCAGATCTTACTAGCTTTAAATTGGCGTTACCGACGGTGGCAAAAATCGCGTTACCTGCAATATTAACCAATACGGCGACTCCAATTGGTAATGCAGTGGTGACCAGTAATATTGCCCATTTTGGTGAAAGTTTTGTCGCAGGTTATGCAGTTATTGGGCGTATTATGCCGGTTTGTTTTGCGTTGGTTTTCTCATTATCGGGTGCTGTTGGTCCTATTATTGGTCAAAATTTTGGAGCTGAGCGTTGGGATAGAATTAATCAAATATTACGTGATGCGATGTTCTTTACCGCCATTTATTGTGTTGGCGTTTCGTTGTTACTTTGGTTCGGGCAAGATGTATTAATTGCAATGTTTAGCCTTACTGGTGATGCGGCTGAAATTGTTGGTATATTTTGTAGTTTTATTGCCGTGACCTTTATTTTTAATGGTGCATTATTTGTTGCAAATGCGGCATTTAATAATCTTAATCGGCCAACATGGTCAACAGCATTAAATATGGGCAAAGCGACCTTAGGGACAATACCTTTTGTGTTAATCGGCGGCCATTTGGCAGGGGCGGGTGGTGTCTTAATAGGACAAGCTGTCGGTTCGGTCGTGTTTGGTATTATTGGTTTTGGGTTGGTTATCCACCAGGTTAAGAAGATGGGTCAAACGCATGAGCAACAATTACTGGATGATAATGATATTTTAACGCCATCAGTACCTGTTACAGCGTTTTGTTCTTCACGTACTTACATGGGAACGGAAGATGTGTTGGAAGAAGTACTAGCGGCTGATATCGATCATACTCGAGTGACCACTGAACCCAAAAAGTAAGTATTGAGAGAAATATTTGTTGTGTGAAGTGACTCACATTTAACTATGTTTTTGATAGTGATAGGATATTTTTTTATAAAAATGCGATCGTTATTTTATCTAATTAGTGATTATTTCATCACTTTATTGATCTAACTCGATGAAATAAGGTCGATAGCCAGCGACAATAATAATACTAACAATTATTAGCTTGTAGATGCGTATGTATAGCAACAGTTGTCATTTACCATCCACTGTAATGTTAGTTTAGCCATTACACTTCACCTTTAGGTTAAGGAAAATAAAGGTGATGGCGTTTTTATTGTTTAAGGGAATAATGCTCTATGCGTCAGAATCTTCGCTATATCATACCTATTTTAATTCCATTACTTATCTTATTGTTACCAGCATCTGCCTTTCCTCTTGAAGGGTTAACTGTTATTCAACAACGTGTTATTGCTATTTTCTTACTAGCGGCATTGTGTTGGGTGATGGAGCCCATTCCTATTTATGCAACGTCAGTTGTGATCATTGTGTTGGAATTATTGTTACTGTCAGATAAAAGCCTCTATCTATTTAGGCTTGATCAAGGGCAACCTCATTTTGGTAATTTGATGAGTTATAGCGAAATAATGGCGACCTTTGCGAGTCCTATTATTATGTTGTTCTTAGGTGGTTTCTTTTTAGCCATGGCAGCAACCAAATACCGTTTAGATGTCAACCTAGCTCGAGTGTTATTAAAACCCTTTGGGCACCAACCTAAATATGTCATGTTTGGCTTAATGCTGATCACGGCTATCTTCTCTATGTTTATGTCAAACACCGCAACAACAGCGATGATGCTTTCTATTTTAGCACCAGTTATTACGTTGTTTGGTGCTAAAGATCCAGGCAAAATAGCGTTTGCTTTATGTATTCCTGTTGCGGCTAATATTGGGGGAATCGGCACGCCTATTGGAACCCCGCCAAATGCTATCGCGTTGAAATACCTAACAGGAGAAAATCTGATCACTTTTGGTGAATGGATGTTCTTTGGTGTGCCATTTGTAGCGGTGTTATTGGTATTTGCATGGTGGTTGATCAATGCTCTTTATCCTGCCACTCAGCAATCAATTGAACTGACTATTCAAGGTAAGTTTCTTAAAACACCAAAAGCGATCACTGTTTATGTGACGTTTGCTGTCACTATTATTTTATGGTTAATGGGCTCAATGCACGGTATGAACTCTTATACTGTCGCTTTAATTCCTGTGGCGATTTTTTCGCTAACAGGGATCATTAATAAAGAAGATCTTAAGAAAATATCATGGGATGTTCTATGGCTGGTATCGGGTGGTATTGCGCTTGGTTTAGCCTTAGATAAAACTGGGCTGGCTAAATTAGTGGTGCACAGTATTCCATTTGATCTTTTCTCTCCTTATGTGGTCTTGCTAGGGGCGGCACTTTTATGTTTATTAATGGCTAACTTTATGTCTCATACCGCTACGGCAAACTTACTTATGCCAATTATGGCGGCATTAGGAACCTCAATGGTGTCGTTAGCGCCTTTAGGTGGTGAAGTGACATTGATTTTAGTGGTTACTTTTGCTGCATCGCTTGGTATGTCATTGCCTATAAGTACACCGCCGAATGCGTTAGCGCATGCAACAGGGCATGTTGAAAGTAACCAGATGGCTCGCGTTGGTGTCATTATTGGTGTAGTTGGTGTGTTGTTGAGTTTTGTGATGATTTGGGGACTACAGCTCATCGATCATATTTAAGGATAATGCGATGTAATTCAAGGATGTTGGCATGAATCAACCCAAAGCTCTACGAAGAATAATTGATACCTATTTTCAAGATCCAACCATGACTATGGCCGTTGTCGCGGGCACTGAGGTTTTACGCCAAGATGGGTATAACGATCGCTTATATTGGGTAAAGCAAGGCGAGCTATCGGGGTATTTAAAAAGTGAAGAAAATGATTTAAGTGCTCAAGTGTTTGTTGTGAAAGAAGGGATGTTTTTTGGTGTCCACAGTTTTTTTGCACAAACACTTGTTGCTTCAACGACTGTTGTAGCTGAAAAAGACAGTGAAATTGCTTGGATTGATCTATCTACTCAAGCGATTGAACCTGAGCATTATGGTCCATTGGCAGAACAATTTATGCCTGTGATGGTACATGAATTGGCAATGCGACAAATGCTAACGGGAATTGCGGCGTTAGAAAAAGAAAAAGCACTTCAAAAACTGTATGCCACGGAACAAATGACGACTTTAGGTCAATTAGCCGCAGGTATTGCCCATGAACTCAATAATGCGATTGGTGTTATCAGCAGTAAAACTGAGAATATTCAAACCGCGATCAGTCAGTTTGTTGGCGACAATCAGCCTCAAATGATGCCATTTTTACAATATGGTATCGATCACGGTCAAAGTATAAGCTCGGCAGAAGTTCGTGAGCGTACCAAGGTCTTACAGCTGCAATATCATTTGAGCCGAGAACAAGCACGTACCCTTGCTCGAGCATTACCGAGTGGGGATGTACCAGCTAACTGGCTTGATGATATTAATGCTGCACTTGAGTGTTGGGACAGTGGACGCGATTTGCGTGATATTCGACTGGCAGCGCGCCATGCTGCCAGCATTGTACGCTCGGTAAAGCAACTGGGTGGTGGTGATCACGCTCGTATTCCTGATGTTGATATCAATGATACATTACATAAGTCATTGGCGTTATTACAGAGTAATTTGCGCGCAGTTGATGTGGTACTTCGACCTGCAATTTTACCGCCAGTCACGGCTAGCGTTACTGAGTTGGTGCAGATTTGGGTTAATTTAATCAAGAATGCGTGCGATGCAATGGAACATACTGAAAATCCACAAATTGAAATCGCAACGCGAAGTGTAAAGAATAAGGTGTTAGTTACGATCACAAACAATGGGCCAATTATTGATGAAGCTACACGACGTAAAATATTTAATCCGAATTTTAGTACCAAAAAAGGCGGTTTATCGTTTGGATTAGGATTGGGATTGGCCATTGTTCAACGTATTGTTAATAGCTATGGCGGCACAATAGTTGTTAAAAGTGATCACCAACATACAACATTTAGAATTAAGCTACCGATAACGTAAGGGACGGTTATTATGGAAAAAATCACTATTATTTGCGTTGATGATCAACGTGAAGTACTAAGTGCAGTATTAAAAGATCTCGCTGAATTTGAGCCCTCTTTTTTATTGGAAGATTGTGAATCAGCTGATGAAGCATTAGCGTTAATGGATGAGTTGGATGCTGATGGTCAGTTTATTGGTGTGATTATTTCTGATCATGTTATGCCAGGAAGAAGTGGTGTTGAATTATTGACTGCTGTGGCAAACGATAGTCGCTTTATTCATACTAAAAAAGTGCTATTAACAGGTCAAGCAACTCACCAAGATACCATCGCTGCGATTAATAAAGCACGTATTGAAAGCTATTTTGAAAAGCCATGGGATACTGAGGTACTGATTAACTGTGTACGAACTTTAGTGACTGAATATATTTTTGATATGGGATTAGATTACACACTTTGGGGTGATGTACTTGATAATAATATAGTTTTAAGACGTTTACGTTAGTTTTACTCTAAGGGTGCTACGGTATTTTTACTTATTTATGATAATTATTATCACTTAACTGTGATGAGTTGCTTGACCTTGGTCTTAACTCAAAGGTTTATAATCATTAATAGTAAAACCGAATAGCACCCAAGGAGAACGAAGATGTGTGCTCAATGTCATAATAAAAAAGATCATATTCATACTGTAAAATCAACTGTTGCGAATAAAGCGACCGTTACAATGGTTGCTGCAACAGCGGATTGTTGTTCAAGTTCAAGTGTCAGTACTGATTGTTGCTCTACGAATAAAGATTCTGATGGGTATGGTGATAATGATACTGAAGGTCCCGCGGCTGGTGGTTGTTGTTCAACACCAACACGTGATGCGATCCATTCTGTAGCCAATAAAAGCAGCTTTACCATTATCGGTACGCATATTGCTGGTTGTGATCAGCCTGCGCAAAACAATAACCATTTTGATCACGACGAAGATGGCGTTAGTGCACATCAACACCATGATCATGACCATAGTAAACATGCTAATACTAAGCAATGTTGCTCAACACCTGCAATGAGTAAAGAACAAGAATTAGCGTTAGAAGCGTCTCTAACTAATGATACTCATGGCACCACTTTTAGCTGGAAAGTATTGGGCATGGATTGCCCTAGCTGTGCAGCTAAACTTGAAAAAGCAGTAATGTCATTAGCTTCAGTTGATACAGCTAAAGTGATGTTTGCGACTGAAAAGTTGATTGTTAATATTCACGCTGATCAACAACTTAATATTGAAAGTCTTAAATCTGAGATCGAAAACAAATCACAACAGACAGGTTTTACTCTAGTTTCTACTGCCACAAAAACGGCAGATTTACCGACTCAATCTTTTTTACGCCAACATCTCGCTGTAATAGTTATTGCATTGATGATGGTGGTTGCCTTTATTTTAAATAAAACGGTTTCAGCAGAAGCTGGGTTATTAGCGTTCACATTGACGACTATTGTCGGTTTATTTCCTATTTTAAAAAAAGCGGTTATTTTAACCAAATCAGGTACCCCGTTTTCTATTGAAACATTAATGTCAGTGGCGGCGATTGGTGCGTTATACCTCGGTGAAACTGCAGAAGCGGCAATGGTTATCTTTTTGTTCCTTATCGGCGAACAACTTGAAGGTTATGCCGCTTCTCGTGCGCGCAGTGGTGTGAAGGCATTAATGGATTTAGTGCCAGAAGAAGCAACGGTCATTTTAGCGGACGGTACAAAAACCAAACTTGCAGCCGCTGAGTTAAAACCTGGGGATGTGATTGAAGTTGTACCAGGTGAACGTTTACCTGCTGATGGTCAAGTGTTAGATGTTATCGCCAGTTTTGATGAGAGTGCATTAACCGGGGAGTCTGTACCTGTTGAACGTACACCTGGCGAAAAAGTCATGGCGGGTAGTATGGCATCCGATAAAGTGGTGCGATTAACAATCATTTCAGCGCAAGGTGACAATGCTATCGATCGTATTTTACATATGATTGAAGATGCCGAATCACGCAAAGCACCCTTAGAACGTTTTCTTGATAAATTCAGCCGTTGGTATACACCAAGTATGATTTTATTAGCCGCATTGGTTGTGGTCATTCCGCCATTGGTGTTTGGCCAGTCTTGGGATGAATGGATTTATAAAGGCTTAGCGTTACTATTGATTGCTTGTCCTTGTGCGCTGGTTATTTCAACACCCGCAGCTATTACGTCGGGTTTGGCTGCTGCTGCGCGTCGTGGTGCATTAATTAAAGGTGGTGCTGCGCTAGAACAGTTGGGTCATATCGAAGTGGTTGCGTTTGATAAAACAGGTACCTTAACCGAAGGAAAACCTGTTGTGACGAATATGATTTGTTGGGATAACGATGAAGATAAATTATTACGTCAAGCAGCAGCGATTGAAGCTGGTTCATTGCATCCATTAGCCAAAGCTGTGGTTAATCGAGCGCAACAACAGCAGGTCACTGTTGTTGAAGCAACTGAACGTGAAACTTTGGTTGGTCGTGGTATTCAAGGCATCACTGAAGGCGATAAGTTCTTATTATGTGCAGCTGATCGTTTACCACAAGATATTGTGCTCACTGAAATACAACAACAGCAAGCAACAGCATTAGAAAATGAAGGTAAAACGTTAGTGGTTGCTGTTCGTAATTCATACCCTGTTGGCTTGGTAGCATGGCGAGATAACTTACGTGAAGATGCATTAGTTGCAGTTGAAAAACTTAAACAGCTTGGTATTCAATCGGTCATGTTAACTGGCGATAATACTCGCGCTGCTGCTGCAATTGCGAAAGAGATCAATATTGATTTTCGTGCCAGCTTATTACCAGCAGATAAAGTCACTGAAATTCGTAAACTGAATGACGAACACAGTGTAGCCATGATTGGTGATGGTATTAATGACGCGCCGGCAATGAAAACTGCAACTATCGGCATCGCGATGGGCGGCGGTACTGATGTGGCACTGGAAACTGCTGATGCAGCGATTACGCATAATCGTTTGGCTGAATTGCCTGTAATGATTGAGCTATCACGAGCAACGTTAAACAATATTCGTCAGAACATTGGTCTTGCTCTGGGGCTTAAAGGTATTTTCCTTATTACCACTATTTTAGGTGTAACAGGATTATGGGTCGCGGTATTAGCCGATAGTGGTGCAACAGCATTAGTGACTTTAAATGCATTACGCTTATTACGTTTTAAACCTAAGCAATAATTGGATAAATAAATAATATTATTCGCTGAATAACGAAGAGCAGAATGGCTTTAATACCATTCTGCTTTTTTATTTATGGTTATTATTGAATATTAATAAAAGCGGTAAACGTTATGCTGAAGTTACGATTTTTTTGTGATGGGCTCGATAGGAAAACGTTTTGTTGTGATCTTGATTCAATTATTTTGTAACTAAAAATTATATTGCTTTTGTTTAATGTGATTTAACTCACTAAAAACAGTCTCAGCTTCCGTTATCTTTACATTAGATTTTGACAGACGTTGTTGTTATGTTGCGTATTACGTTTGCTGTCAAAAAACACAATAATTAACGATAATTATCCATCTCTGTTCCTACAATCAGAGCGATTAAATTTAAAGGGTATCATTATGTCTGACAATAAAGTGTTCCACCTAGGTGTTAATAAAGCGGATCTTAACGGTGCTGAATTAGCAATTATTCCAGGTGATCCTGCTCGTGTAGAAAAAATTGCCAACCTAATGGAAAACCCTGAATTCCTAGCAAGTGCACGTGAATACACAGTATACCGCGCGCAGTTAGATGGTAAGCCAGTTGTTGTTTGTTCTACTGGTATTGGTGGTCCATCAACATCTATCGCTGTTGAAGAGTTAGCACAATTGGGTGTTAATACTTTCCTTCGTGTAGGTACAACTGGTGCTATTCAACCAAACATTAATCCTGGTGATATGATTGTAACTACGGGTTCTGTACGTCTTGATGGTGCAAGCCTTCACTTTGCACCAATGGAATTCCCAGCGGTTGCTGATTTCACTGTTGCAACAGCGATGAAGCAAGCATGTGATGATGCTGGTGCGACAGTGCATACTGGTGTTACTGCTTCTAGTGATACTTTCTACCCAGGCCAAGAGCGTTACGACACATTCTCAGGTCGTGTAGTACGTCGTTTCCAAGGATCTATGAAAGAATGGCAGGAAATGGGTGTGCTTAACTTTGAAATGGAATCTGCAACACTATTAACTATGTGTGCAAGTTCTGGTTTACGTGCAGGTTGTGTTGCGGGTGTTATTATTAACCGTACTCAAAAAGAAATTCCTGATCACGCAACATTAAAAGAAACTGAAGCGCGCTCAATTAAGATTGTGGTTGAAGTTGCACGTCAGATGCTAACTAAATAATCCGTTTTCAATAACGCGAGTTATTTAATATGTATGTTAGAAAGCCGATAGATTACTGTCGGCTTTTTTGTGTTAAAAGTATGCTGATATAATACAGACAATACGATGACGTAGTGAGGGAATTTAACCATTAGGTTATTTCTGTTGTAGAATAGTATTTCGTAGAGCTTAGTGAAGTTATAAACATGATTGATTATAAAATTATATTTCCAAATGGACGTCAAGATACCATAGCATTACCAATCTCTCCTGTATTACAGATGAAGATTGTTTATTTAGATGATGTGTTTGTTGTAAGAGATATTATTGCAACAGTAGGGGAAAGCATGACCACAGTAACACTGATTTTAGATGATGGTCAGCACCACACACAGAAGCCACAAGCCGCAGGGATTGTTTTTAATCGTCTTGGGTAAGTTATTCCAAACAGCATTAAGCGATTTTCAAAATTTGATTAAATAAAAAGGCCTTAAGAAGGCCTTTTTTGATCGTTACTCTTTTTTATTCATGATACACAGCTTAGGCTGGGTTATGTGCCTGACCACCTGCACCTTTAAGCCAATCATGTAGGTGAGTGTATAACTCTCCTAGTTGATCTGGACCAATGATCGCTAATCCTAAATCTTGCGCTCGAACGAGATCATGGTGACGCAAAGGACGGAAGCTCACTAGCATTGCACGTGCTTGTAGACCACCTAGTAAGTCACGTAAAGATTCTAGCTTGTACAAGGTATCATCGCCATCATCACGCATACCTTTGGTCTTACATTCAATGATGTGCAGTTTATTGTTAACGATAGTTGCTACATCAAGCTCATTACGTACTTCACGCTCACCAATTTTACGGTAAACCTGCACTCCTAAAGAGTGATCTTGAATCGTTGGTAATTCATTTTGAATTGCACGAACAGTACTGTGCACAAGGCTCTCTAACCATTCGCCATTAGCAAAGCGACGCGCTTCTTCATGTTTAAATGTCAAAATACCATCATGGTATGTTGCAAGACCTGTTTCTTCTAGATCGGTGAGTAGTGTCCCGAGTTCTTTATAGCCCTGCTGCTTTTCACTTAGAGCAACGGTAAGTACTTGCTCTTTACGGCACGTGGTCGCGAGATAGTTTAGCGTTGCTAAGCCTGGACCTAATTCTAATGCAGAACTCGCCCAACGCTGGCCTAATTCCCATAATTGATCGTTAAGAGATTCTGGCATTGGATTATCAGATAGCTCACAACGCGCACCAAAAATAGTTAAATAATCAGAAATTTGAATACGATCTTGTACTTGTTGTTGTTCGCGATCATTAGGGAATAACCAGCACATCTCATCACTGAATGGTTCAATGACATAGATTGGCCAATGAAAAGAACGGAAAACTTCATAAGCAGATAATAGACGGTGACGTAAACCACAGCTTGCATTAAACCAAACATCACGGCTGTCTTGCTTCAACTGATCGGCTAGTTGGTTCAAGCGTTGTCTAATTTGAGTGACATTAATGATGTCGGGAATAATGAAAAATTCAACAATAATATTACGTGAAGTTAAGATAGAAGCGAGTCGCTCATATTGTTCTTGTTGTTTTTCTGTACCAATAAAAACCATTTTATCGGCCGGTACAGCTTCGTCTAATAATGGAGTAATCAGGCGGACGGGATCCTGATCAATAATGCCAACGTGAGTAATCATAATAATCCTTAATGCGCCCAACATACTGGGCGTAATATTGTGATGCGCATTAAATAAAAGAAATGCAAAAGTAAGCGTGCGCACACATCTATAAGGTAAGTATATGAGGTTTTTTAGTGTGAAATTCAAGTCAAAATTTATAGACTAATAATTCACATATAAATCGAGAATATTACTTATTCAGTTATTCTATCTAATAGTCTATTTTTAATCGTTTTTTTTATCTAAATATCGAAATTTTCTAAAACGCCATCATTATTAATGGCGCTTTTTTTGTTGAAAACATAGTTACCAATAATAAATTACATGCTTGGTGGGGTTGGTAATTGTGAGGCTAATAGCCAAATAGCAAGAATGAAGAAGATTAATCCCATAAATTTATGCTGGTTATTACGGAATTTTTCATTTTTGAGTAGTGACTGACCGAATACGCCAATGGTCGTAACGAGGAATAAATTAAATAATAATCCTAGAACATTAAGTAATAATCCAAGGACTAACATTTGTTCACCTGATGATGTGGCAACATGAGTTGAAACAAATTGTGGTAAAAATAAAACGAAGAAAATGAGTGCTTTAGGATTTAATAAATTGGTAAATACAGCTCGACGGTAAAGTGTCGATGCCATTTTATTGGAATGCTCTAATTCTTGAGGTGCATCATCAGGATGGGTGCGCATGCAATCCCAGCCCATTTTTAATAAATATGCGCCGCCAACTAAGCGTAAAACGTGTAAAGCTATCGGGTTCATCGCAATAAGTGCTGAAACACCCAGAGCCGCTAAAATAGTTAATAAAATACCAGAGGTTGCATTACCTAAACTTGCATAAATACCGACTTTGCGACCGTAAGTTAAGCTTGAACTGGCAATAAGTAGCATGTCAGGTCCTGGAATGAGGAGTAGAGCAATCACAGCGGTGAGGTAAAGAGGTAATACATTTAAATCAATCATGGTAAAAACAACGTTATAGTGTAGAAGTCTATATTTTACACAATAAATAGTTCCATTCCATGAGTTACAAGCAATAGGGAGTGTTTTTTACTACTTTGGCTTGATGGTTTATGTTAATCGTCTGTTTTACGTTACTGGTTTGTTAATGGTGATGAGGTTATTTGAACATTCAGCTGAGAGTAAGACTGATCACTCACAATAGAAATACCGTTGATGTGATCAGTAAATCATGGTTTTTGTTGGTCTATTTTGACTAACTATTATTATGCTTTATTGCTGTGGAAATGAAATCGTTCATGAAAGTAAGCTTTTAAATGTTCTTCCATATCGTGAACTTTATTATCAATCGCATCGCACAATACCGCATCGTTATTCATTGCATTTACGCGGTTGATAACCATTTCTTCGATGGCTGATTTTTGTGTTTCTGTTAGTTGTGACTGTTGAGTTGTCATTATTTTTATCCTTAGAGAAGATATGAGCTCATAAAATATAGCGCGCTATGCATAATATCGATAATTATTTAAATAAGGAACATATGTAAAAATTGTTTGCGGATAAAATAGTTATATCTGTGCGCTATAAGCTGTGATTTATCTTCCAAAATTGGACTTAATCGCTCTCGTGAGTAGAATAGCCGTTCACAAAATTGATACGTTTTTTGAAAGGCACGGTTATAAATGGGTAATAACGCGATGAGAAGTAATTTTGAGTTGTTAGCTCCAGGTGGTGATATAGAGTCGATTAAAGCGGCCATCGTTGCTGGCGCGAATGCTATTTATTGTGGATTAGATAATTTTAATGCCCGTAATCGTGCAACGAATATTACTTTTGAAGATTTAAATGGCATTGTCCGTGTTGCACACCAACGTGATTGTAAGATTTTTCTTACGCTAAATATCATGATCTTAGAAAGCGAAATTCCCGCGGTTATTCGATTATTAAATAAATTAGTTAACACTAAAATTGATGGTGTGATCTTACAAGACTTAGGGTTATTTCATCTTATTAAACAGCATTTTCCAACCCTTGATGTGCATGCTTCAACGCAAGTAAATAGTCACAATGAAGGCCAAATATTATTTATGGGGCAGCTTAATGCAAGCCGCGTAAACTTATCTCGTGAACTAAATATCAAAGAAATAAAACACTTAGCACAATTTGGACATCAGCATAATGTGTTAATGGAAGTGTTTGTGCATGGCTCATATTGCATTGGTTTTTCTGGTTTGTGTTATATCAGTTCGGCTAAAAATGGTAATTCAGGTAATCGTGGCCGTTGTAGTCAGCCTTGTCGAGATCAATACCAAACTACCGCCGCTGGTAAAGATTACCCGCTTAATATGAAAGATAATTCTGCTTTTTCAAATTTAGAAGCCTTGGCTGATGCTGGAGTGTATTCCTTAAAAGTAGAAGGGCGTATCAAAAAATCACATTATGTTTATACCGTAGTGGATAATTGGAGTCGTCAATTAGACAATTTTTGTAACCAAAAGCCATTATTGGCAGATACGCGTGAGTTATATACTGTCTTTAATCGTGATTTCTCTAACTCATATTTAATGGGGGATATTAATAAAGCGATGTTTATTGATAACCCTCGAGATAACTCTGTTGATCATTTTGCACAATTGTCTAATGCGACATCAGAAACGGCGATACAAGCGGTTAAACAAAAATTATATGATGATAAAACGAATATAATTCAAACTGTTGAAGAGCGAATTGCTGATTTAGATATTAGTTTATTAGCCTTAGAATTGACTATTATTGGCCAGGTTGGACTGCCACTTATTATTCAAGTAACGACACCGTTACAACAGTTTGAAGTCGCATCAACTTCGTTATTACGTCAGTCTGATAATACAGTGCTTGATAGTGATTGTTTTGAAAAACGCTTCCGTAGCTTAAATAATGGTGAATACCTGTTGTCACCAATGGATTTAACGCAATTAGCAGCGGATGTGGTGGTGCCGTTTAAAGAATTAACGCAAATGCGAGATCAGATTGCATGTGTATTAAATGGTGATCAGCCGCTGGTGGAGCCGTTTGAGTTACCAAAAGTTGTGCGAGCGCCACAACCAACACTAACACCGTCGCTATCTGTATTGATTGCTAACCCTGCCGATATTGACGCGGTTAGTCAGCCAAAAACTGTAGTGTATTATCAGTTGCCTGAAGCGATGGCGATGGAGGGGTTAAAATTAGTTAGCCTGTTTCAAGAACATCCACAGCTTATTCCTTGGTTCCCAGCTATATTGATTGGTGATAACTACCAAGCCGCTGTTACATTCCTTGAGCAAGTTAAACCATCACGTGTTGTGACTAACAATAGTGGTGTCGGTTATGCTGCCCACCAATTAGGCTTAGCGTGGATAGCTGGCCCTCAAATGAACATCAGTAATAGTTTGAGCCTTGAGTGTTTACAGCAAGAATTTGGTTGTGTAGGTGCGTTTATTTCAAATGAGATTAAACGGTCGCAAATTAAACCCATTGCTGCGCCTGCTGGGTTTGAATTGTATTACAGTATTTATCATCCAATGATGCTATTAATGAGCCGTCAGTGTTTATTCCATCAAACAGTCGGCTGTAAGAAAAAGCGTTTTGACGATAAATGCTTACGTAAATGTGATAAGTCAGCATCGATCATTAATCTGACGGAAGCGTCATTTGTGGTTGATAAACAGCGTGGCGATCATAATGCGTTATATAACCCAAATAACTTCTTAAACCTTGATATTGTAGATGAGATTAAGAATAAGTTTTCAGGATTTATGATTGATCTACGCAATATTAAAACCGACACTCAAGTGACAGTAACCAAAGCAGAATTAACGACGTTATTTAGCCAGTATCTTATGGGTGATAGTGCTATTCGTGATGAGATTGAAGCAGTTATTATTGGTAATACTTGTAACCAATACACCAAAGGCTTATAACGGCGAGCAGTAAATAAAATCGACATATTACTATGAATAAAGCCCCGCAGGAGATTAACCTGCGGGGCTTTTTGTTATATAAATAATAATGGACTATTAATTATTTTTTCGCATTTTCTTGTAGGAAATCAAGTACAAGTTTACGGTCTGTTGCATTTAGACCTGCACGTGGGAACATACTGTTAGTAATACCTTTCCACTGTTTGTAAGTGAAGTCACTTGGGTGTGGTGCTGCGTGACAAAGGGTACAGCTACCGTAGAATAATTTCTCACCAGGAGATTGCTCTGGGCCTTGCTCTGCTGCAACGGCTTTTAAGCGTTTACCTAATTGTAATGACCAGATATCAACTTGATAGTCAGTCTTAACAATTTTTGGTGGAGTGTAAGCCTGGTTTGGTGTTTCTACGTCAGTACATTTCTTAAAGTAAGCTAAACAAGTGTTTGCACTGGTTGCTTGTGCTAAACCACTGGTTGGTTGGCTACTTGTCAGCATGTTGATTGAACCTGAGTTACAACGGCCTTTGCTATCAAGTTGTAGCCATGCGCCTTCGTGGATGTAAATAACACCCGGCATTGCTTCATCAGTGATACGAGCACCAGCTAGTAGTACACCACGGTCATTGTAAACTTCAACCACATCGCCATCTTTTACGCCACGTTCTTCAGCGTCTTTCTTATTGATCAGTACGATTTGGCGACCATCAACAGACTCATAGCTATTTACATCCGCATTTGCCATTTGTGAGTGCAAACGCATCCATGGGTGTGGGCTTAATACGTGTACTTGGCCTTTCTTAGCATTACCTAGCCATTCAAATGGTGGAATCCATTGTGGCATTGGTGGACAACTATTGGCTTTAAATCCAGCAATAGTTGAGCTATATAATTCGATTTTACCACTTGGTGTATGCAAGGGGTTCTTAATCGGATCAGCGTAGAAATCACCATGACGTACAAAGCTATTTGCAGCTGCTGGCGTTGATACGTGAGTGATACCATTTTGCCAGAATGTTTTGAAATCATCTGTTGCATCTGATGCTTCATAAGAGGCTTTAACATGTTGGTACATTGTTTTACCTTCGGTAAATTCTTTATGTACGTTAAACATGAAAGCAAGGCGTGAGAAGATTTCGTAATCATCAAGACTTTCACCTACTGGCTCAATAACCTGACGCATTGCGTAGATTTTATTGTTGCTGTAAGTACCGCCAGATGAAATATCATCACGCTCAAGTGTGGTAGTTGTTGGCAGAACGATATCGGAATATTTCGCTGTTGCACACCACCAAGGTTCGTGACAGATAATGGTATCGATATTATCGTTAAGCGCTTTAATTAATTCGTTAGTGTCTTGTTGGTGAGACAGTAAGTTATTACCTGCGTTATAGATAAGTTTTGCTTTTGGTAGGGTTAGGTTTGAGCCATCACGAGTGTATGCTTTACCTGGGTTTTTCAGCATATCTGAAACCATTACCACAGGACATGTCTTAGTGATAGGGTTACGACCTTGTGATAAACCGATAGGCATACGCTTACCAGATGCTGGCATACCACCATTACCATAGTGCCAACTAAAGCCTGCACCTTCACCTGGCTTACCAATTTTACCCGCAATCGCTGCAAAGTTGATAATAGCCCAGTGGATCATCTCACCGTGGTCAGCACGTTGTAGTGCCCAACCTGCAGCAATTTGGGTACGTTTAGTCACACAAAGTTCAGCAAGCTCTTTAATTTTAGCGGCAGGTAAACCTGTGATTTCTTCAGCCCACTCAGGTGTTTTAACTACACCATCTTCGTCACCGATTAAGTAAGCTAGGTATTTATCAAAGCCAACGGTGTATTTATCGATGTAAGCTTTATCGTGTTGACCTGTTTTGTATAAATGATAAGACATTGCAGTAAATAGAGCAGTATCCGTATTAGGACGGATATTGATCATTTCACTACCAACGGCTTTATCTGTTTGGGTTTGTTGAGGGTTTATAGAGACAAACTTAATCCCTTTTTCCTTAAACGCTTCCCAGTGTTTTTGCATAGAGTGATCAGCAACACGGAATTCTACACGGTTGGTTTTCCATGGATCACAACCGATAAAAAGAACAACCTCAGTATTTTTTTCAACAATTTCCCATGCAGTTTGTGGTGAATATACTTCCATATCACCGATAACATGTGGAAGAATAACTTCAGAGGCGCCAGCAGAGTAGTCACCCGCACAAATACTTTGGCCACCAATAAGGTTAAAGAAGCGACCTTGCAATGTTTGAGGACGGTTAACACCACAGTGTGACCAACCACCGTATGACGAGCTAAATACAGCTTCGTTACCGTGTTTTTCAACAGTACGCGCGATGCAGAATGCGGTTAACGCGATAGCTGTGTCCCAGTCAACGCGAACAAAAGGTTCTTTACCACGAAGGTGTGGGTTGTGATCACCTAATGGATCTTCTAGTAGTGATTTACGTACCATTGGATATTTAATACGTGTATCACTATAAGTACGACTTAACACACCTTTGGTTAACATTTCTGTCGGGAAAGGGTCGACGTCATTAATAGGCTGAACACCAATTAATGTACCGCTTTTAACCACTGCTTTAAACGGACCATAGTGAGTAGCTGATGGAATGGTAATTGTATCTGATGCAAATACTTTTCCAGCAGGAAAAAGGGTGAGTCCGTTAGCAGCGATGGCCGTTGCTACTGAACCTTTTAAAAAGTTACGACGTGATAGGGTCATGTTTATATTCCGAAGACAAACCGAATAAGTAAGCATTAAAATGATATAAAAATCATTTTAATATTTATCGGTATAGTGATCTATTATTTGACTTATTTCTTGATAGGCTACACGGAAATATAAAATATATTAGGCTGCTAAATGGAAAATAAGTTACCACAAAAAAGCACTACAATAAGTAATGTTTAATGCTCTATATAAATGGAAAAATACTTAGCACTGCAACTAAAAAGTGATTGATAACTATTCTCGATAGTAATAATGTAAAACCCTATTTACCGTATAGTTGTCGGTATTTAAAATGTCTAATATATTGATTTTATTTGATTTATTCAATATGGGTTTTATAAAGTAGAGCTTGTTGTATTTGCAGAAAAACATTATTTACAGATTAAATATAATTAGAACGCTAATTAAATAATAAGTATTACAAATTGTAACATAAATATATTTTCAATTGTGTTTAGAATATTTATTTATATGAATCAATGGCGTTGCCCTGTTAATATTCAAATGTTAGTTTGTGCGCAACTCTTTTTTTAACGTTGTTTTGACGTTTAATTCATTTTGGACCATCCATGAAGAAACTATGGCGTTTTTTAGTAAAGCCAAGTAGTCGTTATTCAGTATTAGCGATTGCAGTTGTCTGTGTGATCATAACATTGGCAGGCGTGTTTACCTTTCACGAATCAATAAAGTTTAGTTCGACTACTGAGTTTTGTACTTCATGTCACTCAATGAAAGAAAACTACAACGAATATAAAACTAGTATCCACTACAAAAACGCATACGGTGTCCGTGCTGAATGTCGTGATTGCCATATTCCAGAAAATGATCCGATTGCTTTCATGAAAGCAAAACTAGGCGGTGTTGGCGATATCTACAGCGAATTTATTAGCAAAGATATTGATACTCCAGCTAAGTTTGAAGCAAACCGTTTACGTATGGCTCAAAACGTGTGGCGTATGATGGCTGAAACAAATTCAGCGACATGTAAGAGCTGTCACTCATACACTGCAATGGATCATGCGAAGCAATCTCCTGCAGCGGCAGCAGCAATGACCACTGCGGCAGCAAAAAATATGAACTGTATTGAATGTCATAAAGGTATTGCGCACCAGTTACCGCATATCAATAATGACTTCCAAGCAACGTTCAAACAATTGACGATTAATGCTGGTGAGGCGCCTGCGGCTAAAACACTTTATACGTTAGCATCGAAAAAATTGTATACCACTGACTCAGCATCAGGTGATGCGCAAGGTCAATTATACCCTGCATCAAAAGTTGAAGTGCTAGGTACAAGTGGTGACATGATTAAAGTACAAATTACCGGTTGGCAGCAGCAAGGTTCAACAACTGGTATGTTAGTACAAGACATGGCGAAACAAATTCAAACTGTCTCTTTAAATGCAGACTTACAAAAGTCAGCAACTATCTTACAAACAGTGAAAGCTAAAGATGGTCAGACATGGCAGCAAGAACAAGTATCAGCGTGGATCACTCAGCGTAATATGCTAGCAAGCATGAAGCCTATTTGGGCATACGGTAAAGAGATCTTAGATGCAAGTTGTAATCAATGTCATGCTATTCCAGATCCAAAACACCTAACAGCAAATGGTTGGGTTCAGGGTCTAAAAGCGATGCAACAATACTACATGCTTAATAAAGATGAAGAGCGTACATTACTGAAGTATCTTCAAGATAATGCGAAGGATGCACCAGTAGCTGCACCTCAAGCTGCTCAATAAAATTGAGATAATAAACTTTATCTTTGACTAATAAAAAGCCTGCGTTTAGCGCAGGCTTTTTTGTGCGTGATTGTTTTTATTTTGCTTTACTTTGCGATAGCAATCGCATTTGTTTGAGGTGAAAGGTTATCACCTAGCGCATGAAGTTCAGGCAGCATGCAGTGAATCAAATGCAGTTGTTGTAATACCATGCGAGTTGAGGTGCAATCTTCATCTCGCCATTGTCCCAAACGTTGCTCGAGACTGAGGTTTAATGATGGTGATGTTTCAATAAGAGAACCACTAAGTTGCGATGATATACATTCTAAATGATTATGAATTATACGATGAGCTTCTGATACTAACTGATGGGTTTGATTATCTTGTAGCTGAGTACGATGGGCACCGAGTGCAGAAATATAGCTCAACATAGCATGGTTTAATGTCAAAAAACGAAAGCTCTTATCCGTATCTATTTGGTATTTATCAGGCTCTGCTAGCATATTATTGATAGCCGTACTCAGTTGTGCGTCTTTATTGTGAGCTTCACGACGTGCAATACGATAATTCATATTATCGCGTTTACCAATACGGTATTGAGCAATGATTTGTGCTAAGTAATCTTTATTGGCAAGCGTGGCTTCTGCCATTACTTTATGTAAACGTTTTGATTCCCAATCAGGCAAGATGAAACTGACGGCTAATACGGCTAATAAACAGCCCAGTAATGTATCACCTAAACGCGGTAGAATAACGGCAAAACCTTCTCCTAATTGGTTAAAACAAAACAACACTAATAATGTGATAAAAGCAGTTGCCCAATCATATTTTACCGCCCTAAAGGCAAAGAATAGCACCCCCATTAGCACCATGAGAACTAATTGGCCTTCTTGACCTGGAAATAAATACAGTAGGGGGATGCCCGCAAGTAAGCCGCCTAAGGTACCAATAACACGCTGTACTAGCTTTTGACGAGTGGCGCTATAGTTCGGTTGGCATACAAAGAGGGTCGTTAATAAGATCCAATACCCACGTTGAAGATCTAGCACTTGAATAAAGCCATAGCCCACAATTAATGCAATTCCCAAGCGAATAGCATGACGAAATAACATTGAATCAGTATTAAGTTGACTGCTAATACGCTTCCACATTTCTTTGATGCTGTGCGCTTCAGTATCTACTAACTCAATATCAATTTGTTGTTCAATGTGCTCTGCATCTGGATTATTAATATTTTGTAGTTGCCGTTCTACTGTCGCTAAATTATTAAATAAATAATCCAATTGATTCAGCAGTAAACGCCATTGCGGGTTGTTTTGTTGTTTGAGGTAATTCAGGGATTGTTGCAGTTCATCTAACGCACTGATGGAATCAGAACCATGATGATAGGGCTTACCTTGTTTTAGCGCATCAGCAATGCCGTGACAAGCTTGAGCCTGTACGTGTAATAAACGTTGAAAGCGAAATAAGACATCACTACGCTGAAAAGCTAACGCCAGTTCTCGATAACGATAATGTGATGAACTTGCGCGTTCATGGATATCTTGCGCCATAAAATAAATTTTAAGGAATTTATCACTTTGACCACGGCCTGCACGATGTAGCAATGTCATTTTAACGGCGTTTAATGCGTTAACGACTTTAGCATTTTGTTTGGCTGCTTGAATTCGAAATGGATGTGAGGTGAGATCAACTACCGGCTCAAATAATTTACTTTTATTATCGAGATAGTAACCAAATTCAGTGAACACATTTGCCAGCCCTTGTTGAACCGGTTGATTGGGCCATAAAACATGCCATAGCAAAGATAGCATTCCATACCAACAAGCGCCCGCTAGCAGTAACATTGGTTGGTACCAAAGATCAGCGCTGCTATTTGCGCCAAGCATGGTGTAAACCGCCAATAATAATGAGGCAAATGCGATATTGGCATAACGAGGCCCCATAGCCCCCAACATAATAAAGCCAAAGGTTGAACTAAATAATCCGATTGCAAATAAAATGGGGTAATCAAAGAGAATTTCAATCGAAAGAGAGGCAATTAAAAAGCAAATTAAAGTAATGGTTAAACCTTTAATACGGCCTGTTAAATTGTCATCAGATTCAGCCAGTGCTGCAGCAATAATACCAAGTACAAGTGGGGTTACTGCATGATTTGCGCCCAGATACCAACAGGGTAATACAACGCCAACTAAAGCAATCAATACTCGAATTGAATAATTGATTCGGTCATTAACCCAATATTTGCGGAATTTTACGTGTAACTCTTTAGTTTGCATGGATATTAACAATCTTCTGATAATAAGGAATGGAGAAAACGATAGAATCATCTAACGTTATAAAAACGTGACTAAAGATAACAGATATCTTGTTATTGCCGATCAAAAAAATAAACTTTTAGCTCATGGAATAATATTTAGTCAAATAGACGTTTCAATACTATGGCTACACGAGAGTTATTGATACTCTAAGTAACATTATCCCGATAAGCGGGTGACAAGTAATGATTCAATTGAGGTTGGTGACGCTGTTATCAGCCAGTAATGAGTGTTACAGCCTAATTAAAGCATGGAACAATTGGTGGAATCACAATGCAATTAAGTGCCAGTCGACTAGCACAATGGCTAGTTCAAGGTGATTATTACAGTATCGCTTTAGACGGTAATAGCTTGGTATTAGATAGTCAGACTTCTTCTGACGTTATCTCTTTTGATGATTGGGATGGTTCGATTGAAATCCATCGCGGTGTATTATGGGGTGCGCTTGAGCTTACGTCTTCAAACCAACAATACTGTTGGACAGTTCACGGTTTACCTTGGCACGAATGTAAGTCTTTCGCGGCATTTTTAGTCCGTAGTTATCAAGATTGGGCACAAAGCCGTGTTGATAAACTAGATTCGATGTTGCCAGAAATGTTGCAACGTATCGCTTTGTTTTCTAATAAATCAGGGTATTTACGTCATTCTGAACATCATGAATTACATCAGTTTCTTAATGATGGTTTAGCCAACTCAGACTTAACGCCAGAGCTTGCTGCAACATTTAGACCTCGTAGTTTTGAAAAAATATCACCTTGGCTTGGTGAGCATCAAGCGTGGGTTGAAGAACACAATCAACAGTGGTTAACACAACAGTCGCAAAAATGGGGCTCATGGTTTGATAGCTTTGAGAAATCACCATTAAATGAATCACAGCGTTTAGCGACTTTGATTAACCAAGATTATAATTTAGTTCTCGCTGGCGCAGGTACGGGTAAAACCAGTGTTTTGATTGCGCGCGCAGGTTATTTAATTGCGAGTCAAGCTGCCGTGCCTGAAGATATTCTAATGCTGTCATTTGGGCGTAAAGCTGCTGATGAAATGGCTGATAGACTAAAAGAGAAAGTCAGCGATCGCGTTAAAGTCGCAACGTTCCATAGTTTGGGATCGCAGATTATTCGAGATGTTGAACTAGATAAACCTAATGTAGCTTCAATTACCTTAGATACGCGTGCTCGTAGTGCATGGCTTGCTCGCATGTTAATTGAACAATGGAATAATACGACCTCTGCCAATAAGTGGCAGCGTCACCTTACGCAGTGGCGAGTTCCTGGGTTTAGTAAAGAAAACTCAATGGAACAACAAGCGGAAAATGAGCAGTTACAAGCTTGGGTGTGGCGCCATATTGAGTTATTAGGCCAGTCAGGGATGAATAAGGAATCATTGCTTGAGGCTATTCAAAATAATAATAATCCTGCAATGCGACCTCGTATGAAAAGTGAGTTAACATTGTTATGGCCATGCTATCAGGCGTATTTGCAGCACTTGAAAGTGAAAAAGCAAATTGACTTCAATAGTATGATTGAAGTGGCAACTGAGTATGTTAAAACGGGTAAATTTATCTCACCATGGCGTTATATTATGGTTGATGAATACCAAGATATTTCGCCACAACGATTAGCATTGATTGATGCTTTATGTCATCAAAAAATTGTAGGACATGCAACATCAACATTATTTGCAGTTGGCGATGACTGGCAGGCAATTTACCATTTTGCGGGTGCTGATGTTAATTTAACCACTGATTTTGAAAGTCGTTTTAGTAATAGTCGTATTACTGAACTTTCTACCACATATCGCTTTAATAGTATGATTGGTGAAGTGGCAAATGTATTTATACAACAAAATCCATTCCAAATTAAAAAGCAATTAACCAGCTTTACTAAGCAGAGTAAAAAAGCGGTTACCTTATTGGCGACTGATTTATTGCCACAAGAGTTAATTCGGTTAAGTAAGCATTACGAGAAGAAGACAACGACAGTACTTATTCTTGGGCGTAATAATAAGCAAAAACCAGAGAAATTTGAAACATGGAAGAATCAGTGGCCACAACTTAACTTGGAATACATGACGTGCCATTCAAGTAAGGGACGTGAGGCTGACTATGTATTTATCGTTGATGTAAATAAAGGTATTTTCCCGTCGCCAGATCGTGAAACGGGATTAGCTGCCATTATGCAATCGCGTACTGAAACTTATAATGATGCAGAAGAGCGCCGCTTATTCTATGTTGCATTAACGCGAGCTAAAAAACATGTGTGGGTATGCGCTGATCCTGACAAGACATCACCGTTTATTAATGAATTAATTGAAGATAAATATCCCGTCAATAATAAAATTAAACGCACTAAGTAAATATTATTAGTTGATTGAAGCCCTGTTATTATGATTGCTTGTTATTATAGCAATAAATAGTACAGGGCTTTTTGTTGCTCAATTTTCACCTTATGAGCCGACGTGAACGACGATTTTACCTGAATGGGTATTGTTTTTTAGTTCTGTTAAGGCAACGGCAAGTTTATCAAAGGGAACGATTTTTTCGACCATGCTGTGTAAACGGCCATTAGCGACCCACTCGCTGAGGTTGTTTCCAATATCGGCTAGATGAGAAATGTGTTCAGGAGCGCCATGGGCATAGGTGCCATGAAGGGCGACCTCGTGAATGCTGAGGGCTTTAGTTGTGGCAAGCATTGGTACTTGGTCAAACTGATTCGCAACCATAACTATATGACCATTATAACGAATCAATGCACTCATTATGCTGCCTGACTTGGCCGAAATACAATCAATTACGCCATGCAATAATCTATCTTCTGTCAGGTTTATAAGCTCAAGTGCAACATTTTGTTGAGGACAAATAACCGCATCAATACCATAGCTGAGTAATCGAGCATGGTGTTGTCGTTCTGCAATTGCATAGACATGCGCGCCTGCAAGCTTGGCTAATTGTGCTGCAAATCCACCAACGCCACCTCCTGCTCCTGTGATTGCAATGTGCTGTCCTGCTGTAACTTGTAATTTATCATGTACTGCTATCCATGCACTGTATCCAGCACAGGGGAGAGCGGCAGCATCAGTAAATGATAATGTAACTGGAATGCGACTGACAGCAATAGCTTTTACACAGATATATTCAGCAAACCCACCAGCAGTACGGGGATCGGCAAAAAACATAACTCTATCATTTATATGAAAATGGTGAACATTTTCACCAACACTTTCAATGCTACCGGTAACATCTAATCCGATAATCTGTGGATAATTCCATGTTGCATACCCCCAATCGGTTAACTTGTAATCGATTGGATTTAATCCAACGGCAGCAACTTTGACGCAAATTTCATCTGCGGTTGGTACTGGTTTATTGGTAGTTGTGAGTGATAAGGCTTGAAGCCCATCTGGCTGTTGTAAAATCCACGCTTGCATAGGCGACTCCTTGAGGTACTACTTATAACCATATAATGAATTATTTTTTTTGCCTTAAATATTATGTCTAAATAATAAAAAGCCTTTGATAATAACAAAGGCTTATGATTGAAATAACAAAAGCTATTGATGCTTAATCAATGCGTTCTTTAAGGTAAGCATCATAGTCTGGAATTTCAATATCAATTTCTTTATCAAGTAATGGTGATGTAACAATAAAGTTAGCACTTGCACGGTTAGTTGCAACGGGAATATTCCACACAGCAGATATGCGTAATAATGCTTTCACATCAGGATCATGTGGTACTGCATTAAGTGGATCCCAAAAGAAGATCATGATATCAATTTTGCTTTGTGAAATTAATGCGCCCAGTTGTTGATCGCCACCCATAGGGCCACTGATTAAACAAGTGATTGGTAAGCCAGTTTCTTTTGCGAGTAGGTGCCCAGTAGTACCGGTTGCATAGAGTTCATGATTTGCTAACTTATGTTGGTGTTCTTTCACCCAACGCAGTAAAGCTGTTTTACAATTGTCATGAGCAACTAAGGCGATATTTTTTTTAGCTGCCATTTTGCGTGTTGTAGTGATCATGCTCTTCCTTTTTATCTCAAATTCATCTTGATGAAACGAGGTGACGATGTTTATAAGTAACAAAGACTAGGCATAGTGTAAATCAAATTAGACTAAAAGTTAGTGGTAGCCCATAAATTATTGATATTCATCTTTATAGGCACCATCTAAACATGACTTATCTACTGATATGATGATTATTAACGTAGAATGAAGGTCTAAACTCTGCTGGCGATAAAGAATCACTAATTACAGTGGCAGGTAAATATTGTGGTGTTAAATCAACAATTAATGGCGAAATATCCAGGACAACAGGTTTCTTCTCTAAGTAACGTACAGTTTGATCTATTGATAGTCGTGCTTGTTCAGCCATTTTATCGGTTGGTGCAAATAAAATTTTATTGCGGCGTAAACCACGATAAACACCATGACTAAGATAGGTCGAGATTATCTTTATATTGGTTATGTGGTTAGTCCGTAATTCACTGATCGCAACTTCAGCTGCGACTGCGCCACCGACAATATAATCAATGTTTTTATAGTCGGTAAATAATTGCTGTAATAGGTTTCGTTGGAGTTCTTTACTGTTATCACCCCATAAGGTCGTTATAATTTCGACATCACTATTGGCAATAGCAGCTTTAAAACCTTTAGTTACAGGTTTAGTTCCACCACGTAATTGTGGTCCTGGTAGCCAAGCAATGCGTACTTTACCAGAGCCTTTAGGATGGTGTTTTGCAAGGTAGGTTCCCGCGGCTTTGCCCATTTTATACCAATCGACACCAACTTTAGCTTTTACATGTTGACGAATATCAGGATCAGAAAAATCGATGTCATTGGTCATCAGAAAGACGGGAGTATTACCGATTAATTTAGAGAGTTTACCGTTATAAGCTTGAGCATCGACGGTGCCTAAAATAATGGCATCTGCCCCCCAATCACGGCAAGCAACGAGTTGGCTTTGTTGTTTATCAAGGTTGCTATAACCACCGGCTTCAAGCACTTTTAATGTAATACCAAGCTTTTTTGCTTGTTCAACCATTCCATAATTGATCGATAACCAATAAGAATCTTTTAAATGTGGGTACACTGCACATACTTTCCACGGTTTAGAAACTGAGGTTAAAAAAGAATATTGAATTTCTGTCGGTTTTTTATCCGTTTGAAAAGGGGGTTTATATGAGATCACCTCAAGCGCAGATGCGGATTGAGCAGAGAAAATCATTAACATAAAAAATAAAATGCGCATTGTTACCAACATTATTTAGGTCTAAAGCCATATCGCTGGCAAAATAGTACCGTTTTATTGTGTCTGGTGAAATAGCCAGTATCGAACAAGGCATATTTATGCTGATTATGAACTGTTCTAAACAAGATTTTTGAGATAGAGACTATTTATGACGTTTACCCGAAAAGGTATCGGAGCCAAACTGTTATTAGCCTTTTCTGCCATGGCTGGTTTAATGATCATCGCGGTGATGATTGGTGTGGCAGGCTTTTCGTTAGTTGCTAAAACCGAGCGTACTGTTATTAATTCTGCGGTACCTTCATTAGCGGAAGCGCGAAAATTATCAGATTTAAGCTCACGTATTATCTTTAATGCTCAAGTTCTTGCTAAATCGAAACTTGAATCAGAACGAATGCAGCAAGGGCGAGCATTGACTGTGCATATTGAGGCTTTAACCCGTAGCCTGCATGCACTTGAGCTGTATTCGTTTGATCAACCGCTAATGTTGAAATTAGAAGATGATGTAAAACGCATTGTTGATAATTTAGCTCTACTTGGATTACTTGTTGGTCGACAAATTGATTTGCAAAGTCAGCTCGATGAATTAATCGCAGTAATGACCAAAGCCACTCATCAAATTGACAGTTTGTCACAGTCGCAAGTTGCGAATGCTAATACTATTGCTGTCGCAAACGTGTCCCGTATTTATGATCTTGTTGCTGATAATAATAAACCTGCCGTTTATAACGCGTTAGATAGCTTGGTTGAAGTTGATATGGACTTATCTGAGCGTTTATTTGAGTTACGTTTTCTATCATTACAAGTGATTAATATGCTCGATGATTCTGAACGTATCATGGATATTAAATCGCTGGTGGCGCTAAAAAAACGGTTTAATAATGCGGTTAATATTATTAGTCATCGTGTAAAGTCTGTTGAAGATCCTAGTCGTTCAGCACAATTAATGAAACAAACGGCGAAACTTGAGCGTGGTAATGTACTGTTTGGTGTTAGTGAACAGCTTATTTATGCAAAACAAGATGTACAACGATTAGATCAACAGAACTTGGTCTTATTTCAAGAGTTAAATAGTACGGTAGATAATATTATTGCTGCCGCTAATACCAATACTCAACAGGCGGTTAAGCAGGTTGATCAAACATTGACGGTGGCGCGTAATACGCTGATCGTAATCTCTGGTATTGGCTTGCTCGCCTTAGTATTAATTATGTGGCGTATCGTTTATATTCGCGTTATTTGTCGCATTAACCGCTATAGCCGTGCTTTATTATCACTTGCGCGTGGTGACTTATGTATTCAGTTGGACGTTGATGGTGACGATGAGCTAGCACAAATGGGACGGGCTATTTTAGTGGCGCGTGATACCGCGAGTGAACGGCATCGCTTAGCTCAGGCTGAAGCTAAAATTCGTCAGGAATTACAGCAGCACAAGGCAAGTTTAGAACGGTTGGTTGCTAAACGAACGGGTGAGCTAGAGAGTATCAATAGTCGCCTCAATGAAGAAGTCTATAACCACTATAAAGCACGCGATGAAGCAGAAAAAGCAAACCGTGCAAAGTCTGCATTCTTAGCAACCATGAGTCATGAGATTAGAACCCCAATGAATGGCGTATTAGGTACGGCGTCATTATTGGCTGATACCACGTTAAGTACACAACAAAAACGCTATTTAGATGTGATTAACCGTAGTGGTGAAACTTTATTAGATATTCTAAATGACATTCTAGATTACTCTAAAATCGAAGCAGGACATTTAGATATAAGACCAAGTGATTTTGCTTTAAAACGTATGGTTGTTGATGTGTTTAATATGCTTCAAGGTCGTGCAATGGCAAAACGAATTGGGTTTGAATATCACATTGAACCTAATGCGGATGCGATTTGGTTTGGCGATGAAAGCCGTATTCGACAAGTGTTAGTCAACTTGGTTGGGAATGCGATTAAATTTACTGATAAAGGTAAAGTCACTATTAATGTTCAACTTCATCCTGATATGCCTGATGAAATACTATTTTCAGTGCAAGATACGGGGATTGGCATTGATGACAACGAACAGTCACTGCTATTTAGTGCCTTCCAACAAGCGGAAGCTGGCCGTAAATCAATTGAAGGTACAGGTTTAGGCTTGGCTATTAGTAAGCATATTGTTGCTGCAATGGATGGTGAAATTGGCGTTGATTCAATCGTGGGGGCGGGGAGTTGTTTTTGGTTCTCGTTACCATTAGAGCGTGGCCAAGTTGTTTTAAATACAGATATTGACCAAGTGCTAGTTCCTGCCGCGCACATTCTGTTAGTTGAAGATAATCCTGTAAATAGCATGGTTGCAGAAGGGTTTCTTAAACGGCTAGGGCATAGTGTTGTTATTGCAGAAGATGGGGCTCAAGCTGAACGGCTTTATCAAAATGAACAGTTTGATTTAGCGTTACTTGATATTAATTTACCCGATACCGATGGTGTAACTCTATTACATCAATTACGCCGTATTGATAGTCATCGTAAAGATACATGGCAAGAACCAACGCCGATGGTCGCTTTTTCTGCGCATGTATTTAGAGAAGAAGTTGAAATTTACTTAAATGCAGGGTTTGCAGGTTTCTTACCTAAGCCTTTAGTTGAGCAACAATTAATTGATACGATAAGCAGTATTTTAAAAGGAGATAAACGCGTGGTTATTGAGAAAGGTGCGGGTGAGGAAAAACCGCAATTTGTTGAGAATGATGAATTATTTCCATTAGTGAAAGAATCTGTTTTAGGTAGTGATTTACAAGTACTAGGCGAAGCGCAAGTAAAACAACTCATCAGCCTATTTGGTGATTCTGCCAGTAAGACACTTGCCATGTTGCACCAAGCAATTACCGATAATGATTTATCCAATGTGGCTAAGCAAGCCCATACATTGAAAGGCGCTGCTGGTACGATGGGGTTAATGCAGTTACATCAATTATGTTTAACGTTTGAGAAAGCAGCCCAAGAAGGCTCTATTGATGGGCTTGAGGTTGCACCATTACAGCAAGTGTTTGATGATTCTGTCGCGGCGTTAGCAACGACTTTTCTTAATGATTAATGGTTAGTAATGTAATCGTTATAATAAAAAAGAACGCTTCGACGTTCTTTTTTTATGCCTACAGATCCAATGTCATAAAAGTGCTATGAGGATCGGATTGATAATCAGCAAAGGGCGGGCATTCGATAAACCCATGCTTTGCATAAAGAGCGCGTGACGCAGCAAAGAAGTCCATAGATCCTGTCTCTAAACTTAATTGTTGGTAGCCCTGTGTTTTGGCATAAGAAATAATATGTTGGAGTAATTGTGATGCCACACCTTGGCCGCGAAATGTATCAGCAGTTCGCATTGATTTTATTTCAGCTGTGGTTGTATTTAAGCTCTTTATTGCGCCGCATCCTGCCAATTGATTTTGATGCCATATAGACCAAAAAGTCACACTCTGTTGTTGAAGTTCGGTTAGATCTAAGGCATGAACGCTTTCTGCTGGAGCGGTAGAATTCATATCTATCAAGTGTGCTTGTAATAACGCTTGTATGGCGTGTCCTTGCAAGTCATCAATAATAATATTCATATATATTGTCATTAATAAAAGCATCACTTTACGTTCAAACGGGGGTTTTATCTAGTTATTTTAGCGGTAATAAAAAATAACCCCGAGAACAAAGTCCTCGGGGTTAATGTATCACTTAGAGTAATTTAAAAATTACTTCTTAGCGTTACGTTCTTTCTGCTCAGCGATAACTTTTTCAGAAACGTTAGCAGGACATGGTGCGTAGTGTGAGAACTCCATAGAGAACTGACCACGACCAGAAGTCATAGTACGTAGAGTACCGATGTAACCAAACATTTCTGAAAGTGGTACGTCAGCTTTAATACGAGAACCAGTTACGCCAGCGATCTGGTCTTTGATCATGCCACGACGACGGTTAAGGTCACCGATAACATCACCAACGTGATCTTCTGGAGTAAATACGTCAACGTTCATGATTGGCTCAAGAAGTTGCGCACCAGCTTTAGGCATAGATTGACGGAATGCGCCTTTCGCTGCGATTTCAAATGCTACTGCAGATGAATCGACTGCGTGGAATGCACCATCAAGAAGTTCGATTTCAACGTCAAGAACAGGGAAACCAGCTAGAACACCAGTATCCATCATGCCCTTGAAGCCTTTCTCGATTGCAGGCCAGAATTCTTTAGGAACGTTACCACCAATTACTGATGATGTGAACGTAAAGCCTGAACCTACTTCGCCTGGTTTCATGATGTAGTCGATCTTACCGAACTGACCAGAACCACCAGATTGCTTCTTATGCGTGTAGCTATCTTCAACTGGCTTCGTGATTGTTTCACGGTAAGCTACTTGAGGTTGACCAACAATTAGGTCTACGCCGTATGTACGCTTAAGGATATCAACCTTAATGTCTAGGTGAAGTTCACCCATACCTTTAAGGATTGTTTCGCCAGTTTCTTCGTCAGTTTCAACTTGGAAAGATGGATCTTCTGCAACCATTTTACCGATCGCGATACCCATTTTCTCAGAACCGCCTTTATCTTTAGGCGTTACAGCAATCGAGATTACTGGAGTTGGGAAGATCATTGGCTCAAGAGTACACTCGTGCTTAACATCACAAAGAGTGTGACCAGTTTGAACGTTCTTCATACCAACGATAGCGATGATATCACCAGCTTGTGCTGAAGTAAGTTCGTTACGATCGTTCGCTTGCATCTCAACCATACGGCCGATACGCTCAGTTTTACCTGTAGCAGAGTTAAGGATGGTGTCACCCTTGTTTAGCTTACCAGAGTAAATACGAACGAATGTTAGAGCACCAAAACGGTCATCCATGATTTTGAATGCTAGCGCTTTGAATGGTTCGTCAACAGATACAGTTGCAACTTCACCAGTTGGTTCACCAGTTTCTGGATCAGTTAACGGCTGTGGGTCTACTTCTGTTGGAGAAGGTAGGTAATCAATTACCGCATCAAGAACAAGTTGCATACCCTTGTTTTTGAATGCTGAACCACAGAACGTTGGGAAGAAAGTACAAGTACGAGTACCAGCACGGATACAACGCTTGATGTCAGCGATAGAAGGCTCTTCACCTTCCATGTAAGCTTCTAGAAGATCGTCGTCTTGCTCAAGAGCAGTTTCGATCATTTCTTCACGGTAAGCTTCAACGTCGTCAACCATGTCTTCAGGAACAGGTAGAACTTCGAAGTTCTCTGGAAGACCTGAGTCATCCCATACGAATGCTTGACGGTTTAGAACGTCAACAACACCAACGAAATCATCTTCACGACCGATTGGAAGTGTCATGATTAGTGGAGTAGCGCCTAGTACCTTCTTAACTTGATCTGTAACGCGGAAGAAATCTGCGCCCATACGGTCTAGTTTGTTAACGAAGATGATACGAGCAACTTCTGATTCGTTCGCGTAACGCCAGTTAGTTTCTGATTGTGGTTCAACACCACCAGAACCACAGAATACACCGATGCCGCCATCAAGTACTTTAAGAGAACGGTAAACTTCAACTGTGAAGTCAACGTGTCCCGGAGTATCGATAACGTTAAAACGGTGATCTTTCCAGAAACAGCTTACTGCTGCAGACTGGATAGTAATACCGCGCTCAGCTTCCTGTTCCATGAAGTCAGTTGTTGACTCACCGTCATGAACTTCACCAATCTTGTGGATTTGGCCAGTTAGCTTAAGGATACGCTCTGTTGTAGTAGTTTTGCCCGCATCAACGTGCGCGAAAATACCAATGTTTCTGTATTTAGATAAATCTGTCATTGTTTTTCTCTATAAACAATTACTGTCACATGTGAGGTCGCGGATTATAGCACTACTTGTGCTAATCAGAACATAGTCATGTGTAATAAAATAGTTATTCGCTTGCTTTTTGCCCTAGGTAGCATACCTGTTGACGAAGATCCGAGCAAATAACGGTGATAAAAACCAAGATTAGTCGAGGTTAGTTATTATTGTAAGTCCATTAAAGGATATTTTAGTGATATTTTAAGGTCACAATGTTGAATATGTGTTGTTATGAGGTGTCCATAAAAATGGACAAAACTGATTTTTTAACAGGTTAGACGTTAAAAAATAGTAAGTCAGTTGGAATTTGTCATTTGTTTCACTTTCTGTTTGTTAGTGAGGTAGAATTCAACTAAGTCCTGTTTTGTTATTTGAGTGTGCAAGATGTCTGAAGAAATAGAAGTAGAAGCACTGGAAGTGGAAGTTTCAGTTCAACCGATTGAACTGTATAAAGTGCTAAAGATTGCCAATTTAGTGAGTGGTGGTGGTGAAGCAAAGTATGCCATTTCTGATGGTTATGTTGCTGTTAATGGTGAAATTGAATTACGTAAGCGCTGTAAAATCTATGATGGTGACGTGATTGAGTTTAACGGTGAGTATTTTGTGGTTATTTGTGACCAACCAGTACAAGAAGCCGTACCCCGCGATCAGCAAGCAACCAAAGTAACCCCTGCAGCAAAAGCGCCTAAAAAAGATAAAAAAGTACCAGCAGCAAAAGCAAAGAAAAATAAATCGGCACCAGCGACCAGTAAAAACCGCTCTGTAACCAAAAAAGAAGCACTAAAAACAGAGAATAAAGCAGACACTGCAACTGGACGTAAGCCAATAAGCTTTTAGATGATGAATTAAATGACAGAGGCGTGCGATTGCACGTCTTTTTTATTACTATTTTTTGAGATAGGACGAATTAGGATGATAACTGCTTCTCGTAATATGTGGGTTTCGTTATTTTTGTTTTCTGCTGGTGCTGTGACATTACCCGTTAATGCTGCTCAAATTAGTATGTTATCAACAGGAGAGTGCCAACTAATGACCAAAGCTGGCGTTATTTCGGCAACAGCGCCTGTGCCATGTCAACGATTGAGAAAAGTTACCTTTAATTACCGTGATTTTGCAGGTAAAGCACATACCAATGGAAAGTTAGTGGTAATGGATGCCGTAGCACCTTATGTGGGGAAAATTTTTGATGAATTATATAAAGAAGGGTTTCCTATTCATAAAGCAGTACCCATTGAAATGTATGACGGTGATGATACCCGTTCGATGACGGCTAATAATACTTCAGCATTTAATTACCGCCCGGTCGCCGGTAGCAATAGTTTATCGTTGCATGCCTATGGGGCGGCAATAGACATTAACCCATTACAAAATCCATTTGTGACTTTTGGTAGTAATGGCAATGTTAAATTTAGCCCAGTACAAGGGACGCGTTATGCAAATCGAGCTCAATATCGGTTTGGTAAACCAGACAGTCGAGGTATGGCTGAAACTGTGATTACAATCTTTGCTCGTCATGGTTTTCAATATTGGGGTGGTTTTTGGGATTCACCGATTGATTATCAGCATTTTCAATTGACCAAAGATATGGCGTTAACCATGAGTAAAATGACGCCAGCTCAAGCGACATTGTTTTTTCAACGTTATGTTGCTTGGTATGACAGCTGTAGCAAGATGTACCCAACAGCATATAGCCACTATAAATTTAACGATTACGCCGAATACCTAAAGCATCAGTTATCTGTTAAGTCATTGCATACGGCTTATAGTGCCAACCCTCAACGGGTAATGGATGCAATTAAACTTCAGCCTGTACGTTCAGCTATTTGTGTAAAGCGTTAGTTGGCAAGGGGTTTA
This sequence comes from Photobacterium sp. S4TG1, assembly GCF_036040035.1. NCBI lineage: Bacteria > Pseudomonadati > Pseudomonadota > Gammaproteobacteria > Vibrionales > Vibrionaceae > Photobacterium > Photobacterium sp. S4TG1. Next base: position 246,522 of record NZ_JAYXUH010000003.1, read on the forward strand.
TTGATAAGTTGTAATCTAAGTCATAGTTTTTAGTCTGCATACTTTGTTTTTAATTAATTCATTTGCGGCAATGATTTGAGGCTCTTAGGATGGTGAGTAATTCGTTTTACTCTTACAAAGGATGGTTCAATGGTTAGCCAAGTCACAATGGTTGCACAGCAATTACAATTTTCAGAGTTAGTGCAAGGCTATTGGCGTTTAGCTGAGTGGGGCATGACTGCGCAACAACGATTGGCTTTTATAGAGCAGCACCTTGAATTAGGGATCACGACGGTTGATCATGCTGATATTTATGGTGGTTACCAATGTGAGGCATTATTTGGAGAAGCGTTAGCGTTACAACCAAGCCTACGTCAGCAACTACAATTGGTGACAAAGTGTGATATTAATTTATGCAATGCTAAATACCCTCAACGTCAAATTAATCATTACGATACCAGTAAGCAGCATATTGTTGAGTCTGTAAATAACTCACTGGCAAACTTGCGCGTTGAAAATATTGACTTGTTATTAATTCACCGCCCAGATTTACTAATGGATGCTGATGAAGTTGCTTTCGCTTTTGCTGAATTAAAACAACAAGGAAAAGTGAATCATTTTGGGGTGTCGAATTTTTCACCTGCACAATTTGAGTTATTGCAATCTCGTTTAGAGCAGCCGCTGGTTACCAATCAAGTTGAAATTAATCCACTTAATTTTGAAGTCGCACGTGATGGTACGCTTGATCACTTACAAATGAAGCGCATCCATCCAATGGCATGGTCATGCTTAGCTGGAGGGGATATTTTCTCTGGTCGCTCTGAGCAACATGTTCGTGTACGTGAAACCTTAAGTGAAATAGCCACTGAAATCGGTGCTGATAGTCTTGATCAAGTCATTTATGCTTGGATCAGATGCCTACCATCAAAACCATTAGCGATTATAGGTTCGGGAAATATTGAACGTGTAAGATCAGCTGTTGCAGCCCTTGATTTTTCATTGTCACGAGAGCAGTTTTACCGAGTATGGGTAGCTGCAAAAGGTCACGGTGTGCCATAACAGAATGTAAAAATGGCAGCTGCTATCGTGAATTAGGATCGAGATAGCTTGCTGCCATTGGTGTTGTTAGTGCACGTGAGCGGGTGTTATCGTCCCATCCGTTATAGGGTTATTTTTATTGGCACTCCATTGGTACCAACCACCATCGTATACACTGATATTCTTCCAACCGAGAACATGCGCGAAAAAGAAGGCTTCTGATGCTCGCCAGCCAGTACCACAGAAAAATGCCACATCTTGATGCGGTTTAATATTCCATTTAGCCCATTGTGCTGTAATTTCATTACCGCTTTTCATTGTTTGATCTGGGTTAAGAAAATCTTGCATATGGTAAGAATCAGAACCTGCGTGTCCCCATTTTGCACCCTCAATACGTCCTTTAGGCTTAATATAATCATAACCACTGGTCTCGCCAATATATTCAGGCCAGGTACGAATACTGACAACGGATTGTTTATCTGCTGGCATTTTTAATAACGATTTTACTTGAGCCGTATCAATTATATATTGAGGATTCGCTGGAATTGGTTTGCCAAATGGTACGGGTTTTGTATTGTAATTAGGTAAGTTTTCTGTGGGGTAATCAGCATTATCCCATGCAGTCCAGCCGCCATTTAATAAGCGTACATCTTTAACGCCAGCATACATTAAGAAGTTTGCAAAACGTGCTGCTGACATATTGTTGCGAGCATAGAGAATAACGGTCGTGTTATATCGAATACCAAGATTAGCAATGACTTTGGCTAATGCAGCATTGCTGACTTTATTCCACCAAGGTTCTGATTCAATACTATTGGTATTAACGTACAGTGAGCCTGGAATATGGTCGAGTAAATATTTCGCTGGTGGTCCCCACTCAACTTCAATCACTTTATAACCATGTGTTGGTGCATAACGAGGATGTTTATTATTGATTAGTGCATATAGCCATGATGCGGGCACTAATTGCTGAAAATTAGGTAAGGCGCTGAGTTGACCATGATAGAGGTTTAATGGTTGCTCAATCGTTGTGACTGAATGATAACCTTGTGCTTTTAAGGCTGTTGTGAGTTGTTGGGCTTTGTCTGTTGCACAATATAAGTAAGTTGGAAGTGTTGATTTAAGATGCTTGTCGTGCAGCAGTGCTTGAAACGCTGAAGTATCTAATGTTTTTAACCAGCTAGCATCAATATTAACCGCTCCTGCAATATGACCACCATGTTGTTGTTGCGGCTCAGGCCAGCCGTTGTAAAAATTACTGTTACGGCAATCAATAATTTGCAATGGTACATGATGTGCTTGCTGTTGAGCTAGTTGCTCAAATGTGGCAGTCGTAGGTGATACAGAGGACGCAGCAAATAGGGTTCCAGATGTCAATAATAGCGCGACCATAGCTGTTGTTTTAATAAGCATAATTAAATCAAATCACCTCAGTGATAGTTAAAAGCAAGCGCGCATTTTAACTTTTTCAAAATGTAATACAATTGGATTCCACTATTTTTTAAGTGGCTTACTATGAGTAATCTTTAAATAAGTGCCATATCAGTATTTATTGAGGAACTATTGCTATGATTCTATGTCTGAAATGTATTACGTCATGAGATATTAATTTGAAGCATTAATAAGGAATATATATGAAACGTTTGCTCTCTGCATTTATAAGCTTATTAACGATTTATAGTTCAACGTTAATGGCAGCAGAGATGACAACAATAACCCCTGATGCAAGTTCACCTGCCTCCTCGAGCTTGATATTAACGTCAAAAACATCTTCTTTAACGGCAACGGCTCATTCATTCGATTATTCATTATCAGCATTACAACAGGCCTATTATCGTGGAATAGATGGTATTGATAGTACTATTCATTTGCAACAAGGCTTATGGGCTGGCGATCCTTATCAACCAGGGGGAAACGTCATGCCACAAGTGATGTTATTAGGTGATTTAAAAGCGATTGGTGCGTTAAATTCCCATAATAATCCAATGGCGGTAGTTTTGTTAAATTATTCTCCTGGTGGTAGTGGGCAATTTTTATATTTGGCTGTAATGGCGTATCAACAAGGTAAACTCGTTAATCTGGTGACTCAATATGTTGGAGATAGAGTACGAGTTAAAGATTTAGCGATTAAAAATCATACTATAATCTTAGATGTTATTCAGGCAGGAGAACACGATCCTGCTTGCTGCCCTGGGGATGTTGCTCGACATATTTGGCGCTTTAACCACAATAAATTGATTGAAGTTCCAAGTAATCAAGCCATTGTTAGATTAACTCCAGCAATATTAGCTAATACGGATTGGCGTCTTGAAAGTTGGCGCTATGGTGATCCTGTCACTGACGGCAGTAAAATTAGCTTACGTTATATTAATGGCCATTTTGTTGGTATGGTTGACTGTAATAATTATACCGTGACGGTGAATGCATTGTTGCGACCAGGATTTATTGATGTATTAGAACAGCATGCTGCAATTACGGATCGTCAGTGTGATGATCCTTTATCAGTACATCGTCAAAAACGTTATTTTGAACAGTTAGCTAATGTGACTCAGTTTACGTATTTTGCAGGAAAATTAGCGCTCACTTATCGGCATGATAATCAAGTTGGAGTCATGATATTCACCGCGGAAAAAATATGATAACAGTACTTATTCAACAATGATTGATTTGATATAAAAATACCGCCACTTAGCCCTCTAAGTGGCGGTATTTTTATATCAACATTATTTTGTGACTATTGTGCTAACCATTCAATAATAAACTGGTAAATATTTTGAGGATTATTTAAATCTAGTTGTGGTAATGAACAATTTTCCGGTGCAGGCTGATCACTGGCAAAAGCTAAAATAGTGTTGTCAGTTGGGTAGAGTAATGGTTTTCCATAGCTTGGACGATGAATTTCTATTTTTGGAAAAGGTTGGTCACGAAAGCCTTCAATTAAAACAAGATCTAGTAGGTCATGATTAAGCTGGCTTAAACAATGATTTAATTCAGGATCTTGGCGTTCTGCTTGTGGATATTCAAAATACAGCATGTGGCGAGATTTAGTGGCAAGCAAGGTTTGGCTGCAGCCGGCATGACGTAAACGGTAGCTATCTTTTCCCGGTGTATCTGGGTCAATATCATGATGACTGTGTTTAAGTAGTCCAATTCGTAAGTTGTGTTGTTTAAAAAGAGGGATCAGTTGTTCAAGAAGTGTCGTCTTTCCTGAGCCACTAAAACCAGCGAAACCAAGTATAGGTGTAGGAGATGTAATCATTATGAGACCCGTTGATATTGATTCTTTTGCTATTATATACCTAACAAAAGTGAACACCTATCTACAGTGTGTATTTATTGATATATAAGGGATTTATTTAAATAGACTCAATTTATTACTGGTTGCATAAAAAACAATATACCTCTTCATTGGTAATTATTATGTAACTGTCTACATTTAATTTGTATTGAGTTTGTTGTCAGTAATAAGTACTACAAAAAATCATAAATGCGACAATTAATATAATATTTCCTAAGCGGGAGTGTGTAATGTGGGCGACGTTAGATTTTGAAGCATCAGGACTCTCCGAATTTTCTTATCCAATAGAGGTTGGCTATTCATTACCAAGTGGTATCGATGATAGCTTATTAATTAATCCGTTATCAGCGAGTGATGAGTGGGTGCATTGGGATACTTTTTCGGAATTACACATTCATGGCATTACACGCGATGAACTAGAACGAGATGGCAAACAAGTTGTCGATGTTTGCCAACATCTTAATACAGTTTTAGGGCAATATGAGTTGGTGTTTTGTGATAGTGAATGGGATTTATTTTGGTTAGGTAGGTTGTATCATGCTGCCCATATGCGGCCATCATTTATGTTGACGGAAATATGTTGTTGGTTAAAACAACATAATGGTATTGACCGTACCTACTTCCAATTAGCTCTAGAACGGCAAGGACCTGTTAAACATCGAGCACGTTATGACGCTAAACAGATTCGATTAGCACTTAATACTGTTATCGGTAATCGGTAGTATTTTATATTTATAAATCCTGTGTTTATTATTGGCGCTATAGTCAATGCCGATTACAATGTTTGATATAAAAGCATATGTATATGAGAATTTTGAGTGAAATCTGTGTTTAGTCATCATCAATCACTACGTGTGGCGATGTTTAATATTTCAATGTCAGATAGTGAACAGGGCAAAATATTAGCATTAACAATGAACCCTAATATTACTCGTTTGCAACGTCTTGCGGCCATTATTCAGCATGCTGCGCCTGATGTTATATTGCTGTGTGAGTTTGATCATCCTGGTGATGGTGGAGATGATGGTGCTTTAGCGTATTTCTGTGATAATTATTTAGCCATTTCTCAATATGGCCAAAAGCCTATTGAGTATCCATACCGTTTGTGCCCAGCAACCAATACAGGGTTATTCACCGATGTTGATCTCAATAATGACGGCATAATTTCATTACCAGCAGATGGAATGGGGTTTGGTAATTTTCATGGTAATTTTGGTTTTGTATTATTATCAAAATACCCAATTCAAGATAATAATATACGTTCATGGCAACATTTATTATGGAATTCGATGCCAAATACATTGATTCCACACGACTTTTATACGCCTGAAGCGGTAAATATATTACGGTTATCATCTAAAAATCATCTCAGTGTGCCAATACAAATTGAACAACAAGTGATAAACCTTGTGTGTTGCCATCCTACGCCGCCTGTTTTTGATGGACCTGAACGCCGTAATGCGAAACGTAATCATGATGAAATCCAATTAATTTGTGATCTTATTGATAATGCCGATTATTTAAAAGATGACACTGGTATTGCTGGTGGATTGCATATCGAGCAACCTTTTGTCGTATTAGGTGATTTAAATGCGGATGTGGTTGATGGTGACGGTTTAAAAAAAACAATTAAACAATTACTTAATCATCCACGAATTCATCAGCAGGTAAGTCATGGGTCATTGACTCCGAAAAGTTGTGGTGGATATGAGTATCGTCCGTGGCAGCGACGTAAAGGGCGTAATAGTGAATGGACGCATTTAGGTGGAATGCGTTTAGATTATGTTTTGCCATCGTCTAATTTAACGGTTTTAAATAGTGGCGTATTTTGGCCTGAAAAAGATCATCCACTACGGCACTTAGTGCTGGATGATAAAAGGCGAGAAAAGCCAACAGCAGGATCTGATCACCGATTGGTTTGGGTAGATATAAAACTGACTGAGCCGTTATTATAATAATAAAAGTGGAACAATTGCGACTGTTCCACTTTAAGTTTGCATTACTTATTGGTATCAGCAGATTTCTTTGCCCAAATTTCAAGTTTGGCTTTTTTTGTTACACCCGCTAAATTTAGTGTCGTATTGCCGACACTACTATATGTCAAATCAATTGATTTTATTTTATTCTGATCTCGATCTAGTTTCATTGCGCGCGTCGAGCTATTTTTAGTCAGTAGGCCTAATGTTGACAGTTTTTGAACATGCCCATTGGCATAATTAACTTGAATAGAATCTATTTGTACCGAGCCTTGGATACAAGTTAATTTAAGAGAATCATAATGGTTAGAACCAAATAATGAATTAGGTGTTATTTTGTCGGTATCTGTTTGAAAATTAGCTGTTTTAGTTGCTAACTTAACCCAGCCGTTATCGGTTTCTTTTGGGGTGGTGTTACAACCAACCAATGTTATTAGTAAAATAAAGCCAGTTAAAAATGGATATAAAAATTTACGCATAAAACCCCATTAAAGTAATAATAAAATACATGGTGTATTTTTAATTAAAGTTGAAATTACGTAAAGTATGCCATTTTTCATGAGTTAAATGTTATAGAAATGATAAAATGACTAAATATTTTAGTCATTTTATATTGATGGTATTTTAAGTTATTCGTTAAAAATATTTACCACGGATAGTATTAAAGTTTTCTTTAAGTGCGCAGGTAGTGAATGTTTTAATCACCATAGTGTCAGACCAATAATTTGCGGGCCATCCTGCTTTCTGTTTAAGTAATTGTATAAATTGAGGGGTTGATAGTCCTCGACGCCAAGCACTCGGTAATACAACTGTCTGTACATGTCTATCAGTCAGTAGGACACCTTGCTTGTTGTGCGATAAATATTCGGCTAATTCTGCTTCAGTATTGAATGGCTGTATAATTAACGGTGATAGTACTTCTACTTCAATACTTAAATCATCAAGTTGATCTTCTGCTAGAGGCATAAAGCGACGATCTTCATAAGCGCTTCCAATGGCTTTGTTGTGCATTTCTAAGATTAATGGTTTTGTTGCAATCGTTGAGCCAATACAACCTTGTAGCTGGCCATTGACTTCTAATGTCACAAAGCATGCTGCTGGCTGCAGCATTTTACGTGTGTAATGTTCAAGTTTAGGTGCTGACGTTGAAATTGCTTTTTCTGAAAAATGACCTCGAATAGCGTCACGGGCAATATCTAATAGCTGCGTTAGTTCACCTTTATTGTATGTTTGATGTGTGACAGCTGAAATATCCACCAGTGTTCTCCTTTTTGAATCTATGAATTATCAATACATCCGTATATAAATAATGAATGACGAAAATGTGTATTTATAAAATATTAGCAGTGATAAAAAATGTTTTATGGGCAATAACTTATTTTTATATTTGATTAATATCATCTATTTTTACTGATTATTCAATATGTACTGAAGTAAAAAGTGTTAACTTGTTTGTCAAACTTATACTGTGTGTAAGTTTTCTATCTGAACATTATTAAATCACTATAATTGAGTGATATTTGTGCTTTTTTGATTGTTTTTAGGCTTGTACTGTTTATAGGTTTTACTCGTAACGTAGATTGTTTTATCGTTAATGCCATTTTTAATACTGAAGATAAATGAGTTTATGAATAGCGACCACGGTTTGACGATTGAACAATTATGTGAATACCAAAATGTAATCATTACTCAGCCTAATTGTCCATATTGTGTAAAAGCAAAATTATTACTGGATAAGTTGGGTACTGAATATACAACATTAGTATTGGGGCAAGAGTTAACAAAGACTGTCATGGTAGATTTTATTCAACATGTAGCTAATGTTAATGTTCGTACGGTACCACAAATTATTTTAGATGGTCACTACATTGGTGGTCATGACGATTTAGTTGCTTTTCTTGATCGTCAGGTAGATAAGACAAGCTTTGATGATTTTGAGTTATAAGATTAACATCATATAGTTATCAAACAAGGGGGGAGAAAGCTTCCCCCTTTTTTATATTAATTTTAATTAGAGACAGACGATGAAATTGGATTTTTCACAATTAAATAAACAAACTAAACAGTCATTTAGCGATCAACATGCAGTGATAAAAAAGGTCATGCAAGGTAAGGTTGTTGCTTGTGAACAATGTCGACAACCGTTAGTTCTTATTACACCAGAACAAAGTGAAAAACCGGGTATTGGTTGTTCAAAAGGATGTACGTTTATCTCGCTTGAGTTTGCTTAAGCGTTAATATCATTTACTAACACCCCTTTTTTTGATTAAAAAACAGTCTATATTGATTGATTTTTGAAAACTTACTAATTAATTATATGTCGTTTTTAGGTCGTCTTCTTCTACCAATAAGCTTTATTATTTACCCTAAAAGCAATCGGTCAATAATGGGCTTATTCATTTTTATAAAATAGTAAGTTAACACTTATATTCTTTGTTTATTTGTATTGATAATGGTTTCTTTTATTTTTAGTGTGTATTGCTTCTAATTTATTGATTAAAAACAATAAAGCTAAATTTAATTTACTATAACCACATATAAAAAGTAGTTAAAAATTTCAAATGGACTAAAGTTGTAGCAATAGATAGTTAGAGTACAAATGAAAAAATATTCATGGTGATTAAAAGTAACTTATTTCACCGCTATATTTTAGGCTTAAAATCAGCCATTTTAGGCTATTTGGTTGTTTTGTCTCTCTATTGACAGTTCTTGTCTACTAGTGGTTATATAATGGCGCTTTGATTTTTATTTACATGACTAAATATTATGGTTGGGGCGATATCTAACAGGATGTAATAATGAGTAAACACGATAAATATAGTATAAATAATACGGATTACACGATTGGCCAAGATAATGTCCAAAAGTGGGGATTCGATGTACATAACGCCGTTTTTGGTGTCAGTGCTGGACTAATAATCATTTTTTTAGTTGCGATTTTAATCTCAGATCCAGCAACCGCAAAAGCAACTTTGGACAGTGTAAAAAGTGCCATTGTTAACCAATTCGCCTCTTTATTTCTTTGGGCTGGTAATTTCTTTGTCTTCTTTTGTTTAGCATTAATCGTTTCACCGTACGGTCGTATTCGTTTAGGCGGTAAAGATGCCGAAGCTGAACATACAACATTATCATGGTTATCAATGCTATTTGCCGCAGGTATGGGTATTGGCTTGATGTTTTGGAGTGTGGCTGAACCTGCTGCATATTTCACAGGTTGGGGCGGTTCTACACCTTTGAACGTTACCCCTGAAACACCTGAAGCATTTAAAGTAGCGATGGGTGCAACCATGTACCATTGGGGTCTCCACCCTTGGGCTATTTATGGTGTTGTTGCTTTATCAATGGCATATTTTGCTTACAATAAGGGATTACCGCTTTCTATTCGCTCTGTGTTTTACCCTATTCTTGGTGATCGCACTTGGGGTTGGGCTGGCCACATCATCGATATTCTTGCTGTATTGGCAACACTATTTGGTTTAGCGACTTCATTAGGCTTAGGCGCACAACAAGCGGCAAGTGGTATTAATCATGTATTTGGTACTCATGGCGGTTTAGAGCTGCAAATTGGCATTATCATTGTTGTTACTTGCGTCGCTATTTTTTCTGTAGCGAAAGGTATCGATTCGGGTGTTAAATTACTCAGTAACATTAATATGATGGTTGCGGTTGTCTTATTAATATTTGTTGCGCTGGTTGGTTTTGCTATTTCTATTGATACGATTCCTAAAACAGTAATGGGATACATTGAAAACTTTATTCCGCTAAGTAATCCTTATGATCGTACTGATGAAAAATGGATGCATGCTTGGACGGTTGTTTATTGGGCTTGGTGGATTTCATGGTCACCATTTGTCGGTTCATTTATTGCGCGTATTTCAAAAGGTCGTACTGTTCGTGAATTCTTAATTGCAGTATTAATTATTCCAACATTAGTAACGATTGTTTGGATGTCAGTATTTGGTGGCCAAGCTATTCACCAAATTATGGATCATATCGGTACATTAGGTACTAAAGGTATTACTCAAGTACCATTAGCGATGTTTGAAATGTACGATGCATTACCATTTGGTACTATTTTATCGTTCATTTCAGTGATTCTAATTTTGGTGTTCTTTGTAACATCGTCAGATTCAGGATCATTGGTAATCGATAGCATTACCGCAGGTGGTAAAGTTGATAACCCTGTCGCTCAACGTATTTTCTGGGCAGCGGTTGAAGGTGTTATTGCTATTGCTTTGTTATGGGTCGGTGGTACACAAGCCATTGAAGCATTACAAGCCGGTACGATTTCGACAGCATTACCGTTTACGTTTATTTTATTACTTATGTGTGTCAGCTTATTGATGGGCTTTAGGACTGAACGTAAATAATCGTTGCGTTTATTTACTGTAATAAAGTTAATGTTATAAAAAAGCAGCCATTCAGAATATTTACTGAATGGCTGCTTTTTTATGGAAATAGAGTAGAGGGCGTGTTGTTTATTCCCAAAGGTAGCCAATAGGAGTCTCGGGTGTAAAATGATAAGCTATCTGTGCTTGAAGTAATTCAGCCGTAGCTAAAGAATCGGTTAGCGCATGATGTGGTTGATAGGCGGGAAGACCATAACGGGAACGACATTTTCCTAGCCTTACTGAACCGGGACGTTTTCCTTTTAATCTATTCCATAAACCACTAATTTGTTGCTGTTGAATGGTCGCTTCAATCGCTAGAGTATCTACAACTGGAAATTGAATTCCTTCACCTAAGCGAATTTTTAAGGCGCGATCCATAAACTGACGTTCGATACTTTTATAATGAACGACAACGACTTTACCGGCTAAGGCGTCAAGTACTGATTCAAGAATACGACGTAAATCAGGTGCTTGTTGAACATCAGAATGCGTAATACCATGAATAACGACAGAGTCTTCTTCTAATTTTACCTTTGGCTTTACCACCCAGTGTTGCGATTGACGGCAGTAAATACGGTGTAAATCAAAGGGAACTAATCCGACACTGACAATATCATCAATTTCTGAATTGAGTCCTGTTGTTTCAAAATCGAGAGCGACAAAAGACACGTCACTCAGAGGGGTGTTTTCAGAGATAATACCAGCCTGATAATAAGACTTTATACGGCTATCTTGTGCTTCTTGCGCTAACGTTTTAAAACGTAAATGCCAGTCTAGTACTGGCGTATTACGAGTGAAGTGCGCAGAAACAGGTTGTTTTGATCCGTGATGAAACATTAACTGCTCTTTTTATTATCTGGCTGATTGATAGCGAAACTTCACAAAGTTTTGCGCTTTACTCAATATCTGAAATGCGTCTTTAAGATTTCTGCGTTCAAAATCAGACATGTTTTCAGGTTCAATACTGTTGTCGGGTTCGATTCCAGCTTCAATATCTAATGCTTGGTGACGAATACGCACTAAAGAAATGTATTCCATTGCATCACGTAAGTCTTGTGCTCGACCTGGTGGTAATATGCCACTATCGATAATGTCATCAAGACGTTCAAGCGAGTTTTGTGAACGAGAACCAACTGCAAGTGCATGTACACGAATTAGGTCAGCTAATGGTGCTGTGCCACGGCGTTTTAGATTGATTGAATTATTATGTCGGCCATCTTTTTCCATAACAAAATCTTTAAAAAATCCCAATGGAGGAGTGCGGTTTAAAGCGTTACGTGCAAGACAGGACAAGAAACGAGAGCTATTTCGTGCTCGACGAACAATGAAGCCATTTAGTTGCTTAGCCCATTTAGTTTTACCCCATACACCACCAAGATCAAAAAATATTGAGCTATTAAGTAATGCAACGGGTTTAGGATTATCAATCCAATCAGCAAAGCAATCTTCCCATTGCTGGCGTGTCTTACGCCATTCTGGATTGGTCGCCATAATATCGCCAGTACAATAGGCATAGCCGCATTCAGCTAACCCATCACAAACAAATTTGGATAGTTGCTCAAAATAAGTATTGTGTTTGTCATAATTGAAGTTGTTATCAAGAATGATAGCGTTATCTTGATCTGTCACAATCAGTTGTTCATCACGCGCCATTGAACCGAGAGCTAGAAAACAATATGGCACGGGTGGTGGGCCGTATTTTTCTTCTGCAAGTTCAAGTAAACGTTGTTTAAAGCTGCGTCCGATTTCAGCCATCGCACTACCAATCATGTGAGAATTAGCATCTTCATTAACCATTCTCACAAAGCAATCTTTTACCTGTGTCGATAGTACGGCGAGCTCTTCCACCGATTGTTGCTGATAAATACTGCTAACGAGTAGTAGGCTATTTTGAGATTCGTAGCGCACAATATCCGAGACACTAATAACACCTACGGGGTGTTTATTTCGCATGACTGGCAAGTGGTGGATGTTAGAGCGCAGCATGGTTAACATGGCTTCAAATACATAAGCATTATGGTCAAGAGTGATAGGCTCTGCTGACATCACGGTTGAGACAGGCTCTGAGGTTGAAACGCCAAGTGCTAATACGCGAGTGCATAAATCACGATCAGTAATAATACCAACGATTAAATCATTATCATCATCATCGTCAGTGATATTTTCATCGCAGATAAGCAGGGCTGATATGCCTTCTTCTGCCATGGCTTGTGCTGCAACTTGAATGGTCGCATTTTGATCGAGGATCACAGCATCACGTGTAAGTAAGGTGCGGACTTTAGATGTGGTTAAATCATTTTCATCATTTTGACGTGATACTGCGTGGCGGAGACGAGAGCCATCATCGACTTCAACAAAGTCAGCAAAACTATCATAATCGTCACAAAGCTTGGTAAAAAGAGTACCCGGTACACAATAGAGAAGAGTGTCTTCTAATGCTTTAGCAGGCATTCTTACGCGATTATTCATCAATAATCCCATTTGCCCAAAAATATCACCTTCATCTAAACGGTTATATAATTCTCCTTTGCGGCGATAAACTTCAACGGCACCACTACGAATAAGAAACAAATCATTAATGCTATCACCGAGATTTAAAATCATGCTGTCTGCGCGGTGGTAAGCGACTTCAATTTCGATTGCTATTTCATTCAACTGTTCTTCTGGCAGCAGATCAAAAGGCGGGTATTGGCTAATAAAGTTAAGTATTTCTATTTGTTCTGCTTCCATATCTCAGTCCATATCAGTAAAAAACAGGAGCAAGGCTCCGCAGATAATAATTAGAGAGCGATAGATCTTATCGAATTCTAAATAGCCTATTACTCCTAGAATTGTAACCTATGCCAGAGTGGAAATCATATATTGTTAGTATTAACGATTACAGCTGTAATTATTAATACTGATATTTATTGTTAGATAAGTTTTAATGATAATTTTTTATTGTCAACAAATACCCTTAATAATTTTGGAGATAAAGTTCATAAATATAAACATTTAATAAGTAGCACAAAATAGTGTCAAAATATTAATAATTAGGGATATTTTGTTATTGTCAAATAAACCCTATTTTAATCTAAAAAAACTGTAAATCTAGAACATTGTAAGGTTTGAGGTAAAACGGAATGTATTACGCTTTTAATGAGCAAATGTTAATCGTGTATTACTATTTATCGTTATCTCTAACAAGGGTAGATATGAAGATTGTTTTTTTTGGAGAGGCATTAGTTGAGCTTAACCATTCACCTCGATACCAAACATATGGCGGTAATGTGGTTAATAGAGCCTTATATTTAGCTAGATTAGGCGGTTCCCGTGCCATTAGTGTTAGTTATGCAACATGTATTGGTATTGAAAAGATATCAATGAGTATGCTGCAATGTTGGCAACGAGAAAATATCGACACGAGTTTAGTCAAATGCCTCGCAACAAAATTTCCTAATTTATGTTTTATTGAAACAGACCGTCATGGTTTGCAGCACTATCATTATTGGAATAAAGATAACGCGATGCGGTATTACTTTTCTTATGGTCCTGCATTATTAAATCGTGCACTGACGAATAGTGACTATGGAGCGATTTATATTAGTGGTAGTAGTATTGCAGCCCTAACTGATGATGATAAAACATTGTTATTAAGCTTACTTGAAATACATAAGAGAGATGGCGGTAAAGTATATTTAGATAACAGTTTTCGCTCTGATCTTTGGTCAACAAGGCAAGCTCAATATTGGTATGAAAAACTATTTTCTTATGCTGATATTGCTTTTGTTGATTTGAACGACGAAATGAGAATTTGGGGAAGTTCACGTTATTTAACTCAGCGCTATATTAAGTGGGGCTGTCGTGAGGTTGTATTTAAACAAGCGAATGGAACAGAATGTACGGTATGTAGCTTAATTATACGTTCGAATGCACGACTACGAGTCGCGAGTATTAAACTGGCAGTGCAATATGGCGATTCGATAGTAGATAATGCTTTTGTTGCTGGTTACCTCGCGGCTCGAATTAATCAACAATCCATTTCACAGTCATTATTATTGGCACAAAAGCTCAGTCATCGAGTGACAACATGTTCTGATGCGATTATTCCTTCAGATTCAATGCGCGATATCATGTGAATAATCGTGCAGTATATGATCGGAATAACTTGTTTTGTATGTAAAATAATCAAACGAACGTAATTTTCAAAAATGCTGTTGACTCATCTACAGTAATCCGTAGAATGCACCCCATACCGCGAGACAACAACATCTCTTCGGTTAGGAAATATGGCGCGTTGGCAGAGTGGCTATGCAGCGGATTGCAAATCCGTGTACCTCGGTTCGACTCCGGGACGCGCCTCCATACTTCCTCTTGCGACACTAGCTCAGCTGGTAGAGCGCAACCTTGCCAAGGTTGAGGTCACGAGTTCGAACCTCGTGTGTCGCTCCAAATTAAAAAATATGGCTTCAGAGCGATATTTACAGATGGTGTCTTACCCATCGCATTAAATTGCGTGCCCTGGTGGTGGAATTGGTAGACACAAGGGATTTAAAATCCCTCGGCGTTCGCGCTGTGCCGGTTCAAGTCCGGCCCGGGGCACCATCTTTTTACTTACTATCCGTAAGTAAAGTAGCAACAACAGAATTAAAAGATATGGCTTTAATTAGTGGTATCTACAGATGGTGTCTTACCCATCGCAAGAAATTGCGTGCCCTGGTGGTGGAATTGGTAGACACAAGGGATTTAAAATCCCTCGGCGTTCGCGCTGTGCCGGTTCAAGTCCGGCCCGGGGCACCATCTTTTAAAAAAGCTTATCATTCGATGAGCTTTTTTTTCGCCTATTGTATTTGCCTTAACTTTCACCATCTTCATAACATACAAAATAGTAAGCTAAGTTATTTCTTATCATCATGGGAACGAAGAATACAGTTTTGGGTGAATTGAACGGCTTCATTCGCACTCCATTCTCCTTTTGCTTTTTCTTTTAGCTGGTTACACCATTTTTCACTGCCAATGGTTGGTGAGCATGCTGATAATAAAAATACCATACTTATCAAAACTATGAGTGTTTTCATGGGACGCCCTTCTTTATGTGGTATTTTACTCTTCATTATTTGGTCATGATTAGAATGAAAGTAATTAGATCATTATACGAGCTATTTAATACTACACTCAGTGGAGAATAACGGCATTATATTTACACCTATATTGTTTAGCGCTAGGAAGGTGAATGAAATTAAATTGCGATATGAGTGATGACTAGATCTGTGCTGCTATTGTGAAAACATTGGGTAAACTTAAGCTTATAAAATTATTGGTGATAAAGTAGTTGCAAAATAAGTTAATTAAACAGCCAAAAAATATATGGCTGCTTAACACTGTTATGCCTACTTTATTAGTGTTGGAGTAGGGCAGATGATTTTTTTACTAACCAATACTGCTTTTAAATCAAGTAATTTACGCTTGTAAGTTGCACGTACAAGCTGGTAGTCAATTGATGGTGCAAACCACAATGAAAGTTTTCGATCATTTTTCTTGATTTGGTCGACTCTAATTGCTTTTAGATTGCCAAAATTAGTCGCAATGGTTTCTTCTCCGATAACTTTAAAATAGTAATGGCTAGTGTCATCACTATTTTGCAATATAAAGTCAAAACTCTTCTTACCTTGCATAATATCTAATCGCATCTGCGCTCCAATCGTATCGCCATCAAGAATTGGCAATAAGCTTTCGCTAAATTGATGTGATTTACCGTCTTCGATTACGGTTGATTTGGTACCGTTATCAGTAAAAGTAGCGGATACTTTACCCGTCATTAATCCCTTTATATGACGTTCAAAAGAATCCGTTACAAAACTATGACGTTGTGGCGACCAATGTAGCTTTGAATGTTGATTTAGCTTTGCTGTGGTGATTAATACATTAACGGTACTCTTAGTATAAATATCTGCTTGAGTACCATTCCATACCAAATTACGTTGATAATTACCGATATCATGACCTTCAAAAAAAACTTTATAATTCAGAGTCTTGTTGCACTGATTGTTTTTGTTTGGTAATGATTGCTTTAAATTATTCTGTACATTTGTAGGAGTATTATTTTTTTGAATTGGCACACTGCCAATAGTAGAAGATGGCACCAATGTGTCTGCGTTAGCATTAATAGTGATACTCAGTAAGCCCACTAAAGAAAAAGTCATAATCGGTAATAAACGCACGAATACTCCTGGAATAATTACAAATAACCGTATTGCTTGATATTAATTATAGTTGCTCAATAGTCTAACAGATGTACTATAAAATTAACGCTGTTAATTATGACCTAATACTGAGATTACTGTATGAATTATTAAGAATTGCAGAAAAAAAATATTATTTAAAAGTTTATGATAATCATATGGTTAAATTAATCCAAACATAGAGCTATTTTAAATATAGATATAACAAACAGTAACATGTTGTTTTTTAAATAATAAAATTTTTAGATTGTAAGTTTGCGATATACCAATTTGATATTGACTATTTGACGTAATCCTCGGAGAAGCCTATTTTTATCTGGTCATTATTTATTGTATTTCACTGAGAGGAGTTAAAGATGAAAAAGATGAACTCGTCATATCGATTACAGATTATTAAGGAAATTGCCCAAAAACGGCAAATGCGGTCCACCGATGATCCGATGGCGAGGCATATATCTGAACTTCTTGAATGTCATCATGATAACCCGATAAAAACATCACCTACTTTTTCAGATAACCACTATGATGATCATATTGGTGGCTGGGTCAGCGACCTATGGGGGCAAAATAAATAAGTGCGCTTGCAATAATGCAAATGAGTACAATTTTGTTGTACCTTTTTATATTGCAAAGAATTGATATAAAAATTATGGGCTAGATACTGGAACAAATATCACCACTGATGTACATTGCGTCGTCTTTATTTTTTTAGGCTGACAAATGAATTATACCGAATTTGATAGTTACGCACGTAAATGGATTTTCACTCATGCTTCAATGCCAGTACCTGAAGCTGACTTAGTACAAATAAAGCCATTTACTCAAGCTCGTTCGGCGCAATTGTGGTGTGAACACGTGAGTAGTCAAAGTCCTGATGCCGATCATTTTGAGAAAGGTGATTGGGCCTTTGATAAAAAAATATGGTCAGATGCAATAGATTGGCAGCGAGCATGGGACAGTGATGAACCTGAGTTACCAGCAGAATTGTTAGCTGATATAAAGTGGGAAGATAACACGACCATTTTTTTCTGTTATGAAAAATATAATATTATCGAAACTAAATGGGGTGTATTTAAACGTAATTGGAAGAATTTTTTGTTTTTTGATGATGGCCCTTTATTACTTGGGCGCAAACAGAAGCAAGCGGTTTGGTTTCAATCAAATGGTACTTTTCAATTAGCGACTCGCCCATAAATTGATATTCATGTTAAGTGCCGTATCTATTATCACAGATACGGCATTTTTATTAAAATGAATTACATTCTACAAGACATCCCTTGCCTGCCATTTTTGCCTGATACATCGCTATATCTGCTTGAGATAAAATATCATCGATGGCCTGTTGCATATTTGGATGCGCATAATAGCACCCAATGCTAGCATTTATAGCTAAATGGTGTTGGTCTATGATTATCGGTTGTTGGAGTATTTTCAGTATGCGCTTGCATGTTTGAATGACATCAGTATGTTCCGTGACTGGATTAATTATTGCGATAAACTCATCTCCAGAAAGACGTGCAATCATATCGCTTTTTTTTACGGCATTACGCAATTTATTTGCTGTAATTTTCAATACCTTATCGCCCATTTGATGGCCATAATTATCATTAATTACTTTAAAACTATCTAAATCAATAAATAATACCGCAAAAATATGATGAGTAATAAGTTGAATTTTGAGTTCATCATTTAAGCGATTGGTTAGTGCTATTCTATTTGGCAGTTCTGTTAATGAGTCATGGTGATTGATATGTACTAAGCGATCTATTTCTTTTATTGTCGTAAGGTCAGTCGCAATAATAGAATATTGTATAAGATTATTTTTATTATCAACTAATTTGTTGATTTTGACATATAATGGAATCTTTTTTTTACTGATCATATTTTGTATATTAAATTCACCTTGCCATTGATGTGAGTTATTGAGTTCATGAGAAAGAGATGCTCTAATTTTTTTATATGTATGAGTGTTAATGAAATTAATTAATGGTTGCTTGATGATATTTTCATAGTTAATGCCGATTAGATGGCAGAATATGGGGTTTACATGAGTGATAATTCCATTATTGTCCAGAAAAATAATGATATCCTGACTATTGTTAAATATATTTAATGTTAATTGTAGTTGATGTATGTCTGCCTGATTTTCTATTATTTTATCTGGTAAATCTACGTTTTTATCATTTTTTCATTCGTAATGTTATTAACTAATACTTGATGGTTTTTTAAAAAACGACCAGCATCATTACCGTGAATGCTTTTGTTGTTAAATATATCACTTTGTTTATTGGTTTCATTTTTTAATTGTTGTAATGGTTTAATAAACCATTTATTGATGCGATTTAAAATATAGATAAAAACAAATGTAAAAGTACAAAGCAATAAAATATTTAGTTTTATATAATGCTTATGAATAACATTTAAAGTATCTGTATTAAAGAAGTTTAACTTTATAAGTAATTGAAAAACAATGTAAATTGAAACGAAAAAAAGGATCAATTGAAATGATATTTTTATATATATTGAGTAGTTTGAAGAAAACCTTTTGAAGGCCTGCATAAAAAATACCTTGTAACATTAACTATGATACTGAAATAACAACACTAGCCATGCTGTTTATTACACATTAATGCATTATTTTTAGTATAGGAATAATTTTGAATAATATCATGCTATGAACTTAATTGTGTATATTGAACTTATAAGATTTTTTTATTGATATATCATCTGGTCTAACTATTCCTCTTTGTTATTAATAGTTGATATTAGTTTTTTTAATAACATATTACTTATGTCCATGTTATTTTTACTAGAATGAACTGAATGTTGATTGGTTATTAATGGTTGTTTTAATGGTACAGCACAAGCAATGAAAAAACGTGAGCTTTGATCTGTTGTAGTAACTATTATAGGTGCAGGTGATGATTCAAAAAAACCTATTTGAAATGGCATTAATTTATTATTTGCACTATAAGATATACCTGATTTTAAATAAATAAAGCAGGATTGATAATCTTTGGGTGGGGTAAAGCACCATGTACTATAGGAGGCCATAATAATGTCGAGCAATATAAGTTCACAATGGCTTTTAATTGGACTGGTGTGTTGCTGGTAATGCCCGATCAATACTTTTGTTGTTGAATGGTTATCTTCAACGAGGGGAAGGTAGTGTTTATTAAATAGTTGGCTTTTGGGATGACACATTTCATGATTATTTGTTTCAGGTAACGCCGTCCATAATTGAAATGTCTCTGTTGTCGATTGTTGAGGTAATGTAGTTGATTTATGAATAATACCTTGGCCACTCGTCATCATGTGAACATCACCACTTTTAACTACATGATGTTGTTGTGTTGAATCATGGTGCAAAATAGTACCTGTAATGGGATAACTGATAGCTTCTATGCCTGAATGGCCATGAAAACTTAAACTATGACTTGAGGGGTTCTTTGATGTGGTATGTTCCCATAAAACAAATGGATTTGTGGTAGGGAAATGTTGTTCATGGATGAAAGAAGTTGTAAACCCCTTTTTTATGCCATGACGAATATGGGTCAGTTGTCTGCTTTTTTGCATAAGATATTTCTATCCACTTTAAAATAAAAGTAAAGCTATCGTTCATTTTTTAATATCTATGTTATTTAAAGCTTAGTCGTGATAATAATTATTTGCTGATGAATGGCATGATATTTTTAATTTTATTTTTAACGATTATGCATTATTGAATACATACCTAAGCTGTTATCTTGCTAAGGTTGTAATATAATAATGTAATCAGTTACTTATTTATTTCAATGTACACTTTTGGCTAACATTTTTTGTCACTTTTGCATTGAAAAAATAAACAAAGGTATCGTAATGACATTATCTTTAGGTGGTTTGTTTAAGCAACAGGCGTTTATTAATGGTGAATGGGTAAACGCATATTCAGGAAAACATACAGTTATTAATAATCCTGCAACAGGAAAAGTGATTGGAAATGTTCCTTTAATGGGGGTTGAAGAAACACGTGTAGCAATAGATAGTGCAGATAGTGCTTATCGACGATGGTCAAAAACAACAGCGAAATATAAGGCTACTGTTTTACGACAATGGTATGAACTTATTATGGATCATTCAGTTGAACTAGCGACTATTTTGACCTTAGAGCAAGGTAAACCATTAAATGAAGCTAAAGGTGAAATAGCCTATGCAGCAAGTTTTATTGAGTGGTATGCCGAAGAAGCTAAGCGCATGAATGGTGAAATCATTCCAAGCCACAAAGCAGATGCAAGAATTTTGGTTTCACGCCAACCTGTTGGTGTTGTCGCTGCTATTACGCCATGGAATTTCCCCGCGGCAATGATCACGCGTAAATGTGGCCCTGCTTTTGCCGCAGGTTGTGCTGTAGTATTGAAACCTGCCCCTGATACACCTTTTACGGCATTAGCATTTGCAGCATTAGCGCAAGAAGCGGGTATTCCTGATGGTTTATTCAGTGTTGTAACGGGTGATGCCGTTAAGATTGGCGCTGAATTAACCGGTAATAAAAAAGTTAAAAAGATCTCTTTCACGGGTTCTACGGCGATAGGTAAGCTGTTGATGGCACAAGCTGCTGCAAGTGTAAAAAAAGTATCATTAGAATTAGGTGGCAATGCGCCATTTATTATTTTTGATGATGCAGATATTGATCGTGCAATAGAAGGGGTAATGGTTGCTAAATTTCGTAATGCTGGACAAACCTGTGTCTGCGCTAATCGTATCTATGTCCATAACAGTATTTATGAACAATTTATTGATCGTCTACGTCAGCAAGTTGCGTTATTGAAGGTTGGTAACGGGCTGGATGAAGGTGTAACTATGGGACCTTTGATTAATCGAGCCGCCGTAGATAAAGTTGAACGTCACATTCATGATGCGATGTTAAAGGGGGCGCATTTAGTGCTTGGTAG
Source organism: Photobacterium sp. S4TG1 (assembly GCF_036040035.1). Lineage (NCBI taxonomy): Bacteria > Pseudomonadati > Pseudomonadota > Gammaproteobacteria > Vibrionales > Vibrionaceae > Photobacterium > Photobacterium sp. S4TG1. The sequence goes on from NZ_JAYXUH010000003.1 coordinate 268,356, forward strand.
TCAACATGTATCAAATGATTGCTTTATTGCACCGACGATTATTCGTGATGTTAGAGATGACATGCTTGTTGCAACAGAAGAAACATTTGGACCATTAGCGGCTATTTTTAGCTTTGATGACGATCAAGATGTGATTGATCGTGCCAATAATACTGATTCAGGCTTGGCTGCTTATATTTATACGCAATCATTGTCGCGCGCATTTAATGTGAGTGAAGCATTAGAATATGGCATGGTTGGTGTGAATGAAGGTCTTATTTCTACAGAATTGGCCCCTTTTGGTGGCGTTAAAGAGTCTGGATTAGGGCGTGAAGGTGCACATCAAGGGTTAGAAGAATACACTGAAATGAAATATACGTTGATGGGTGGCATTTAAAGATCTTTGTACATAGAGTCCTATTAAAATAAAGCTCTATTATTAGGGCTTTATTTAATTAACTCGTAGTATAAGTAATAGACACGTTATAAATTGAGACTTATTTAGTGCTAGTTATCATTAAACACAGTAGCTTTATTGGCGGATGATATAGCCGATGGACTTATAAATTGTTTTGTTTAGTTTCTAGGTAGAGTAAAGTGAAATTATACATTTAACGTATTGTTAAAGTGACTAATAATGAATAGTAAATCCAGTGCTATTGGATATGGCAACGCATGAATGCGTAATCACTGGAAAAGGGAGAGTAAAAAATATGTTACCTGCATTAACCTATCAAAGTAGTATTGATAATAGCGTACTATCATATTTAACCGCATTATTCGATGCTGGTTTTCAAGGTGATATTGAACAAAGTTATGCTAGCCGGTTAGCGGTTGCAACTGATAATAGTGTCTATCAACAGTTACCTCAAGCTGTGGTATTACCTCGTAATATTGATGATCTTATTCTTATTGGGAAAGTTGGTTGTCATGATGACTATCAGAGTGTGACATTTTCTCCTCGCGGTGGCGGTACGGGTACAAATGGGCAATCATTAACATTAGGAATTGTGGTTGATCTTTCTCGCTATTTAAATCAAATATTAGAGCTTAATATTGCTGAAGGTTGGGTACGTGTTCAAAGTGGTGTAATTAAAGATCAACTCAATGATGCTTTACGGCCACATGGCTATTTCTTCTCTCCCGATCTTTCAACCAGTAATCGTGCCACAATTGGGGGAATGATTAATACCGATGCGTCTGGGCAGGGCTCGTTGAAATACGGTAAAACCTCTGATCATGTTTTGGCATTGACCGCAGTACTTGTTGATGGCTCTGTTCTCAGTACTGAACCATTTAATAGCGAACAAATACAGGCTCTAGATGATGCTGAAATGGCTAATAACGCCATTAAAATAACGTCTCAAATTTGTCGGAATAAACGTCAACAAATAGTCGATAAATTTCCACAACTAAATCGATTTCTTACCGGTTATGATTTAAAAAATGTATACGATGAAAAAATTAAACAATTTGATATTGCACGTTTATTATGTGGAGCTGAAGGCTCTTTAGCTTTTATAGCGGAAGCAAAGTTAAATATTACGCCGATTCCACAGTCCCGTACTTTGGTGAATATTAAATATGATAGTTTTGATTCGGCATTACGTAATGCCCCTATGATGGTAGATGCTCTTGCATTATCAGTTGAAACCATTGATTCCAAAGTTTTGAATTTAGCGAAACAAGATATCGTTTGGAATACAGTTGAAAACTTATTAACTGATGTCGTAGGGAAAACCATGTTAGGTATTAATATGGTGGAATATGCTAGTAATGATATTACAGAAAATCAGCAACACGTTGCGGCATTATGCCAACAGCTTGATCAATTAATTGCCAAGCAACAAGCGGGTATTATTGGTTATCAAGTGTGTGATGATTTAGCCAGTATTCAAAAAATGTATACCATGAGAAAAAAAGCCGTGGGTCTATTAGGTGCTGCAAAAGGCACTAAAAAGCCGATAGCATTTGCTGAGGATACTTGTGTACCGCCTGAAAACTTAGCCGATTTTATTGCTGAGTTTAGACAGTTATTGGATGGGAAAGGGCTTAATTACGGCATGTTTGGTCATGTTGATGCTGGGGTCTTACATGTACGTCCAGCATTAGATATGTGCGATCCTCAACAAGAATTGTTAATGAAAGAAGTATCAGATCAGGTGGTTACATTGGTCGCTAAATATGGTGGTCTAATGTGGGGTGAACACGGTAAAGGATTCCGTTCTGAATATGGTGCTGCTTTTTTTGGTGAAGAACTATTTACCGAGTTACGTCGAATTAAGGCGGCGTTTGATCCTCATAATCGTATGAATCCAGGAAAAATTTGTACTCCGCTGGGTAATAACAGTGAATTAGTGAAAGTTGATAGTGTGAAACGGGGTTTTTATGATCGTCAAATAGCGGTCACTACACGAGATAGCTTTAAGCAAGCCATGGAATGTAACGGTAATGGTTTGTGTTTTAACTATGACACTAGTTCACCAATGTGTCCTTCAATGAAGATTTCTGCTGATCGTCGCCATTCGCCGAAAGGACGTGCGGGCTTAGTTCGTGAATGGCTAAGGCAATTAGCTGAGCAGGGAATTAATGCCGACGAGTTAGAACAACAGTTGTTAACAACATCTCCAACAATAAAACAAATTATAGAACGCTTGAAAAATACCTATGGTTCAGATCGCCACCACTATGACTTTTCCCATGAAGTCATGGAAGCGATGAATGGTTGTTTAGCGTGTAAAGCGTGTGCTAGTCAATGTCCGATTAAAGTTGATGTGCCGAGCTTTCGCTCACGATTTATGAATATCTATTACAGCCGTTATCAACGTCCGGTAAAAGATTATTTAGTGGCGTATGTTGAAAATATTTTACCACTAATGGCGAAAGCCCCTGTCATCGTAAACAGTGCAATCAGACCACAATGGTCGAAAAAGTTAACCTTAAAGACAATTGGCTACGTTGATATGCCTTTATTGTCAGTGCCAACTTTAGCTGAAAGTTTAAGTGGTCATCATGTGTTATGTTTTGACATGTTATGGCTACAAGCTTTATCAGATCATGAGCGAAAAAATTACGTTCTGGTTGTTCAAGATCCTTTCACTAGCTTTTATGATGCGCAAGTTGTGCGTGATTTTATTCATTTAATTGAAAAATTAGGTAAAAAGCCGATTTTACTGCCATTTAAACCCAATGGAAAAGCGCAACATGTAAAAGGGTTCTTAAAAGCGTTTGCGAAAACAGCGACATCAACGGCCGATTTTTTAAATCAATTAGCAGTCTTGGATATTCCAATGGTGGGGGTCGACCCTGCTTTAGTGTTGTGTTATCGCGATGAATATACTGAAGTGCTACAACAAGGTCGAGGTAAATTTACAGTTTTAACCGTCCATGAATGGCTATTGCCATTATTACAGCAAGTACCTCAAAGGCCAGTATTAAATGAAAAACCGTGGTATCTGTTTGCCCATTGTACGGAAAAAACGAAACTGCCTAATGCGGAAAAGCAGTGGGGGGCTATTTTCACACATTTTGGTGCTGTCATGGAATCGGTGCCGGTGGGGTGCTGTGGAATGGCTGGTACTTTTGGTCATGAAAGCGATAAATTAGAAGCGTCAAAGAGCGTGTTCAATTTAAGCTGGAAAGAGAAGATTGACCAGTATGATGTCACTCACTGTATGGCAACAGGATATTCATGCCGCAGCCAAGTTAAGCGATTAGAACATATTCAATTTAAACATCCAGTACAAGTATTGTTACAGTTGGTTGATCTCTAAATTTGAAGCTGATTAGCACCGTATAAATTATAAGCAATAAAAAAAGCGAGCTAATGATTAGCTCGCTTTTTTATATTCAATATTTGTCTTAATAACTTAGCTTACTGAACGGTATTCGTTATCAGGACATAACCAACGGTATACAACACCCGCAATTGCAGCACCAATAAGAGGAGCTACCCAGAACATCCATAGCTGTGATGTTGCCCAATCACCAACAAATAATGCAGGACCAGTACTACGAGCAGGGTTAACTGAAGTATTGGTTACTGGAATACTGATTAAGTGAATCAGCGTTAGTGCAAGACCAATTGCAAGGCCAGCCATTTGTGGTGAAGCAAGCTTATGTGTAGCACCTAAGATTACGAATAGGAACATGAATGTCATTACTACTTCAGTAACAAATGCTGATAGCAAAGAGTAATGGCCAGGAGAATGGGCACCGTAACCGTTAGAAGCAAAACCATTGGCAAGATCAAAACCTGCTTGACCGCTTGCAATAATATAAAGTACACCAGCGCCAGCGATGCCGCCAAGTACTTGTGATGCGATGTAAGGAACAACCTCACCAGTAGGGAAACGACCGCCAGCCCATAGACCAACTGTAACTGCTGGATTTAAATGACAACCAGAGATATGACCAATCGCGTATGCCATTGTTACAACGGTTAAACCAAATGCTAGCGCAACACCTAGAAATCCAATACCTAAATCTGGGTATGCTGCAGCTAATACAGCACTACCACAGCCACCGAGTACTAGCCAGCCGGTGCCAATGAATTCAGCAACTAATTTTCTCATCATAAAGCTTATTTCCTTTTAAATTACGATTAAGGGTACGTTAGAAAAGATAAACAACGAATGATATAACTTTCTTCTTTACTCTTGTAACGGCTGCACGCTTACACCAAACCCGTCACTGCTATTGTTACGTTATTACAAATATGTTAGGTCGTCTTTAATCGTTATCGGTATCATTAATGATACAGGTATTAGACGACTTCATTTGCGGCGCACATATTGAATTAAAAACGCTGTGCAATCTAGACCGTGGTTGAAAATTTAACTATAAATTATTTTATTAAAGAATAATTTATTCTCATAGGTACTGAGTGTTCGTTGAATATTTATTTATAGATGGGAATAAGTTTAGCAATAAACCGCCGTTTGTCAGGTATGTTTACCATTATTTTAGATATTACACCTAAAATGTGAGTACTTTATAAATCAATACTTAGACTGTATTTATGTGATTAATTTTGCTGCTATAAATGTGAATATTCAAAATTAGTCGCTTTCATCGAATAAATAGGTTTCTAATTGTTCTGATAACCATTTTACAACTGTTCCACGTCGTGACTCATTTTCAACAACTTCGCCATATGATTGCCAATTCATCGCGCGATTATATTTAATCACCTTAAGTGTACCTTCGCGTAAATGTTGTTTAATGAGTATTGCGGGTAAAGATGACCAACCCGTTTGATCGAGCACGGCATCGCGCAGATGCTCATAAAAAGATAAAGCGATATATTTCCCAGCCTTAGGTGTCACGATACGTAAACTTTCTTCATCAAAATAAGCGACTGCAATTTCAGTGTAGCGTTCTAGATCTGCATCATTTACTTTTCGAAGCTGGCTAAGAGGGTGGTCCTTATGAGCCACAGACATCATGCGTATTTGGCCAAGGTCTGTTTGTTGTAAGCGTGAAAAAAGATGTGTATTAGGTAATAAACCATAAGCGACATCAACAAGATTTTGCGCGACCATTTCTTCTAATTCTTGGGTTGGAGCACTATAAATTGAAACGCTTGTTTGTGGAAATTGAGTTCGAATCTGACGTAATAATTGACGCCATAATGATTCTGGTAATGAATCATCACGTGCAATTCGAATGCTGGCTTCTACACCTACATTGTATTGCTCACAACGTGTATGAATATCTCTGGCGATTAAGATGATACGTTCAAAGTCATTGACAGTTGCTTCGCCAATAACGGTAGGTGTAATTCGATTACCACTGCGATTTAACAATTCAACGCCTAAGCTATCTTCTAATGAGCTTAAAGCTGCACTGACTGTGGTTCGACTTTTTCCATGACGACGAGCAGCTTCGGCAATTGAGCCTGTCTTTATCGTTGATAAAAACATTTCGATTTGAGCTATTTTCATTGATGGCACCAATGCATTAAAAGTTGAGATATAGATAAGTATAATAATGCTTATCAGCGACGATAAAATTGACGCTCAGTGATTATAGTATTAATAGAAGTGGTTGTATTATCTTATTAGTTTCACAATTAAACAAAAAACGACGAAAAATTTGTCGATTGAGGTATGTATGTCTAGTTCAATGCAACAAGAGCGCGGTTTACTCCTGTTGTCTACCGTGTCATCGTTTACTTTTGCTATTTTAGGGATTGTACTTGGGTCACTAGTTGGTTCTTTAGTGATTATTTTTGATGGTGCATATTCTTTAGTAAGCTTGGCGTTAACCATGTTGTCTCTGGGTGCTGCGCATTATCTTCATAAACCTGAAATAAATAAAGATAGTTCGCAAGTCGCAATGATAGCACCTGCTGTTATTGCAATTAAAGGCTCAGTAATTGCTTTAATGTGTATGTGGTCTTTTTATTCAGCTGTAGAAGCTATTTTGGCTGGTGGGCGTGATATTAATGCGGGTGTAGCTTTAGCTTTTGGTATGATCAGTGTTGTGGGTTGTTATGGCACATATCGTTATATCAAAATCAAAAGTAAAAATATTGCGTCAGCATTAGCAGATGCAGAAGCGAAACAGTGGGTCATGGATACCGTGATCAGTGCTGCGGTATTAATGGGCTTTGTAGTCGCAAAAATTCTAATGATGACTCAATATGCACATTTAGCTGTTTATGCGGATCCAACAATGGTGATTTTAGCATCTATCTATTTCATTATTGTTCCTGTAAAAATGGTACGTCAAGCAACTGGCGAACTCATGGATATATATAGTCATCCAGATCTTGTTCATGCGCAGCATATAAAATAAAATTTGATTAAAGAATGAAAGAAAGGCCAACATAATTGTTGGCCTTTTTTATATATTAACGTCCGAGTAATAAGGTGTTTTCAATTTCTCGATAATATTGTGCAGTATTAATTAATGAGGTCGCGGTTAAACCAGGAACACCATATATTTCTACAGTGGTATTATATTTAGTTTGTACTTTATCAACCAATAAATCGAAATCACCATCACCTGATAATAAAATAATACGATCAGCATCAGCTGCATGTTCTAATACATCGATAGTGATTCCAACATCCCAGTCACCTTTTGCTGAGCCATCACTGCGTTGAATAAAGGGTTTCAATTTAACGTCAAAACCAATTCCTCGTAGGATATTTTGAAATTGGCGCTGTTTTTCATCACCTTTATGGATGGCATAAGCATAAGCTGCAATAATTTCACGGCCTTGTGATACTTCTGCCCAAAAAGCATTGTAATCGAAATTACAGTGGTACTTTTCTTTGACGGTGTAATAGATGTTTTGGACATCGACAAAAATAGCAACTTTTTCCACGAGAATCCTAAATAGTTTAAATAACTAGTTTGTTATGTTGGACAAACTGGCTATACATTACAACTATTATTAATTAAATAATTATACGTATGACTATCATCACTCTTTATTGGTTGATGATTGATTGATATTACCATTACGTAATGTTTGCAATACTTGTTCTTTAGGTCCATCAGCCACAATATGGCCATGCTCCATTACGATTAATCGATCAACCACATCAAGCATACCTGTTTTATGAGTGATAAGAATCAACGTCTCATCTTGCTTCATTTGACGTAGCTGCTGCTTAATATACATTTCTGAGCGGTTATCCATACTGCTTGTTGGTTCATCCATAATCAGTACAGGAGGTTGACTAAGAAATGCACGTGCAATCGCAATAGCTTGACGTTGACCGCCTGAAAGTGCGTGACCACCTTCGCCAACCTGTTTTTCTAAACCTGCAGCATCGTGTTGAGTGAATGCAGTGACTCCTGCACGCTCTGCCGCAAATAGAATCTCTTTATCTGTTGCTAACGGGCGTCCAAGGACAATATTATCGCGAATTGAACCAAAAAATAGGGTTATATCTTGTGGAACACAACCAATATTACGTCGTATATCAATATGATGTAATTGGTTTATATCAGTATCATCAACACGAACAGAGCCTTGTTGTGGTTGATATAATCCCATTAATATACGCTCTAGACTGGTTTTTCCTGAACCAATTCTACCTATAATGGCTACTTTTTCACCAGGGGTAATCGTGAAACTAATATTTTTTAATGCTGCTTGGGTCGCATTTGGATAGCTAAATGTGACATTATCAAATTCTATTTTTCCACGAATAATTGGGCGGTGAATATAACGTTTACCTTCTTCTTGCTCGAGGGGCATTGCCATTAATTGTTCAATAATAGTCATTGCTGATTTAGCTTGATTATAGCGGGTAGATAGTAATGCAAGCTGTACCATTGGACCAACAGCACGACCACTTAACATGGTTGAAGCTATTAGTCCGCCCATGGTTAAATCACCATTAGCAATTAAATAGACGCCAACAACAATCATTGCAACTGAAACAAATTGTTGTAAGAACCCTGCCGTATTTTGGACAGAATCTGTTAGGCGGCGAGATTTTAGCCCCCAGTTTGAAATGTGAGTAACGGCTTCTTCCCAACGGTATTGAAATTGGCTCTGTGCGCCAAACATTTTTATAGTTTCTAAACCAGATAAACTTTCAATTAAATTAGCGTGTTTTTGAGATGCTAAACGAGATCCTTCTTCAATGGTGTGGCGAAGTGGACGTTGAATAAGGTAGCTATAGATGACCAGAATTAATACTGCAATAAGTGGTACTAACGCTAATGGTCCAGCCATAACATAGATTATAAGTAAGAACAGTAGTGCAAACGGTAGGTCGATTAATGATGAAACCGTTGCCGAGGTGAAAAATTCACGAATTGATTCAAATTCTTGTAAATGACGAGCAAAAGCACCTACAGAAGGTGGTTTTGCTTCCATTCTGATGCCCATTACTTTGCTATATATTTTAGCTGAAATTAAAAGGTCTGATTTTTTACCTGCTAAATCAATAAAATAACTTCTTAATATTTTTAGAATAAAATCAAAAATAAAAATAATGGTAATACCGACTGCAAGTACCCACAGAGAATCAAAGGCAAGATTTGGAACAATTTTATCATACACTAAACGAGTAAATAACGGCGCGGCAATGGCAAACATATTGATTAAAATTGATGCTATAAAAACATCGCGATAAATACTGCGAGACTCCCACAAGGTGCTCCAAAACCAATGGCCTTGACGTGTTTTTAGAATCTCGGGTGAGCGTTCATCGTAACGAAAACGTTTTTTTATTAAGAATAAATGGCCACTGTATTGTGCATTTAATTCATCAATATTAAGCCATTGTTCTGAGCCGTCATTTTGTGGTAGTACAACTTCAGCTTCGCCTTTTTCTTGATCAATGCTAAGGATGACGCAAGCATCTCCACCTTTTAATAGGGCAATGATAGGAAAGAGTAATGGTGATAATTGGGTCAGCTCCAATTGTGTTTGCTTTGCTTGTAGCCCTGCTTTTTCTGCTGCACGCGGTAATAAAAACGGAGTCAGTAAACCGTCGGTGAGAGGGAGATCTGCAATTAATGCGTCAGGTGAATTTGCTTGCCCGTAGAAACGGCTAATATAAACAAGTGATTGAAGTAATGGATCTTTCATTTTATTTCCCATGTACTAACTGAGCTGTGACATAACCTTGGAAACCTTGAACCTTTAGTTGTGTTAATTTTTCTTTTTGTTCAATTGTTTCAACACGAGAAGCAACCGTTAATATTGCTAAGTTATTGGCACTACGTGTTATTGACTCTAAAACATCGGTTTTTACTTGATCATCTAATTGTGATGTATAAGCAAAATCTAGTTTTACATAGTTAGGTCGTAATTTATTAAGGTAGCCCAGAGAGCTAAAATTATGACCATAATTATCGATACCAAATTGAAAACCGTTTTGACGAATGATTTCACAAAGTAAGCTGGTGTTATCGATATTTTTGATAAAGCAAATTTCAGGCAATTCAAATAAAACATATTTTTTCATTTGAGAATTAGATTGAAGTTTACTGTTAAGCCAACGAATAAAGCCCGTATCATTAATACTACTTTGCGTAATGTTTACCGCGATAGGAACCGACTTTGCTTGTTTAGTTAATTGGTTAAAAATAGTGTCAATAACATAGCAATCAAATTTGGCACCTTCATTGAGTTTTTCAATAGCAGATAAAAACTGTCCAGCATTAAAGCGGTGTTGGCCTTTTTTAATGTAAGTAAACATCTCTTTATGGATGACATTATTATTGTTATCGATAGCTTTTTGAAAGGTGAAATGAAGTAGGTTATTTGCAATTGCTTCATCAACTAATGTTTTCCATTGTTGTTTACCCATTGCTGGTATTGTTTTGTTCTTATTACTATCTAGTAGAGCGATCGGTTCTTTTACTTGTTGGCGTGCTTTATTTAGAGCGTTGTCTGCATGAGCAAGTAAAGCGGTGATCGTAAGTGTTGCTGAGCATACGACAATACCAACGGCTGCTTGTAGAGGCGCAATACCTAGAGGATCTGAGTTCAGTTCTGATGTCATATAAAGCATACTACGTCCGGTTTCCATAAGGTCATCTTCAGAAGCATTTGGAGCGATAAGTATAAATTCAGATTGGTTTAAACGGGCGATAGTGACGTCATCTGCTGATAATTCTTTTAAGCGTTCTGCAAGTTTGAGTACTAACTGATCACCTGCTTCATAACCTGATTGTTGATAACTATTTTCTATAGTGTCGGATTTTAATAAAATAATCCCACCACTTGGATTACCAAGTAACCATGATTGAAGTTTAGTGATTAAGTAGCTGCGGTTGGCTAGACCTGAAACAGGATCTTGATAAGCGCGGATGCGTAATGTGTCTGCTTCTTGCGCTTGCTGTTCAAAGTGCTGTTGAAGTTGGACATTCATTGAATTAAAAGCGGTAACAAGATCAATTAATTCACGAGTATGAGGTTCTGGTAGTGGATCTGTAAAATGGTTAAGCGCCATTTCTTGAGCGCTTTTTTGAAGATATTTTAAAGGCTTTAAGACCTTATTGATGACTAATGATAGAACAATAGAGCTAAATAAAAGACATGCAATAAACCCAATCAATAGCTGGATGGTTGCGTTCCATAATTGAATGTAGGCTGGAATCGGACTACTTGTCACGGTTAAATTAGCGAGTTGTAACCAACCACTGGTTAAGGTAGTTGTTTGAGTTATTGCTTCAATATGGATTATTGACTGAAACCAATCTGGAATATTATCTATCTTTTGTGGGTACTGACGAATAATTTCTTTGTTAGAGTCTAATAACGTTAGTTTTACTTGGCTGTAATAGCCTGAGTCAAAAGTTGCATTGATAACGGATTCCGCAGCAATAAAATCTTTAGCCTTGATATAAGGAGATAAAGCAAAGCCGACTGAACTAACAACATTATTAAGTTCTGTTGATTGTTGTTCAATTAAATAATTTTTAGTGGTATTAAATTGAATTGCAAATACAGCACTGGTTAGTAAAAATAATACGACTAGCATCCACAGTAGAAGTTGTCGGTAAAGGGTCATTATAATTTACCTATTAAAAAGTATATCGTGGTCGATTTAGTTTTATATGTTGTGAACGATTACGTAAATCATTCCAAAGACTTAAACGTGAAGCATTACCAGCTATTTGTCCTTGTCCTTTTTGTTTCATTAGCCATAACTTACTACCATTAAAACTGTATATTGGTAATAAATCTTTACGTTGAGAAGCAGATAGAATCTCTCCTTTAAGATTATCTAAGACTAATGGTATTGCTGATGGTGTTGGATAATAAGTTACAACCATGTGGAATTGGTTAAGTTCAAGTGCTTTTACATATACTAATCTGAGTTTATTATCATCAATACCAAGCTTCAGTAATGTCTTATATTTAGCAATACTAAAATCCTCACAATCACCAGCTCCTGCACCAATAAATTCGTAAGGTGTTGCCCAATAATCTTCTTTTCCCCATAGTTTTTGATCACTAATAAAAATAAATTGATTAAAGAAATTATTAACGGCCTTAAGCTTTTGATGGTCAGTTAAATGCTGTGATTTTTGGATAAGATCATACCAAGCGATAGCACGTTTTCCTGCTCGTTCACCATAAAATTGTTTTATTTTTTCTATTTGGCAGCTGTTATTAGCAGCCGATACATTAAGCGCTAATAACAAGCAAGCTAGCCATAATATTATTTTTTCCAATAGCTGTTATCTGTTTAGTTTTCACGAATGGTATAGACTGTCCATTCTTTCACAATATTTTGCTGATAGCCAATAACTTGCGCGATAACACGGCGACTGAGAGTATTACTTTCTTCTATGTTATAAGCTGCTACGGGATCACTGTCGCCAAACCCCATAGTTTTAATTCGTGATGGTGGAATACCATCATTAATTAATGCCTGACGAATAACACTAGCACGACGTTTTGATAAAGCGATATTATAAGTCGCATTTCCTACAGGGCTTGCATAACCTTTAAGTTCAATATGCGTTTTGGGATATTTCATTAAAAATTGGCTCATCTGCTTAATGTTTTGCATATAATTTTCAGGAAGTTCTGCAGAGTCATTAGCAAATAAGATGTGAATTTTATTTTCTTCTGAACTATCAATGTAAGTTGGACAACCATCATTATCGACGATTGCGTCTAGTGGTGTTTTCGCACAATGATCACGTTGATTAATAACGCCGTCACTGTCGTTATCAAATAGATTTTTTGTTTGCTTAGCTACAGGGGGGGGGGGCACTGAAAGTGAGCAGCCAAATAATGATAGTGCGAGTAACCCTATAATTGTGTATTTCATGTTTTGTTCCTTTATTTAGCAGACTGTACCCAAGACTGAGGTATTTCAACTCGCATTTCACTAAGAATGAGTCCTGTTGCATTTAACACGCGATATTTTGCTAATATGCCATCATACTCGGCGCTTAAATAGGCTTTACGTGCTTCAAATAGTTCGTTTTCAGTGTTAAGCACATCTAATAAAGAACGTTGACCAATTTTAAATTGTTTTTCATAAGCAATAACGGTACGGGCTGATGCATCAACATGTTCCTGAAGGAATATTTTTTGTTTCTTTGATAGTGTTAATGCACTCCACGAAAGGCGTGTTCCTTCCTCTAACATACGATGAGCACGATCTCGAATGTCTTTAGATTTATTGATTTGATAAGCCGCGCGACGTGATTTAGCAGCGTCACTACCACCATTAAAAAGGTTATACCGCATTTTTAGCATTGCTTTTAGCTCATCGGTATCACCTGCTGAACCATTAAGATCTTGTCCCCACTCTTGTGAGGCTTCAATGCTAAAAGAAGGATAGAAAGTACCTTGTGCTTGTTTATATTGATATTCAGCTGCATTAATATCATTTGATGCAATGTATACCACAGGATTACTTTTTTGTGCTTTTACAAGAGCATCATCTAAAGATGTCGGTAAGTAATTACTATCAACCTCAGGTTTTACAAGGTCGGCAGGGTAGGTACCAACAATACGCACAAAAGCTGTGATCTTATCTTGAAGATTACTTTCTGCCGCTAATAAGTTGGTATTAGAGCTTGCTAAACGGCCGTCAACTTGTGCTAAATCGGCTGTAGAACCAATACCCGCATCTGCACGTTTTTTGATATCAACGTACATTTTTTGATGCACTTTTAAATTTGACTGCGACAGAGTTAACACATCTTGAGCATGAAGAACATTTAAGTAAGCTTCCGTTGCTTTAAGTGCTTTATCTTGTGCATCAGACAATAGTTGATAACGTTGAGCTTCTGTCTCTGCTTTATTACGTTGAATATCATTATACGTAATAGATCCATCCCAGATTAACTGACGAATATTTATTTGTGCACTTTGAGGTGTGTATTCCCCTGATGGACTTTTAGCTTTGTAATCATCACGCCCAATACCTGCTTCTAGATCTACTGAGGGTAAATAATCCCCCTTAGCAGCGTTAATTAGTTGGTGTTTACTTTGAAATTCATTGTAAGCACTTTTTATATCAGGGTTGGTTGAAAGTGTTTCGGCAATAGCTTGTTCTAATGATTGTGCCATTACAGGCATCGCTAAGCATTGAGCGCTGATTAATAAAGCAATATTTCTATAAAGGTATGTTTTTTTCATATAATTATTCTCTTAACGCCGTTTGACTCGCTCTAAGGACAGGTTTCAATAGATAATCAAGTACTGACCGCTTACCCGTAATGATATCTGCTGATGCTGTCATTCCCGGAATGATAGGTAATGCTTCGCCATTGGGACCTTTAAGGCTACTAGCATCAGTACGAATTTTTACCTGATAAAAACTATTACCTTCTTTATCTTGAATAGTATCCGCACTGATTGTTTCTAATGTACCTTTTAGACCCCCATAATTCGTAAAATCATAAGCACTGAATTTTATTATTGTTGGCAGTCCTGGTCTTAAAAAGCCTATGTCTTGTGGTGCTATTTTTGCTTCAATCAAAAGGGTGTCTTCAGTAGGTACAATTTCTACTAATGGCATACCTGGTTGAATAACGCCACCAACAGTATTGACATATATTTTTTGAATTGTGCCTGTGACAGGAGAAACGACAGTAGTACGTTTCACGCGATCCTTTAGTCCCACCTGTGTTTCCGTCATGCTTGATAATTTATCACTAGTTTCATTTAGTTTAGCCTGAATTTCTGAACGGAACTGCAAAGCAATATCTATATACTTAAATCCAGCCTCTTGAATGGCTGCTTGTGTAACGGGGATTTGTAATTTAGCTGAGTTTAAATCACGTTTGGTATCGTTAAGAGAGCGTTGTAACTTTAATAATTCAATACGAGGAACCACACCTTCATCAGCTAATGGTTTGGTGATGTTATATTCTTTTAAGGCAATATTATAACTAGCACGCAGATTTGATACTCGAGAGCGTGTTTCTGTTAGTTCTCGCTCTTTTTGAGAGGCTTGTTGTGACGCAACAGATAGCTGGTTCTCGAGGTTATTTAATTTACCTGAAAATTGATTAAGTTGTCGCTGTACTAACTGAGGATGTTTTGTTTTAAATTCAGCACTGAAAACGGGTGGTAATCTCGTAACATCAACACTTTTTCGCCATTGGGTATTTTTAGTGTTTTTATTAATAGTCACACTAGTAAGTAGGGCGTTAAGGCGTAACGAATCTGCGTGTGTTGCTGCTAGACTCTGTGTTTTTTCTTCAAAATCAGATTTAAATTGAGTGTCATCAATAAGTAATAATGTTTGACCTTTTTTTACCGCTTGACCTTCTTTGACTAAAATCTGTTTAACAATTCCGCCTTCAAGGTTTTGTACAACTTGCAGTTGTGATGATGGAATAACCTTACCAGACCCTGTGGTTACTTTATCTAACTTTGCAAAAGAAGCCCAAATAATGGCTATAAAGAGAAATAACACCATTACCCATAAAATTATTCTGGCATTTTTGGGTGTATTTAGTAGTAATGCGGCAGATTTATCATCAACAAAATCGAGATCATTGGTTGATATCGAGATGTTTTTTTTACTCATTATAAAAACCTATGTACCTAGAAATAATTGCTGACAAGAAGTTTGAAAATTAGCTTGGTTGTGCTCATAAACAAACATGTAGCTATAATTGTTGCAAATGAAAACAAGCTTGTTTACAACACGCTCAACCTTGATGTGTAAAATATAAGTTATCTAAGTAGAATATATAGCATTGTTTTTGGTTGGTGTGTTATTTGTTTGTAGTTAATGCTAATGATAAGCTGTTGTGATATTGACGTAAAGTTGTTTTATTCTTTAGTACGCAACAGCTGTATGATTGATTTATCATTATTTAGACATATAGCTGGTGACTTCACATTATACAGTTCGATTGTTATATCATCAGAAATTCTAAGGGTTGGGCATTTTCATGACTACAAATGATAATAATATAGTTGAAGAGTTTAAGCTTGTTGATGGAGACGGTTTTGTTCTTAAACCAAATCAACAACCTATAGCAATTGTTGATTTTCATACTCTTCAAGAAGATGAAGTTATCGTTACCAATCGTGATGCCAAATTTATTTTTATGAAAGATGGCATAGAACAAGTGGTTAATCTTCCTTGTCCTACTTGTACCGTATTAACGCCTGCGGGTGTTGAAACTGTAGAATTAGATAATAGTCTCTCTTTTAATGGAGAGGCAAAAGAAGGTAAAACATTTTCTGTTGATGATATTACAGCATTACAAAATGCTATCTTAGCAGGGCAAGATCCAACCGAATTATTTGAAGCCCCAGCGGCAGGTAATGAGAGTGCTGCTGGTAATGTCGGATTAAATGGGTCATCAGCAACCGCTAGTTTTATTACAATCAATTATGATAATGATTCCGTATTAGCTAAAGCTGGTTTTGATACAGCCTATGATCCTTTGCGTAATGCTCAAGTTATCGATCCAAATGTTATTTTAGCAGCGGATGGCGGTGAATCCGGCACTATGACTGTTGTGGAGGGTGATTTATCTCCACAAGCAGGTGAACAGGGGTATCCAGTCCAATCTTCAGTATCTATTGTTATCGACGCGGCAACACTTCCTCTTGAGACAGATTCTTTTATTTTTGACCCTTTATCTGTTAATTCTTTGATATCTGAACTTAATAATGAAATTACGGCTGGTGGTGAAGCTGTTAGTTTTGTTTATGATATCCAAACAAATTCAATTGTTGGCTCGCTTAATGGCGAAACTATCATGTCAATTTCTTTGAGTGCAGTGTCTGAAAATGGGCGTAATGTTAATGTAAAGGTTACTACAACTATTAATCAGCCGATTGATCATATCGGAAGTAATGATGATGGATTGGTCACGCATGATGGCGATATAATTACTGTAGATGTATCAATTCAGGGCGCAGATTCAAACGGAAATCTACTTGATAAACCTATTAATGTTGATATCACTATCAAGGATGGCGCTAACCCCGAGTTTGGTACCGATAGCGGTACTACCATTGATGAAACGACTCAGCAAGGGCAAGTCATCCATGGCGATGTGCCTCTTGATGTTGGCTCTGATACTATTCACCACATTGATTTCAATGCCGACCAACCGAGTTTAAATACAATCACCAGTAACGGTGAAGCAACAACATTTACGGTTTCAGGTAATGTTCTTACTGTTG
>NZ_JAYXUH010000030.1:0-14504 GCF_036040035.1 Photobacterium sp. S4TG1
ATTGCTTAATAGCAATTAGTGCATAACTAAGTACTGAATAAAAAGGAAGCTTCGGCTTCCTTTTTTTATATCTAAAAAACAGAAGTGGTTGATTTTTGCTATTAACAGCAACATGAGAAGGTATTAAGTTATTGATAAGATAGGTTAATAATTGAATGATTGTTTATTTATCGATCAAGGCTTGCTTTCAAAAATGTGATCTGTATAATGCTCACCACTGCCAGAGACAAAGTCTTGTAAGCGCTGTTGTGAACCAATAAGCATTGAGGAGAAACGTACTACAGGCTATGCCGAGTATGTTTCATAATGAATACTCTGACTTATGTTCGCAGTCATTAAATTGGCTGACAATGCATCCGATAGGGATGCTACGTTCACATAAATCAATCGACATTCCTTCGTCTTTACGAACGTGAGTGGCGATATTGTTTGTGTAATTTTTATTTGGAGCTCTGTCTAATGCAGAACCAACGTATTCGTATCCGCCTAAAGGCTTTCGATCATCGTTTGATCGACCAGTCTACTGCGGAAATCGTTGAAACAGCTAAGCGTACTGGCGCACAGGTTAAGGGTCCAATCCCTCTTCCTACTCGCAAAGAGCGCTTCACTGTTCTTATTTCTCCACACGTTAATAAGGACGCACGTGACCAGTACGAAATTCGTACACACAAGCGCCTTATCGACATCGTTGAGCCTACAGACAAAACTGTTGATGCTCTGATGCGTCTAGATCTAGCTGCTGGCGTTGACGTACAGATCAGCCTAGGTTAAGGGGAGATAAGAGAATGATTGGTCTAATCGGTCGTAAAGTGGGCATGACCCGCATCTTTACCGAAGATGGCATTTCTATTCCAGTTACTGTTGTTGAAGTTGAAAACAACCGCGTTACTCAGGTTAAATCTGTAGAAACTGACGGTTACAACGCTATTCAAGTAACAGCTGGAACTAAGAAAGCTAGCCGCGTATCTAAGCCAGAAGCTGGTCACTTTGCGAAAGCAGGTGTAGAAGCTGGTCGCGGTCTTTGGGAATTCCGTCTAGAAAATAATGAAGAATTCGCAGTTGGCGCTGAGCTAAGTGTTGAAATCTTTAACGAAATTAAAAAAGTAGACGTTACTGGTACATCTAAAGGTAAGGGCTTCCAAGGTGCTATTAAGCGCTGGAACTTCCGTACTCAAGATATGACCCATGGTAACTCCTTGTCTCACCGCGCTCCGGGTTCAATTGGCCAATGTCAAACTCCAGGTCGTGTATTTAAAGGCAAGAAAATGGCTGGTCACATGGGTGCTGAGCGTGTAACGACTCAAAACCTAGAGATCGTACGTGTTGACGCTGAGCGCAATCTGCTTCTTATTAAAGGTGCAGTCCCTGGTGCTACAGGCGGTAACGTGATCGTTAAACCAGCTGTTAAAGCGTAACGTCGAGGAGTTAGTAATGGAATTGGTAGTCAAAGGCGCTAACGCGCTAACTGTCTCCGAAACTACTTTTGGGCGTGATTTCAATGAAGCGCTTGTACACCAAGTAGTTGTTGCGTTTGCAGCAGGTGCTCGTCAGGGTACACGTGCTCAGAAGACTCGTTCAGACGTTTCTGGTGGTGGCGCTAAGCCATGGCGCCAGAAGGGTACTGGTCGCGCTCGTGCAGGTACAATCCGCAGTCCGCTATGGCGTTCTGGTGGTGTTACTTTCGCTGCTCGTCCTCAGGATCACAGCCAAAAAGTAAACAAGAAAATGTACCGCGGTGCTATGAAGAGCATTCTTTCTGAGTTAGTTCGTCAAGAGCGTTTAATCGTTGTTGAAAACTTCACTCTAGAAGCACCAAAGACAAAAGCACTAGTTGCTAAGCTTAAAGAGCTTGAGCTAACTGATGCACTAATCGTAACTGGCGAACTAGATGAGAATCTATTCCTTGCAGCACGTAACCTATACAAAGTAGACGTACGTGACGCAGCGGCAATCGATCCAGTTAGCTTGATCGCTTTCGATAAAATTGTAATGACTGCAGCAGCAGTTAAAGCAATCGAGGAGATGCTAGCATGATCACTGAAGAGCGTATTTTAAAAGTTCTACGTGCTCCGCACATCTCTGAAAAAGCATCAATGGCTGCTGAAAACGCGAATACTATCGTGTTTAAAGTTGCTATTACTGCGACAAAGAGAGAGATCAAAGCAGCAGTTGAAAAACTGTTTGAGGTTGAAGTTAAGTCTGTAAATACTCTTATCACTAAGGGTAAGACCAAACGTCAAGGTATGCGCCAAGGCCGTCGTTCAGACGTGAAGAAAGCGTATGTTATCTTGAAAGAAGGTCAAGACATCGACTTCGCTGGTAGTGCAGAGTAAGGCTAGGAGCAAAGAAGAATGGCTATTGTAAAATGTAAGCCGACTTCCCCAGGTCGTCGCCACGTAGTTAAAGTGGTTAACTCTGACCTGCATAAGGGTAAGCCGTACGCACCACTTCTAGAGAAAAACTCTAAGACTGGTGGTCGTAACAATAACGGTCGTATCACAGTACGTCATATCGGTGGTGGTAACAAACAACACTACCGTCTAATTGACTTTAAACGTACTAAAGATGGCATCCCAGCGAAAGTTGAGCGTCTAGAATACGATCCAAACCGTAGCGCAAACATTGCTCTAGTTCTGTACGCAGACGGTGAGCGCCGCTACATTATCGCACCTAAAGGTATCCAAGCTGGTGATATGATCCAGTCTGGCGAAGATGCTGCTATCAAAGTTGGTAACACTTTACCAATGCGCAACATCCCAGTAGGTTCAACAGTACACTGTGTTGAACTTAAGCCTGGTAAAGGTGCACAGCTGGCTCGTTCAGCTGGTGCATACGCTCAGATCATTGCACGTGCAGGCACTTATGTGACTCTACGTCTACGTTCTGGTGAAATGCGTAAAGTTCTTGCTGACGGTCGTGCGACTCTAGGTGAAGTTGGTAACGCAGAACACATGCTACGTGAGCTAGGTAAAGCTGGTGCTTCACGCTGGCGCGGTGTTCGTCCAACTGTACGTGGTGTTGTAATGAACCCAGTGGATCACCCACATGGTGGTGGTGAAGGTCGTACATCAGGCGGTCGTCATCCAGTAACACCTTGGGGCGTTCCAACTAAGGGTTATAAGACTCGTAGCAACAAGCGCACCGACAAGTACATCGTACGTCGTCGTAATAAGTAATTATAAAGAGGATACGCCATGCCACGTTCTCTCAAGAAAGGTCCATTCATTGACCTACACTTGCTGAAGAAGGTAGAGAAAGCGTTGGAAAGCGGAGACAAAAAGCCTGTTAAGACTTGGTCCCGTCGCTCAATGATCATCCCTCAGATGATCGGTTTGACCATCGCTGTCCATAATGGTCGTCAGCACGTTCCTGTTTTCGTTTCTGAAGAAATGATCGGTCACAAGCTAGGCGAATTTGCACCAACACGTACTTACCGCGGTCATGCTGCGGATAAGAAAGCTAAAAAGCGCTAAGGAGTAGGTAATGGAAGCTATCGCTAAACATCGCTTTGCTCGCATTTCGCCGCAAAAAGCTCGTTTGGTTGCAGATCAACTGCGCGGTAAGCCAGTTGCTCAAGCTCTAGAAATTCTTAACTTCAGCAACAAAAAAGCTGCTGATTTAATCAAGAAAGTTCTAGAGTCAGCTATCGCTAACGCAGAACACAACGAAGGCGCAGACATTGATGATCTTAATGTTGCTAAAATCTTCGTTGACGAAGGTCCTACCATGAAGCGTATTATGCCTCGTGCTAAAGGCCGTGCCGATCGCATCTTGAAGCGTTCTAGCCACATCACTGTTGTTGTAGCAGACCGCTAAGAGACTAGGAGAGAAAGCAATGGGTCAGAAAGTACATCCTAATGGTATTCGTTTAGGCATCTGTAAGCCTTGGAATACCACTTGGTTTGCTAACAGCCAAGAATTCGCTGACAACCTAGACGGCGATTTCAAGGTACGCCAGTTCCTTACTAAGGAACTAGCAAAAGCATCTCTATCACGCATCGTTATCGAGCGTCCTGCTAAGAGCATCCGTGTGACTATTCACACTGCTCGTCCAGGCGTAGTAATCGGTAAGAAAGGCGAAGACGTAGAGAAACTACGTGCAGCAGTAGCGAAGATCGCGGGCGTTCCAGCTCAGATCAACATCGCTGAAGTACGTAAACCAGAACTAGATGGTCAACTAGTAGCAGACAGCATTTCGTCTCAACTAGAGCGTCGTGTAATGTTCCGTCGCGCGATGAAGCGTGCAGTTCAAAACGCTATGCGTCTTGGCGCTAAAGGTATCAAAGTTGAAGTAAGCGGCCGTTTAGGCGGTGCTGAAATTGCACGTACTGAGTGGTACCGTGAAGGCCGTGTGCCTCTACACACTCTTCGTGCTGACATTGACTACGCAACTTCTTCGGCTCACACCCAATACGGTGTTATCGGCGTTAAAGTTTGGATCTTCAAAGGTGAAGTTCTAGGCGGCATGCCGGTTGAAGAGCCAAAGGCTGACAAGCCTAAGAAGCAGCGCAAAAGCCGTAAATAAGGAGTTTATTGATGCTGCAACCTAAACGCACTAAATTCCGCAAGGCCTTTAAAGGCCGTAACCGCGGTTTAGCGAACGGTACTGATGTAAGCTTTGGTACATTTGGTCTTAAAGCAGTCGGCCGTGGTCGTCTAACTGCTCGTCAGATCGAAGCTGCACGTCGTGCTATGACTCGTCATGTAAAACGTCAGGGCCAAATCTGGATTCGTGTATTCCCAGACAAACCAATCACATCTAAGCCTCTTGAAGTTCGTCAAGGTAAAGGTAAGGGTAGTGTGGAGTACTGGGTTGCACAGATTCAACCAGGTAAAGTTCTATACGAAATGGGTGGTGTTCCTGAAGCATTAGCTCGTGAAGCATTTAATCTTGCTGCACGTAAGCTACCAATCAAGACAACATTCGTAATTAAGGCGGTGATGTGATGAATGCACTAGATCTACGCGCTAAAAGCGTTGAAGAGCTTAATGCAGAGCTTGTGAATTTGCTACGTGAACAGTTTAACTTGCGTATGCAAGCTGCGACTGGTCAACTACAGCAGACTCATAATCTTAAAACTGTACGTCGTGATATCGCACGTGTTAAAACTGTACTGACTGAGAAGGCTGGCGCATAATGAGCGATCAAATCCGTACTCAGCTTGGTCGTGTAGTTAGCGACAAAGGCGATAAGTCTATTGTTGTTGCTATCGAGCGTAAAGTGAAGCACCCGATCTACGGTAAGTACATCACACGCACGACTAAGCTTCATGCACACGACGAAAACAACGAATGTGGCCTAGGCGACATGGTTGAAGTTCGTGAGTGTCGTCCAATGTCAAAGACTAAGTCTTGGACTTTGGTACGCGTAGTTGAAAAAGCACGTATTTAATACGTACTAACAACTACTTAAGTTAGCGGCCCTGAAAAACTTAGGGCCGTTCATTTTTTTATCTACCCATCGGTCGAAAATGGTGTTATTATTCGCCGCCTTTGAAGAAAAGGCATATCGACTCGATTTGGGTCTAGATGTTTTAAATTAGCGGAGCACTAACATGATCCAAATGCAAAGTATGCTTGATGCTGCGGATAACTCCGGCGCACGTAGCGTAATGTGTATTAAGGTTCTGGGTGGTTCTCACCGTCGCTATGCACATATCGGTGACATCATCAAGATTACTGTAAAGGAAGCAATTCCACGCGGTAAAGTTAAGAAAGGTGATGTACTGAAAGCGGTGGTTGTACGCACCCGTAAAGGCGTTCGTCGTCAAGATGGCTCTGTCATTCGCTTTGACCGTAATGCTTGCGTATTGTTGAACGACAACACTGAGCAACCTATCGGTACCCGTATCTTTGGCCCTGTGACTCGTGAACTTCGTAATACGAAATTCATGAAGATTGTATCACTAGCGCCAGAAGTACTTTAAGGAGCGACTATAATGGCAGCTAAAATCCGTCGTAACGACGAAGTTATCATTCTTGCTGGTAAAGATAAAGGCAAGACTGGTAAAGTAACTAAGGTTCTAGCAACCGGTAAAGTTATCGTTGAAGGTATTAACATGGTCAAGAAACACCAGAAGCCGGTTCCGGCAATGGGTGTTCAAGGCGGTATCGTTGAGCAGGAAGCTGCGATCGATGCGTCTAATGTTGCTATCGTTAACGGTCAAGGTAAAGCGGACCGTGTAGGCTTCCGATTTGAAGACGACAAAAAAGTTCGTTTCTTTAAATCGACTGGCGAAACTATCAAGTAAGTTTGGAGTAGTACTATGGCGAAACTGCATGATTACTACAAAGAGACTGTTGTAAAAGACCTTGCTGGCAAGTTCGAATACAAGAGTATCATGCAAGTCCCAAGGATCGAAAAGATCACACTTAACATGGGTGTGGGCGAAGCTATCAACGACAAGAAGCTGCTAGAAAACGCTGCTGCTGACATGACTGCAATTGCAGGTCAGAAGCCGCTAATCACAGTAGCACGCAAGTCAGTTGCAGGCTTTAAGATCCGTGAGGGCTACCCTATTGGCTGTAAAGTAACCTTACGTGGCGAGCGTATGTGGGACTTTTTCGAGCGTCTAATTTCTATTGCTGTACCTCGTATTCGAGATTTCCGTGGTTTAAACCCGAAATCATTCGATGGTCGTGGTAACTACAGCATGGGCGTTCGTGAGCAGATCATCTTCCCAGAAATCGATTTCGATAAAGTAGATCGTGTACGTGGTTTAGACATCACAATCACAACTTCTGCTAAATCTGATGAAGAAGCTCTAGCTCTACTGTCTGCTTTTAACTTCCCATTCCGTAAGTAAAAGTAAGGGTTACTAATGGCTAAAGAATCAATGAAGGCACGTGAAGCTAAACGTGCCAAGCTAGTAGCTAAGTTCGCTGAAAAGCGTGCTGCGCTAAAAGCTCTAATTAGCGACGTGAATGCGTCTGAAGAAGATCGCTGGAATGCAGTGCTTAAACTTCAGTCACTACCACGTGATTCTGCGAAGTCTCGTCAGCGTAATCGCTGTAACCAGACTGGACGTCCACACGGCTACCTACGTAAGTTCGGTCTTAGCCGTATCAAGGTTCGTGAAGCTTGCATGAAAGGCGAGATTCCGGGTCTACGTAAAGCAAGCTGGTAATACCAGTAAGCAATTCAGAATCACGGAGTATTAACTTATGAGCATGCAAGATCCGATTTCGGATATGCTGACCCGTCTTCGTAACGGTCAGGCAGCGAAAAAAGTTGCTGTAAAAATGCCATCTTCTAAGCTTAAAGTTGCAATTGCAGCATTATTACAAGAAGAAGGTTTCGTGGCTGACTACACTGTAACAGGTGACGTTAAGCCAGAGCTAGAAGTTACTCTTAAGTACTTCGAAGCTAATCCAGTTATTGAGCAAATCCAACGTGTTTCACGTCCTGGTCTACGCATCTACAAGAAAAAAGGTGCGCTACCATCAGTGATGGGTGGCCTTGGTATTGCTGTTATTTCCACTTCCAAGGGTCTTATGACCGACCGCGCTGCACGCAAAGCGGGTCTTGGCGGTGAGATTATCTGCTACGTAGCATAATAGGAGTAGAACATGTCTCGTGTTGCAAAAGCACCAGTAGTTTTCCCTGCCGGCGTAGAAGTTAATCTTAACGGTCAGGAAATTACTGTTAAAGGTTCAAAAGGCGAATTAGTTCGTGTTATGAACCCAGCAGTAGTTCTAACTTTGGAAGAGAACAAAGTTACTTTCGGTCCTCGTGAAGGGTTCGATAAAGCTTGGGCACAAGCAGGTACTGCTCGTGCACTAGTTAACAACATGGTTGTTGGTGTTACCGAAGGCTTCACTAAGAAGCTGACTCTTAAGGGTGTAGGTTACCGTGCTGCTATCAAAGGCAACGCTGTAGGTCTAACTCTAGGTTTCTCTCATCCAGTTGAGCACGAACTTCCAGCAGGTATCAAAGCTGAATGTCCATCACAAACTGAAATCGTACTTACGGGTACTGATAAGCAGTTAGTTGGTCAGGTAGCTGCTGATATTCGCGCTTACCGTAGCCCTGAACCTTATAAAGGTAAAGGTGTTCGTTACGCCGACGAAGTTGTGCGTACTAAAGAAGCTAAGAAGAAGTAAGGTAACACTATGGATAAGAAAGCATCTCGTATCCGTCGTGCGACCCGAGCACGTCGTAAGATTGCTGAACTGGGCGCAACTCGCCTAGTTGTACACCGTACTCCACGTCACGTGTACGCTCAGGTAATCGCACCGAACGGCTCTGAGGTTATCGCAGCCGCTTCTACTTTAGAAAAAGCGATCCGTGAGCAAGTTAAGAGTACCGGAAACAAAGACGCTGCTGCAGTTGTAGGTAAAACTATTGCTGAGCGCGCGATTGAAAAAGGCATCTCTAACGTTGCATTTGATCGCTCTGGTTTCCAATACCACGGCCGTATCGCGACACTAGCAGAAGCTGCTCGTGAAGCTGGTCTGAAATTCTAAGGTAGGCGGAAGATGGCTAACGAAAAGACACAATCAGATTTGAATGAAAAACTGATCGCTGTTAACCGTGTTTCAAAAACGGTTAAAGGTGGTCGTATTTTCAGCTTTACTGCACTAACAGTAGTTGGTGACGGTAACGGTCGCATCGGTTTCGGTTACGGTAAAGCACGTGAAGTGCCTGCTGCAATCCAGAAAGCGATGGAAAAAGCACGTCGTAACATGGTTACGATCGCAATCAACGAAGGTACTCTTCACCACGCTGTTAAAGGCCGTCACACTGGTTCTCAAGTGTACATGCAGCCTGCATCAGAAGGTACTGGTATCATCGCCGGTGGCGCAATGCGTGCAGTGCTAGAAGTTGCGGGTATCCGTAACGTACTAGCAAAAACATACGGTTCTACTAATCCAATCAACGTTGTTCGCGCAACAATTTTGGGTCTAAGTGGAATGAACTCTCCAGAAATGATCGCTGCAAAACGTGGTCTTTCTGTTAAAGAAATTCTGGAGTAATCGACATGGCTAAAACTATTAAAGTAACCCAAACAAAGAGCTCTATCGGTCGTTTACCGAAGCATAAAGCTACTTTGCGCGGCCTAGGCCTTCGTCGCATCAACCACACTGTTGAACTTGAAGATACTGCTTGCGTACGCGGCATGATCAATAAAGTTTACTACATGGTTAAAGTTGAGGAGTAATCAGTATGCGTTTGAATACTCTATCACCGGCCGCTGGTTCTAAGCCTTCTGCGAAGCGCGTAGGCCGTGGTATCGGTTCAGGTCTAGGTAAAACTTGTGGCCGTGGTGTTAAAGGTCAGAAATCACGTTCAGGTGGTTCTGTTCGCCCAGGTTTTGAAGGCGGTCAAATGCCTTTGAAACAGCGTCTACCAAAGTTCGGTTTTACGTCTCGTAAGAGCCTAGTAACTGCTGAAGTTCGTCTAGCTGAGCTAGCGAAAGTTGAAGGTGATGTTGTAAGCCTTGAAACACTAAAAGCTGCGAATGTTATCACTAAGGACATTAAGTTCGTGAAAGTTGTACTTTCTGGTGATATCGCTCGTTCAGTAACAGTGAAAGGCCTACGCGTTACTAAAGGCGCTTTAGCTGCTATCGAAGCTGCTGGCGGTAAAATCGAGGAATAATTAACTCGAGGATGAGGTACAGATGGCTAAACAACCAGGACAAGATTTTCGTAGTGGACAAGGTGGCCTAGCAGAGCTTAAGTCACGCCTTCTCTTTGTATTAGGTGCGATATTAATATTCCGAGCTGGATCCTTTGTGCCTATTCCTGGTATTGACGCTGCTGTACTTGCCAGTCTGTTCGAGCAGCAAAAGGGTACCATCATTGAGATGTTTAACATGTTCTCTGGTGGTGCACTCTCGCGTGCTTCTATTTTAGCACTGGGCATAATGCCGTATATTTCTGCGTCCATTATTGTCCAGCTGCTAACAGTAGTTCATCCAGCCTTGGCTGAGTTGAAGAAAGAAGGTGAAGCTGGCCGTCGTAAGATAAGTCAGTACACCCGATACGGTACGCTTGTATTGGCAACCTTCCAAGCAATTGGTATTGCAACGGGGTTACCAAGTATGATTCCAGGCCTGGTACATAATCCAGGTCCTAGTTTCTATTTTGTTGCCGTGGTTAGTTTGGTTACTGGTACCATGTTCTTAATGTGGTTAGGTGAGCAAGTTACCGAGCGTGGCATTGGTAACGGTATATCTGTGATTATTTTCACTGGTATCGTTGCTGGTTTGCCGCCAGCTATTGGACAGACCGTAGAGCAAGCGCGTCAAGGTGAATTGCACGTACTTCTTCTACTGTTAATTGCGGTTATATCTTTTGCTGTGATTTACTTTGTAGTGTTCATGGAACGTGGTCAACGTCGAATCGTCGTTAACTACGCCAAGCGTCAACAAGGCCGTCGTGTCTTTGCTGCGCAGAGCACACACCTACCGTTGAAAATCAACATGGCAGGTGTAATCCCAGCAATTTTCGCATCGAGTATTATTCTGTTTCCAGGCACACTGGCTCAGTGGTTTGGACAAAGTGAAGGTCTTGGCTGGTTAAGTGATATTTCACTTGCACTTAGTCCAGGACAGCCACTTTATGTAATGCTCTACGCTGCTGCAATTATATTCTTCTGTTTCTTCTATACCGCGTTGGTGTTTAACCCTCGCGAGACAGCAGATAATTTGAAGAAGTCTGGAGCATTCATACCTGGTATTCGCCCGGGTGAACAGACCGCAATGTACATTGATAAAGTAATGACTCGACTAACCCTAGCGGGTGCGTTGTATATCACCTTTATCTGTCTGATCCCCGAGTTCATGATGATTGCATGGAACGTTCGCTTTTACTTTGGCGGTACTTCCCTACTAATCGTAGTTGTTGTTATCATGGATTTCATGGCTCAAGTTCAGACACATTTGATGTCTCAACAGTATGAGTCAGTATTGAAAAAAGCTAATCTGAAAGGCTACGGCCGCTAAGTTTAGTTTTCCATATT
This sequence comes from Photobacterium sp. S4TG1, assembly GCF_036040035.1. Taxonomy (NCBI): domain Bacteria; kingdom Pseudomonadati; phylum Pseudomonadota; class Gammaproteobacteria; order Vibrionales; family Vibrionaceae; genus Photobacterium; species Photobacterium sp. S4TG1. The sequence goes on from NZ_JAYXUH010000030.1 coordinate 10,967, forward strand.
TACGGAGTTTAGCAATGAAAGTTCGTGCTTCCGTTAAGAAAATCTGCCGTAACTGTAAAGTTATCAAGCGCAACGGTGTTGTGCGTGTAATTTGCAGTGAGCCAAAGCATAAACAACGCCAAGGCTAATTAGCAGAAATATTTCTTGCAAATTGAAGATAGGTTGGCTAAATTAGTCAACCATCTTTTGTTATGTGCAAAAGAATTGTACCACCGCTGCGTATCCTGAACGGGCTCTGCAGCGGTTATTCTTGTAAAGTACTAGGAGTGAATAGTGGCCCGTATTGCAGGCATTAACATTCCTGATCAGAAACACGCTGTAATCGCATTAACTGCGATTTACGGCATCGGTAAAACACGTTCTCAAGCTATTCTAGCTGAGACGGGTATTGCTGAAGATGTTAAGATCAGTGAACTAACTGAAGAACAGATCGATCTACTGCGTGATGGTGTAGCTAAATACACTGTAGAAGGTGATCTTCGTCGTGAAATTTCCATGAACATCAAGCGTCTTATGGACCTTGGTTGTTACCGTGGTCTTCGTCACCGTCGCAGTCTACCTCTACGTGGACAGCGTACTAAAACCAACGCACGTACCCGTAAGGGTCCGCGCAAGCCGATCAAAAAATAGTCGGATAAGGTAGAGTACAATGGCAAAACAACCAACTCGCGCTCGTAAGCGCGTACGCAAGCAAGTAGCCGATGGCGTTGCGCACATCCATGCTTCTTTCAACAACACAATCGTAACCATTACTGACCGTCAAGGTAATGCTCTTTCATGGGCAACTGCAGGTGGTTCAGGTTTCCGTGGTTCTCGTAAATCTACTCCGTTCGCTGCACAGGTTGCTGCTGAGCGTTGTGGTGAAATGGCCAAAGAATATGGCGTTAAGAACCTAGAAGTTATGGTTAAGGGCCCTGGTCCTGGTCGTGAGTCTACAATCCGCGCTCTAAACGCAGCGGGTTTCCGTATCACTAACATTGTTGATGCGACTCCGATCCCTCATAACGGTTGTCGTCCACCTAAGAAACGTCGCGTATAACGTTTAGTTTCTAGGAATATTGGAGAAAGAAAATGGCAAGATATTTGGGTCCTAAGCTAAAGCTTAGCCGTCGCGAAGGCACTGACTTATTCCTTAAGTCTGGTGTACGTGCGATTGATACCAAGTGTAAGATTGATAACGCTCCGGGCCAACATGGTGCTCGTCGCGGTCGTCTATCTGATTACGGCGTTCAGCTTCGTGAGAAGCAGAAAGTTCGTCGTACATATGGCGTACTAGAAAAACAATTCCGTAACTACTACAAGACAGCTGCCCGCATCAAGGGTAACACAGGTGAAAACCTGCTTCAGCTTCTTGAAGGTCGTTTAGATAACGTAGTTTACCGCATGGGCTTTGGTGCAACTCGCGCTGAATCTCGTCAATTGGTAAGCCACAAAGCGATTCTAGTTAACGGTCAAGTCGTAAACGTTCCTTCTTTCAAGGTAGCGGCAAACGACGTTGTTAGCATTCGTGAGAAAGCTAAGAACCAAGCACGCATTAAAGCAGCTCTTGAAGTTGCTACACAGCGTGAACTACCGACTTGGGTCGAAGTAGACAGCAGCAAGATGGAAGGTACGTTTAAGCGTCTTCCAGAACGTTCTGATTTGTCTGCCGACATCAACGAACACCTGATCGTCGAGCTTTACTCTAAGTAAGGCTACAGTTAAGAGAGGACACAATGCAGGGTTCTGTAACAGAATTTCTTAAGCCGCGTCTAGTTGACATCGAACAAGTTAGCTCTACGCACGCAAAAGTAACTCTAGAGCCGTTGGAGCGTGGTTTTGGCCACACTCTAGGAAACGCTCTTCGTCGTATTTTGCTATCTTCAATGCCAGGTTGTGCTGTAACTGAAGTAGAAATCGACGGTGTGTTACATGAGTACAGCACCAAAGAAGGCGTTCAGGAGGATATCCTTGAAATTCTTCTTAACCTTAAAGGTCTAGCCGTTAAGGTTGAGGGTAAAGATGAAGTTATTCTTACTCTGAACAAATCTGGTGCAGGCCCTGTTGTTGCAGGTGACATCACCCATGATGGTGATGTTGAGATTGCGAACCCAGAACACGTAATCTGCCATTTAACTGATGACAATGCTGAATTAAGCATGCGCATCAAGGTAGAACGTGGTCGTGGCTACGTACCAGCATCAGCTCGTATTCACACTGAAGAAGATGAGCGTCCAATTGGTCGTTTGTTAGTAGATGCTACTTACAGCCCAGTGGACCGTATCGCTTACGCGGTAGAGGCAGCACGTGTAGAACAACGTACTGACCTAGACAAGCTTGTAATCGATATGGAGACTAACGGTACACTTGATCCTGAGGAAGCTATCCGCCGTGCAGCAACAATTCTTGCTGAACAATTGGATGCATTTGTAGATCTTCGCGATGTACGAGTTCCTGAAGAGAAAGAAGAGAAGCCGGAGTTCGATCCGATCCTACTGCGTCCTGTAGACGATCTTGAACTAACTGTTCGCTCTGCTAACTGTCTGAAAGCAGAAGCGATCCATTACATCGGTGATCTTGTTCAGCGTACTGAGGTTGAGCTTCTTAAAACGCCAAACCTTGGTAAGAAGTCTTTGACAGAAATCAAAGATGTATTGGCATCTCGTGGTCTATCTCTAGGTATGCGCCTAGAAAACTGGCCACCTGCATCAATCGCTGAAGATTAATAGTTTACTGATATCTAGTTAGAAGGATTAGGTCATGCGCCATCGTAAGAGTGGTCGTCAACTCAACCGCAACAGCAGTCATCGTAAAGCGATGTTCAGCAACATGGCTAGCTCTCTGGTACGTCACGAATTAATTAAGACTACCTTGCCTAAAGCAAAAGAGCTACGTCGCGTAATTGAGCCTTTGATTACCCTAGCTAAGACCGACAGTGTTGCTAACCGTCGTCTTGCATTCGCTCGTACTCGTGATAACGAAGTTGTTGCGAAATTATTTAACGAACTAGGTCCACGCTTTGCAGCGCGTCCTGGTGGTTACACTCGTATCATGAAGTGCGGTTTCCGTACTGGTGATAAAGCTCCTATGGCTTACATCGAGTTAGTTGACCGTCCTGCAAAGGAAGAAGCTACTGCTGAATAAGCAATAGCCGTTAAATAAGAAGAAAGCTGAGTCCTTTGGACTCGGCTTTTTTTTTGATCTTTTGTTGGTAATGCTATTCATCCTATCTGCTATTGCTACTTCGTTTATCTTTTATTTCCCTATCTTTACTATTAAATCTTCTTAGTCGTTAGTTATTACTATTTATAAATATCATTGGTGTGATTACTTTTATCAAATAGCGGCAGATATAGCTTTAATTGCCAACTGTTTATATCGAGTTAAAAATTGTCATTAATAACAAATAGATTATAAAAATGCCAATTAATGTCATATTTGCTTTTAATCTAAGCAAACGAAATTATTTTTTAAAATTATGCTTGTCAGCTTTAAAAATCCCCCTATAATGCGACCTCACTGACACGGACAACGGCGCAAGCGGTTACCGATAGTCAGT
>NZ_JAYXUH010000031.1:0-5913 GCF_036040035.1 Photobacterium sp. S4TG1
AATTGTGATACCGCGCTCGCGCTCTTCAGGAGCGTTGTCGATTGATGCGAAATCTTTCGCTGTACCACCGTACACTTTTGCAAGTGTAGTACAGATAGCAGCAGTTAGAGTTGTTTTACCGTGGTCAACGTGGCCGATAGTACCAACGTTAACGTGCGGTTTTACGCGTTCGAATTTTTCTTTAGACATGGATAGTCCCTCTGGGCACGGTATTTAGTGGCATTACGACCACACAACCAAACATGGGTTTGTTGAGTATATAACAAATTGATAAATATTGACTGAAGAGTGGTGCTGATAGGCAGATTCGAACTGCCGACCTCACCCTTACCAAGGGTGCGCTCTACCAACTGAGCTATATCAGCACACAAGAAGTGTGGAGCGGGCAGCGGGAATCGAACCCGCGTCATCAGCTTGGAAGGCTGAGGTAATAGCCATTATACGATGCCCGCAAAAACTTTTTTTACTCGTAGCGCTATTTAACTATTTGAATAATGGTGGTGGGGGAAGGATTCGAACCTTCGAAGGCAGTGCCGGCAGATTTACAATCTGCTCCCTTTGGCCACTCGGGAACCCCACCGAAATTCTTGAAACTGGTGCCGACTACCGGAGTCGAACTGGTGACCTACTGATTACAAGTCAGTTGCTCTACCTACTGAGCTAAGTCGGCTTAATTGATGCGCATTCTAGATAATGATGATTTTTGATGCAATACTTTAGTGCTTTTTTTTTATGCTTTTTTTATCAACTGACGTAATTTTATCCATTATCGACATTTCGCATACAAAGCGAGCCCTTCAAGAACCAATTCAGAGCGGTGATTATAATTTTTAATATCGTCTAAAGGAAGATGACGAACACCACCACCACACAACACCACTTCAGGCTCTACCGTCAGTTTTTCTCGAGCTTCTTTTAGGCCGTATTCAATCAAACCAATCAAAGCTGCGCGGCAACCATTTTTAAGACCATCAGCTGTATTGTCAGCCAAACTTAGTCGATCACTATGATCATGGTCAGAAAACACCTTGGTGGTATTTTCCAGTACCACTTTCATCATTAATTGATAACCAGGTGCGATCCAGCCACCAAGGTGCTTTCCATCACCACTTAAAACATCAAATGTTAATGCAGTACCAATATCAACAATAACTGTAGGACGCTTAAACTTTTGATGAATAGCGACTAATGTTAACCAACGATCAACACCTAAATATTGGTATTCACTATAGCCATTTTTAACCCCAAAATCTTTACGCATCGTTTTTACTTGCAGCACAGGAATATTCGCAACTTGCGCAATACGCTGAATCGTATTATCCACTTCAACAGGCCCAACACTTGCAAAAACAATACGTTTGATCTTTTGTTCTAAAATAGGATCCAACACTAACTCTAATTTTTTACTTGGATATTTACCAATCAGCTCCACTTGACCACTGACTTGTAATAGCGCAACTTTAACGTAAGTATTACCCGCTTCAATTAATAACTGCATTAACAACCTCTAAGGCTGATTTCACCACCAACATAAGCAGTAATATCATTATCATTTTCCAGCAATAAAGCCCCTTGCTCATTAATACCGCGAGCAATACCTTCAATTACACGATCACCAATAAGCAGTTTAACAGGCCGATTTAAAAAATTATCTATTTTATTCCAGCGCTCAACAAAACCACTGAGTCCAATATTTTCATATTCTGCTAGCGTTTGATGAATGCGATCAATTAACGTTGCCGCTAACACATTACGCGACGGCAATGGTGAACATGCAGCACTAAGATTGGTCCAAGCTTGATCTATCATTGTTGTCGCTGCCGTAGGCATCGCAATATTTAATCCAATTCCAATGACTAAATGTGCGGCGTCACCCGCTTTCCCTGTCATTTCAACTAAAATCCCCGCTAACTTTTGATCATGATAATAAAGATCATTGGGCCATTTTACGCGAATATCAGGCGCGCCAAGTTGTTGTAACGCTTCAGCAATCGCTACACCAACCACCAAGCTTAACCCCATCGCCGCCGCAACACCTGCCTCTAAACGCCAATAAGTAGATAAATATAAATTACTACCAAAAGGCGATTGCCACTGGCGACCACGTCGACCACGGCCGGCTTGTTGATATTCAGCAAGACAAACAGCACCACTCGGTAATTGATCGATTTGATTAAGTAAGTGCTGATTAGTCGAATCTATTACCGGAATCAATTCTAATTGAGGGCAACTAACCAATTTTGCAATACACTGACTATCAAGTAATTCAATAGGGGCTGCTAAACAATAACCTTTGCCTTGAACACTATATAAATCTAGTCCCCACTGCTGAATGATTTTAATTTGTTTCGCAATACCAGCACGTGACATTCCTAGCGCTAGGCCTAATTTTTCACCTGAATGAAAATGGCCATCGGCTAATAAACGAATCAGAGCTAAACGGGTTGAATGTTCTTTCATTATGCTTGTATCTCGGCCAAATGCGTTTCAACGTTAGCTGCCATAAACCGCACCTCATGTTCTAATGCTATATCAAATTTTGTTGCCACACTATCAACGACATACCGTGCAAGTTGAATAACATCTTGCGCCGTTGCCGTACCAATATTAGTCAATACCAACGCTTGTTGTGGATGTACCTTAGCGCCACCAATCTGATAACCTTTTAAACCACATTGATCAATAAGCCAACCTGCTGCTAATTTCACATGCTGCTCATCAACACCGTAACTAGGTATCGCTGGGTAATCAATAACTAGCTTCTTTAATACCTTTTTTGAAATAATCGGATTTTTAAAAAAACTGCCCGCATTACCAATCACTGCGGGATCAGGCAATTTGGCTTGACGGATCTCACATACAGCATCAAATACTTGCTGAAGAGTAACTGTTGCTAAATCAAATTGATTTAAAGGTACATACGTAATTTTAGGCTGCCATATTTTCGGCAAACAAAAACCAACCGCAACAATAATATGACCATCTTTTAATTGATGTTTAAAAATAGAATCTCGGTAACCAAATTGACATGATGCAGCGTCGTAGCGTTTAATTTCCTGAGTAATGACATCAAGCACATCAACATATTGGCACACATCTTTGAGCTCAACACCATAAGCACCAATATTTTGAATCGGTGATGAACCTACACAACCAGGAATTAAAGCTAAATTTTCTAAGCCACCTATATTACGCTCAACACACCAGCGGACCAATTGATGCCAATCTTCACCGCCACCAACATGCAAACAAAAACTCGATGACGTTTCTGTTAATGTAATACCTTTAATACGATTAAGAATAACCACACCTTCATAGGCTTCACAAAAAAGTAAATTACTTCCATGTCCTACGACTAATTTAGACATATTATTAAAATTTGAATCGTGCCAAATATGAATAAAATCATCGATATTTTCGGCTTCAACAATCTGTTTGGCGGTAACATCAATACCAAAGGTATGATAAGGCGCTAAGCCACGATCATGTAAAACTTTCATGTTAATTTGAGACCATATCTTTATACTATTTGATTCATTTTACCCGATTCAATCTCACAACGCAGTGTTTTCCCATGAGCCAAGTTCACTATCAACCGTTAAAGATAATTCGTTTACCTATCGTCAATAAACTCTATAAGGATTTTTATCCCGCAGGGAAAGCCAAGCGTGATGAAATTTTATGGGTTGGAGAATCACCACTAGGGATTGTTTGTTGTGTTCGATTTAAGCCTATTGGGGAGTTACAACTGTTAACGGGTATGCTTGTCAAACCTGAATTCCGCGGTCAAAAAATAGCAACTCATTTACTTCAGCATGTTACACCACAAATAAAACAAAAACCGTGTTATTGCTTTGCGTTTATAGAACTTGAAGCTCTATATCAACACGCAGGGTTTATTACGTTATCACCTCAGCAACTACCTCATGATTTACAACAACGTTTTGAACGTTATTGTAATAGCGGAAAAAAACTCATTCCAATGCAATATAAAGTTCAATCATAATCACAATTTAGTGAAGCAGTTATATATCTGACAATGAGATAGGTTGACTTGCTATTTTTTCTGATATAATTCGATCCTTAACTCAAATTTATCTTCTTATAGATCGTGTAAACGAGGCGATAATGGATTCAGCTATTGCTAACAGGCAGCAAATAGATCAGCTGCCGCGTATTGCGCACAAGCCCGAAAATTTAGAGACTCTTTTTGACGCGAGTTCTTTCAGAGAGCGTTTGTACCAAGAAATCGATTCAGCACAGCAGCGTATTTATATCGTTGCGCTTTATCTACAAGATGATGAAGCTGGTCGCGGTATACTGACAGCGCTATACGAAGCAAAACAACGTAATCCGGCATTAGATATAAAAGTATTCGTTGATTGGCATCGAGCTCAGCGAGGTCTTATTGGCGCAAGTCAATCTGATGGTAATGCCGCGTTATACCGTGAATATGCTGAGAAATATCAGCATCCTATTGAAGTTCTTGGCGTACCAGTTCGAAATCGTGAAGTATTTGGAGTCTTACATTTAAAAGGCTTTATTATCGATGATACCGTGATATATAGCGGTGCTAGCCTTAATGATGTTTATCTTGCACAACACGACCGCTACCGTTACGACCGCTATCATGTGATCAAAAATAACAAATTAGCGAATAGCATGGCACAATTTATCACTGAAACCTTAGTTGAAAGTGATGCGGTCAATTGTCTAAACCAAGCAGAACGTCCCGATACAAAATCATTAAAAAGCGCGATAAAAGATCTTCGAGCAGAATTGCAACAAGCAAGCTACCACTACGTATCAGAAGCTATTGCAGCAGATGAAGTAGGCTTAACACCACTTATTGGTTTAGGTAAACGTCGTAATCAGCTTAATCAAGATATTTGCACTTTAATTGCCAGCGCACAGAATAAACTAACTATTTGCACGCCTTATTTTAATTTCCCTCGCGGCGTCAGCAAAGAAGTTATTAAAGCCCTCAAACGTGGTGTTAAGGTTACTATTGTTGTTGGTGACAAAACAGCAAACGACTTTTATATTCCACCGTCAGAGCCGTTTAAAACTATTGCCGGTTTACCTTATCTTTACGAAGTAAACTTACGTAACTTTGCAAAAAGTAATGAAGCAGCAATCGCAAGTCGCCAATTAGCTATTCATCTGTGGAAACATGATAATAATAGCTTCCATCTCAAAGGGATCTGGGTCGACGATCAATACATGCTGGTAACAGGTAATAACTTAAACCCTCGAGCATGGAAACTTGACTTAGAAAACGCCATTCTTATTCATGATAAAAATCAACTTCTCGCACCGCAAACTCAGCAAGAAATAGATTGTATACTAACCCACACCACATTAATTGGTAGCTATAAACAAATCGAGAAAATCGACAGCTATCCACTGCAAGTGAAGAAATTAATTAAGCGAATTCGCCGAATTAAAGCCGATCATATCCTTAATCAAATTCTATAATTCTCATTTCAAGCGCAGCAATAATTACTCTTGCTGCGCTTGTCGTTATCATCGACGACAAAGATCTACTCTATCGTAACAAACCCCACCTCATCACTTATAGATATATAAATAAAAAAAACTTTATAATCCTCCCCCCAGACGACTAATTCTTTATAAATATCAAATCACTATTCTAAAATATAAATCTTTTTTACAGTCAGTTATTGCAAAAAAAAGAGAACTAACATCTAATTTAGCAGTAATAACTACCCTATAAGATAACCTCTCCCTTTAAATAACATGAAGTAAACTGATCATCCAGCTATGTAGAAAATCGACATTATGGCCAGCTAATTTTTCAATAGAGAATAATCGTAGCAACGAGAGTTCCAAAGAATATAGAGAGCATGATTACTCAGCAGAATTGCCACATAATATGTTCATTTTCTACAG
>NZ_JAYXUH010000032.1:0-2416 GCF_036040035.1 Photobacterium sp. S4TG1
TTGCTGAGTCGTTTCATCAATGGTGGTGCCGCTATCGGTACCAAATTCGGGGTTGGCGCCATCCTTGATAGTGATATCAACATTGGCAGGCTTTTCTAACCAGTCACCATCAGTGTCTTGCGCCTGAATCGGCACATCAATGGTGATCTGATCGTTAATGCTATCGACTAAACCATCCACACCACTGTCGGTATGATTTAATGGTTTTTCTTGAGTGATAGTCACTTTTACATCGATATCATGACCATTAGCCGCTTGTACCGCATCCAATGATACCGTCACAACTGGCTCACCTGCCGCCGTGCTACCAATTAATACACCTGTTGCGGCGTCATAATGGAAGCTGATCGCTTCATTATTGCCCGTGGTTAATTCTGATTCTAATTCGCTAATTAACGTGGTTAATTGTTTTGGATCGATAGTGACCTTGGTGGGATCTAAACGGTCAGCCCCGGCTTCAATCACAACCGTCGTATTACCCGAAACCGGATAGCCTTGCTCGCTGCCTTGTGGGGTTAAATCGCCTTCAATAATGGTGATTTCACCGTGCTCATTACCCCCCGCGTCTGCGCCATCAGTGATATCAATCACCACTTGACCGTTAGTGGTATCGCCATCGTTATCCGTCGCCGTCACGCCTAGGTTAATGTTGGCAATGTCAGCATCGTTTTGATCAATCGGGCCAGTGACTTCAACCGTGTACGAACCATCCGTTGCGATAGTCACCACCATCACTGGTTTATTATCACTATCAACAACAGTCAGAACATTACCTGAAACCGTAAATGTTGTTGCTTCACCGTTACTAGTAATACCTTGAAGACTTGGTTGGTCGGCATTGAAATCAATGTGGTGAATAGCATCAGAGCCAACATCAAGAGGCACATCGCCATGAATGACTTGCCCTTGTTGAGTCGTTTCATCAATGGTAGTGCCGCTATCGATACCAAATTCGGGGTTAGCGCCATCCTTGATAGTGATATCAACATTGGCAGGCTTTTGTAGCCAATCACCATCAGTGTCTTGCGCCTGAATCGGCACATCAATGGTGATCTGATCGTTGATGCTATCAACTAAACCTTGGTTGCCATTATCTACATGGTTTAACGGTTTTTCTTGAATGATGGTCACTTTTACATCGATATCGTGACCATTCGCCGCTTGTACCGCGTCCAATGACACCGTTACAACCGGCTCACCTGCCGCCGTGTTACCGATTAATACGCCTGTTGCAGCGTCATAATGGAAACTGATCGCTTCATGATTGCCCGTGGTTAATTCAGATGACAGTTCATCTATTAACGTGGTTAATTGTTTTGGATCAATAGTGACCTTGGTAGGATCTAAACGGTCAGCTCCAGCTTCAATGACTACTGTTGTAGAGCCTGAAACAGGATAACCTTGCTCGCTGCCTTGTGGGGTTAAATCACCTTCAGTAATGGTGATTTCACCGTGCTCATTACCCCCCGCGTCTGCGCCATCAGTGATATCAATCACCACTTGACCGTTAGTGGTATCGCCATCGTTATCGGTGGCCGTCACACCCAAGTTCAAATTAACAACATCACTCGCTGATTGATCAATCGGGCCTGTGACTTCAACAGTGTACGAACCATCCGTTGCGATAGTCACCACCATCACTGGCTTATTATCACTATCAATAACAGTCAGAACATTACCTGAAACCGTAAATGTTGTTGCTTCACCGTTACTGGTGATTGTATTTAAACTCGGTTGGTCGGCATTGAAATCAATGTGGTGAATAGCATCAGAGCCCACATCAAGAGGCACATCACCATGGATGACTTGCCCTTGTTGAGTCGTTTCATCAATGGTGGTGCCGCTATCGGTACCAAATTCGGGGTTGGCGCCATCCTTGATAGTGATATCAACATTGGCAGGTTTTTCTAACCAGTCACCATCAGTGTCTTGCGCTTGAATCGGCACATCAATGGTGATCTGATCGTTAATGCTATCCACTAAACCATCCACACCACTGTCAGTGTGATTTAATGGTTTTTCTTGAGTGATAGTCACTTTTACATCGATATCATGACCATTAGCCGCTTGTACCGCATCCAATGATACCGTCACAACAGGCTCACCCGTTGCGGTACTACCAATTAATACGCCTGTTGCAGCGTCATAATGGAAGCTGATCGCTTCATTATTGCCCGTGGTTAATTCAGATGACAGTTCATCAATTAACGTGGTTAATTGTTTTGGATCGATAGTGACCTTGGTGGGATCTAAACGATCAGCTCCAGCTTCAATGACTACTGTTGTAGAGCCTGAAACAGGATAACCTTGCTCACCCGTTTGAGGGGTTAAATCACCTTCAGTGATGGTGATTTCACCGTGCTCATTACCCCCCGCGTCAGCGCCATCAGTAATATCAATCACCACTTGACCGTTG
>NZ_JAYXUH010000033.1:0-2127 GCF_036040035.1 Photobacterium sp. S4TG1
CGTAAAAAAAATCCCTCGCTGTTGCCAACGAGGGATTTGATAGGGTAGTCACATTATCGCATTAGGCGATTATAGTGCTTCTTTTTTGATACAAAGAACGTGGTATTTACCGTCTTCGATTTCTGCGCCTTCAGTTTCGTGTTCGAAACCAGGGAACTCAGCGTCCCATGCTTCTAGTGCTTTCAAGTACTGGATTTGAGGACTTGTATCATCACCGAAGTTTTCGCCACCCATTAGCATTGGAATGCCTGGTGGGTAAGGGATAACAGAGTTCGCTGCAACACGACCAACAAGCTTGTCAGAAGGTACTAGTTCTACGTCATCAGATACGACGAACTGGTAAGCAGTACGTGGTTTCACTTCCATTTCAGGAAGGCTTGAGTACGCGTGGTTCAGTACTTGGCTTGGGTTGTGACGTACTAGGTATTCAAACATCTTGTTACCAAGATCTTTAAGACCTAGACCACGGTAAACTTCAGGAGCAGACGCTACTAGCTCAGGCAGTAATGTTTCGATATCTGCGTTAGCATCGTAGTGACGCTTGAATGACAACAATGTGTTGATCAATGTGTCACGCTTACCTTTAGTAATACCCATTGAGAATAGGAACATTACTTGGAAGTCAGTGGTACGTGTTGGTACGATACCGAAACGACCTAGGTATGCAGTAACAAGTGCTGCTGGAACACCTGTTTCTAGGAAGTTACCGTTGTCGTCAAGACCCGGAGTTAGCAAGCTCACTTTGATTGGATCAAGCATACACCAGTCATTGTCGATTTCGTCAAAGCCGTGCCACTTGTCGCCAGGAGTCAATTTCCAGTTCTGTTGGATAGTCATTAGTGACTCAACAGAAGCGTCTTCGAAATTAACTTTGTCACCGTTCATTTCAGTAACAGTTTCAGCGTTCCAAGGCTTGAAGAACCAATCGTTTTCAGCCGTGTAATCGTTGAATAGTTGACGCATGTTTTGACGGAAGATGATCGCTTCGCGGTTAACTTCGTTCGTTAGCGATAGACCACTTTCGCCCTTCATCATGTTTGCAGCGACATCGTTAGACGCACAGATTGCGTATAGTGGTGATGTTGAAGTGTGCATCATGTAAGCTTGGTTGAAACGATCGAAGTTAATCGCGTTTTCACCGTTACGTACGTGAATGTATGATGCTTGAGACAATGCATTCAATAACTTGTGCGTTGAGTGAGTTGCAAATACTGTAGGACCGGTGTGGTCTTTAGCATCGCCACGCATTGCGTAGTGACCCTTGTAGATAGGGTTAAAACGTGCGTAACCAAACCAAGCTTCATCCATGTGAATACGGCTAGAGCTTTCGCCTAGTAGCGCTTCAGTCACTTCTGAGTGGTAACATAAACCGTCGTAAGTACAGTTAGTTACTACAGCGTAGCTTGCTTTTTTCTCATCAGCATTGAACGGAATACCTGCATTTTTCGCTTTAAGCGCAATGCCTTCTTTGCTCATTTGAACTTTGCTGATTGGACCGATGATACCGTAGCAGTTACGGCTAGGCACCATGTAGATTGGACGTGCGCCCGTTAGGATCAGACCTTGTTCAATTGATTTGTGACAGTTACGGTCACAAATAGCAATGTCATCATCTTTCATACATGCTTGCATGATAGTACGGTTTGAACCTGAAGTACCTACGATACCAGAGTAAGACTGGTGAGCACCGAAGATCTTAGCAGCTTCAACTTCTGAATCTTTAAATGCGCCACTGTGGTCAAGTAGTGAACCTAGTGCAGCACGCTCGATACCCATATCGGTACGGAACAAGTTTTCGCCGAAGAATTCAAAGAATTGGTTACCAGCAGGGGTCTTAGTAAAACCAATACCACCTTGGTGACCTGGAGCAGACCATGAGTACTCATGGATATCGTTGTAGTGCATCATCGCTTTCATGAACGGTGGTAACACTTGTGCACGGTAACGACGCATTGAAGCAACGATACGGCCAGCAACGAAGTCAGCAGTGTCTTCTAGTACAGAATAACACTCATCAACACGTTCCATTAACTGGCGGTTGTTAAGGATAGAAGTACGTGCGCGTTCTGCTAGTAGAAATACTGGCACTTCAGATTGACGTGCTTGTAGTGCTGCTAACAAATCAAC
>NZ_JAYXUH010000034.1:0-2124 GCF_036040035.1 Photobacterium sp. S4TG1
CGGTTTTCAAGACCGGTGCTTTCAACCACTCAGCCATCTCTCCAATGCCGCGTATAGTATAGCGCGCCCTTTCCCTTGTAAAGCAATAATATTAAAAAGCTTTTTAAGTGATCACCAATTAATCAAAGCTTATTAATATCATTCAATTTGGTGTTTTATGCAACAAACCACAACCAATAAATACAATAGTGCATCTAAGGCATTTCATTTATTTAATTGAGCTATAGGCCATAGTTTTACATCAAAAGACTTGATGGCCTACTTAATACCTATATCATAAATTACTCTAAAATCTTGATGCAATTTTCCCTAACAGCATTGACGATGCCCTTCTTTATAGTGAGATTTCATAGGATAAACTTACAGCGAATAGACGTGTTTTATTGGCATAATATCTGAAATCGATAATTTATTACCATAGTTGCTATTGATGCGTAAATTGACTGTTTTACTTTTTTTTACAATCATTCCATTACTAACACTTAGTTGTTCTACAGGTTATAACAATCCAAAACCTCTGCATTTATCTAAATCTTATTATGACTATCTTCAGCCCACATTTACAGACTACCTAAAAGTAACTAAAAGTTGGTTAACTCAACATCGCTCGTTTATCTCAACAGATCATGAACGAGAATTATCAATGAATATGCCATTTGAACGTGGAAATAAACATTCAAATAAAGCAATTCTATTAGTTCATGGGCTGGGAGACTCACCTCATAGCTTTAGCGATCTTGCTTCAACCTTTGCCGCACAAGGATTTTATGTTCAAGTTCTACTCTTACCTGGGCACGGCAGCTCCCCTAAAGACATTCTCTTAACCACTTATTCAGATTGGCAAAATATTGTTGATCACTATACAAATTTACTTCAGAAAAACCATCAAGAAGTATGGCTAGGGGGCTTCTCTACTGGAGCAAATTTAGTTTCAATAAATAGTTTAAAGAATAAGGATATTGCAGGGTTAGTACTTATCTCTCCCGGCTTTAAGTCAGTAAATCCTATATTAGAAAAATTCAGCTCATTTGCAGCCTTATTTTGGGATGGGATTGCCGAACAAGAAGATAACTTTGCAAAATACAATTCAATGCCACTACACGGTATGGCTGAGTATTCAAAAAGTGCAGTTACTTTTAGGGAAAAAATTGCTCACAAACAGATCACCATACCTACATTAATCGCTGTTAGTGAAGCAGATAGCATTATTAATACTCACGCTATTGCGGATATTTTTAGCAAAAACTTTTCAAATCCAAATAGTAAATTTATCTGGTATGGTAAAAAAGAAAACTTATCGTTATTAGAGAGAAATAAAACTTACTCTATGTCTCTCACATCACAAAAAATCAGTACAGCGTCACACATGAGTCCATTATTCTCCCCTTCAAACTATTATTATGGAAAAAACGGTGAGAAATTGATTTGCAAAAATAGCTTAGATGACACCCAAACAGAGCTTTGCAAGCAAGGTGAAAATATTTGGTTCTCAGCATGGGGATATAAAGAAAAAGGAAAAGTACATGCACGCCTTACATGGAACCCTTATTTTGATGCCTTAGAAAATGAAATAAAACAAATTATAAAAATCGACGGATCAACAGGCCGCTAAGCTCCCCAATAAAGAGTACCAACTGAACTAAGAAGGAATTATATGATGGTGGGAGAAGGATTCGCTTCTTTATCATTCAACAATTGCCAAATTTCAGACGTAAAAAAGCCCGCAATTTCTTGCGGGCTTCTCTATTTGTCTTCACTCTACTGGACTTGAACCGGTGACATGTGAATTAACTGGCCGCTAAGCTCCCCAATAAAGAGTACCAACTGAACTAAGAAGGAATTATATGATGGTGGGAGAAGGGTTCGCTTCTTTATCATTCAACAGTTGCCAAATTTCAAACGTAAAAAAGCCCGCAATTTCTTGCGGGCTTCTTTATTTGTCTTCACTCTACTGGACTTGAACCAGTGACATGTGAATTAACAGGCCGCTAAGTTCCCCAATAAAGAGTACCAACTGAACTAAGAAGGAATTATATGATGGTGGGAGAAGGATTCGCTTCTTTATTATTCAACAGTTGCCAAATTTCAAACGTAAAAAAGCCCGCAATTTCTTGCGGGCTTCTT
>NZ_JAYXUH010000035.1:0-1474 GCF_036040035.1 Photobacterium sp. S4TG1
TGTAAACCCAATATAGTAATGTCACTTTTTACCAACTTAGAGATGTCACATATTGGTATACTTGGTGGTGTTTTCCGCCAAGTATAGATCTCTGTGCCATGTTACTTTCCATGAGTCCAAAAGAATTAAATCGAGTTGATGTTATTCGTGATATTAGTGAGCGAAGACTTCGACAAAAAGATGCTGCTGAGTTACTAAAATTATCTCGACGACATATCCAACGCCTCGTTAATCAATATCGCGGACAAGGTCCAGCGGGATTGGTCTCATTACGCCGTGGTAAGCCGAGTAATCGGCGCTATACACCTAAATTTAAGCAGCGTGTGATTGATATTGTTCGTCAGTTCTATATCGATTTTGGACCGACATTTGCTAATGAAAAATTGCGTGAAAAACACCAACTAAAACTCTCAACTGAAACGTTACGTCAATGGATGATGGCGGAAGGTTTTTGGATCTCTAAACGTCAAGCAAAGCCAAAGGTTTATCAACCCCGCTATCGTCGTGAATGCCTAGGTGAACTAGTACAAATAGATGGCTCTCACCATGATTGGTTTGAAGGCCGAGCAGAGAAATGTTGTCTTACGGTATATATCGATGATGCGACAGGTCGACTCATGACCTTGCGATTCAATGATGTTGAATCAACCTTTGATTACATGAATATCACACGCCAATACATTGAAGAGCATGGAAAACCTATCGCTTTTTACAGCGACAAACATTCAGTATTTAGACTCAATCGAGACGAAGTAAAAACAGGTAAGCAAATGACTGAGTTTGGCCGTGCTTTGTTTGAACTTAATATCGATTTAATTTGTGCCAATAGTTCTCAAGCAAAAGGACGCGTAGAGCGTGCTAATAAAACACTACAAGACCGTCTGATTAAAGAAATGCGTCTTGCTGGCATTGATTCGATTGAAGAAGCCAACGCCTGGTTACCTAAATTTATTGCTGATTTTAATCAACGTTTTGCACGAACACCCTATTCACTTCACGACGCACATCGCCCATTACGAGAATCATCAAGTGAACTTGATGATATCTTCGCTCGTCAGCGAAGCCGCGTACTCACACGCTCTCTTACTATCCAATACGATAAAGTTGTTTACTTAATCGAACCTAACGATGCTAATAACCGTTTGATAGGTAAACCCATCATGGTTTACGACTATCCTGATGGCACCATTAGTATTAAGCATTGTGGCCAACCATTAACTTATTCTGTTTTCGATAAACTTCGAACGGTAAACCAAGCAGCCATCGTTGATAACAAACGACTAAGTGCAGTACTCGCCTTTGCTAAGCAAAGCCAAGAGCAGAGAGAAAACACTCCGGAACGAACGCGGAGTAAAAGGAACATTAGCCGAGCCGCACAACAACGAGCCATGAATATAGCCTTGATGAAAGAGTCTGACACAGTGTGACATTTCTATTTGGGAGAGTTATGTGACATTACTAACTTGCACTAACA
>NZ_JAYXUH010000036.1:0-1291 GCF_036040035.1 Photobacterium sp. S4TG1
CTGATCGTCAATTGTTCAAAGCTTATTAATATCGTTCAATTTGGTGCTTTATAGAACAACCTCATCCATAGAACTTTTCATTCTCATTTAAAAATAAGAAACACCCGTCATTACTTGCACAATGGCGCAAGTGTGTATATGTTAGGTGTAGTACTATTCACTCAAAAAATCATAGTCCGTAAAATTTCTTAAAACTCTCCTTAAGAGAAAAGAGCGCTACTAAATAAAAAGGTCATCGTTATTATGGATGAAAAATACATAGATTCATTAAAAGCATTATCTGAACCGAATAGATTGCGGTTATTTTGGCTATTCCTTCACGTTGATAAATGCATCGCTGTCGCAGAAGCAATGGATATTATCGGAGAGGCACAATACAACGTATCTCGTAATTTAAAAATTTTATACAAAGCTGGTTTATTGAATCACGAAAAAAAAGGAAAATGGGTTTTTTATACATTAAAGAAACAGCTAACCCCTCATTGTCTAGCTTTAGTCGATTCGGTCAGGTTATTACCCGCAAGTGATTTTAAAGATGTCGTTGATCGCTGTTTAATACGTCTATCTATGAGAATAAATGGGGAATGTGTTGTCGGTCCTGATACAGAAACATGGCATAGTTTAATTAAAAAATAGTTGGCAAGATGAATACATACACTAAACAAGAGCTACATTCTATATTAGAACAACATAGATTATGGTTAGAAAATAAAGGAGGTAAGCGTGCTATTTTAACACGTGCAGATCTCTCTGATATTGATCTTCAAGGAGTCGATTTACGTCGAGCAAACTTAATACGTACTAATTTTAGTAATAGTAATTTAACAGGTTCCGATTTAAGTGATGCCGATATTACATACGCAAATTTCAACAATTCATGTCTAAACGATGTGCTTTTTCAAGACGCTGATTTACGTAACGCTGATATGAGTTTTGCAAAAATGTTCAACGTTAATTTAAAACGCGCGGATTTATACCGTACAAATTTTGACAATGCTTATTTAGATAATGCCGCCCTCATTGCTCCTCGTTTAGAACATACTATTATAAAGTTACGCGGTACTAATAAATCTGATTGTTTTACATCTAAATGAACGAAAAGAAAATTGTATGGTGGTGGGATCTAGCACTCTTTCCTAGAAAGCTAGTTTTACCAAAGTCAAGATGCAAAAAAGCCCGCAATTTCTTGCGAGCTTCTCTATTTGGCTTTGCTCTTCAGGATTTGAACCAGTGACATATAATTAATAGGCCACAAATTTTTCCAATAAAGATCACCAACAAAACTAAAAAG
>NZ_JAYXUH010000037.1:0-1191 GCF_036040035.1 Photobacterium sp. S4TG1
TGTAGTGGTCAACAAATACTGGCCACAGTTTTAGAGGTTAACCAATATAATCGTTCAGATTCATTAGGAGTTAATCCGCCATTATATTGGTGAGGCCTTAATTGGCTGTAATAGCTAATAATATATCGAGTGATTTCGTGTTTTGCTTCAGCAAAACTACGATAGCCAACATTTGGAACCCATTCTGTTTTTAAACTTCTAAAGAAACGTTCCATTGGTGCGTTATCCCAACAATTTCCCCGACGAGATAAACTTTGTTTAATCTGGCATCGCCATAATAATTGTCGATAGTAGCGACTTGTATAATGACTACCTTGATCGCTGTGGAACATAACCTCTTTAGGTTTATCTCGTGATTCATAAGCCATCAGAAGTGCTTTACCTGTTAATCGACTATCAGGCGATAGAGACATCGCCCAACCAACAGGTTTTCTCGAAAATAGATCGATAACTACAGCAAGATACATCCAACGATTTCCAGTCCAAACATAGGTCACATCACCGACCCAAACTTGATTTGGTGATGTAACCGCAAATTGACGATCAAGGTGATTAGGAATCGCAATATGTTCCTGTTTTACTTTACGGTATCGATGTTTCGGCGATTGGCAACTAACAAGATTAAGGCCTTTCATTAGCTTAGATGCACGATATCGGCTCAAGGCGATGCCTTGAGCAGTAACCATACCTGCAATACTTCTAGCCCCAGCAGAACCATTGCTAGCTGCATGTACCTCTTTGATTAAAAAACGAAGTTTAATCAATTCAATAGAAATAAACTTTGGCCGTCTCTGCCAATATTTATAGCTACTGCGATGAACACCTAATACTTTGCATAACGTTGTTATGCTGTGGCTCTTCTTGAGTTTCTCGATTAACGAGAATTGTTCAATGAGTCTGACATCAAGAGAGCGGTGGCTTTTTTTAATATTTCATTATGCTCTTCAAGTGTCGCTAACTTCTTTTTTAATTCTCGTATTTCAATTTGTTCAGGCGTCATTGGTGATGCTTTGGGTGCTTTTCCTTGGCGCTCCTCTTTAAGCTGTCGAACCCACTTATCCATCGTAGATTTACCCACGTTCATTGCTTGGGCTGCTTCTGTTACTGAGTAATTTTGTTCTAGAACTAATTGTGCTGCTTCAAGCTTAAATTCAGCACTAAATAATCGTCTTGTACGCTTTGTCATAATGT
>NZ_JAYXUH010000038.1:0-1172 GCF_036040035.1 Photobacterium sp. S4TG1
CCGGTAGTCGGCACCATTTATTCTCTTACTTCGGTAAGAAATGCAACAATAGCAATTATATTGCTGTGTTTGCCTTGATAGCTCAGTCGGTAGAGCAGAGGATTGAAAATCCTCGTGTCGGTGGTTCGATTCCGCCTCGAGGCACCATATTAAAATTTAATACGAGTTATCGTATTAAATAGTAAAAGTTAATTCCCTCTTAGTTCAGTTGGTAGAACGCCGGACTGTTAATCCGTATGTCACTGGTTCAAGTCCAGTAGAGGGAGCCAAATAAGAAAGCCCGCAAGCAATTGCGGGCTTTTTTACATCTGGAGTTTAATGCAATTCCCTCTTAGTTCAGTTGGTGGCACTTAATGAGAAGCTTGGCGGACTGCTAATCCGTATGTCACTGGTTCAGTCCAGTAGAGTGAAGCCAAACAAGAAAACCTTGTCGAAAGACAAGTTTTTTTTTCGTCTGTACTTTAATAAAATTCCCCTCTCGAAAGCTGAGGTACGGGCTATCCGCGATCTATTCACAGCGTAATTGAGCCTAAAAGACACCAGCCAAAATAATCAATCCACAACGCGCGAATAGTAGATTCCCTATCTCGTTCGTAACCTCACTGTAGGGAATGACGGGATAGCCCATCATTCACATCTCGAAAGCTGAGGTACGGGCTATCCGCGATCTATTCACAGCGTGATTGAGCCTAAAAGACACCAGCCAAAATAATCAATCCACAACGCGCAAATAGTAGATTCCCTATCTCGTTCGTAACCTCACTGTAGGGAATGACGGGGTAGCCCATCATTCACATCTCGAAAGCTGAGGTACAAGGCTATTCAGGATCTACTCATCGCGTGATCGAGCCTAAAAGATGCCAGTCAAAAATAATTAATCGCCGTGTGAGAGAACAACTAGGATCACTTTTGACGGTTTTCAGTATTAATTATTCTTTTTCAAAGACTAAAATTTGTTATTTTTTATGCTTACACTCAATTTTTAACGTTCACTATCGAATTGGTATTAATAGTTTCGATGACTACAAAAACATATAAAACCAAACATTCACGTTCAAAATACCAACAATCAGAACAAAAAAGACAATGTTAGTAACTATTTAAAAAAAAACCATTGACGAAAAGGTCAAAAACCTTTTTAATGCGCTCCGTTGCCTCGATAGCTCAGTCGG